>WVSO01000015.1 GCA_015689745.1 Rhodobacterales bacterium HKCCSP123 | reverse complement strand
CGCCGGCGGCGGCCGGCGGCCCCGCGCGGCGGGCGAGGTTCAGCACCATGCCGCGCTTGCGGCCCGCCAGGCGCTCACCGATCAGGCGTTGCACCCATGTCAGGCCCGACAGGGCCGCGTAGACGCCCATCACGATGGCGGCGGGAAGAATGATCTGCTCCATGCCCCGGCCCCTAGCGCAGCGCGCCGCGCTTTGCCAGATGCCCCGTTGCCACGGCGATGCCGAGCGAGGCGAGGGCGCATCCCGTGAATAGCCAGAGGCCCCATGCGGTCTCCACCCGTCCCACGGCCATGCCCTTGGCGAGCGTGATGTAGACCGCGATCAGGAAGACATCGGCCATGGCGAGCTTGCCGAGCATCTGGACCGCCGGAAGCAGCGTGATCGGCGCCCTCGACAGGTGAACGAGCGCCAGCGCCACGGTCTTGGCCATCGGTGCCACCAGCGCGAACAGCGCCACGAGAAGGGCCAGCGCGACCTCGCCGCCCCGCCACAGCGCGGCCAGACCGGAGAGCACCGATATTTCCTCCAACCCGAAGAGCGGCAGCAGCCCCGCGCGCATCAAGGGCGCGGTCCATGCCAGTGGAAAGAGGATCAGAAGCGCGAGGTTCAGCGCGGTGAGCAGGCGGAGCATGGGCCTATCTGGGGGCCGGCAGGGCCCGGGCGCAAGGCTCAGGCGATTTGCCGTCCCCAGATCACCGCCGCCCCGATGGTCAAGGCCAGCCCGATCCGCGCCAGTTCCCGTGGGAAGGTCACCTGGTCCCTGATCTCGTTCAGCGACATGTGGAGGCCGAAGGCGAGCCCGGCGGGAAAGAGCACCGCGATGATCACGACGACCGAAGGCAGGCCGATCACGGCCCCCGCCAGAACGACGAGCAGGAGCGCGATCATCGCCGGCACGAGGTTTGCCACAAGGTCGAAGACATGGGTCACGCGGGTGCGATGCCCGGCCCGGCGCAGATGCCCGGCCCAGGCGAGGAACGTCACCGCGGCATAGCTCCACAGAAGCGTCGCCACCGCCTCGATGACGGCGATGGGCGTCATGGCGGGCCGTCGGGGCCGGGCAGCGTCAGTCCGGGAAAGACCCGCGCGACCTCGCCCGCGTGCTCGGCCATCGCGGCGTAGCTGGTGAAGAAGGCAACGCTCGCGAGGATCACGAGCGCATCGACCCACACCGGCCGCGCCCGCGCCGCGAGCGCGCCGATCAGCCAGAAACATCCCGCGCCGAGCCCGCCCGCGAAACCGGGGATAAGGGCCGGGCCCGCGTCGATGCCGAGGGCGAGCAATGCCAGCACCACGAGCGCCACGCCGCCACCAGCAACGGTCAGCAGGTGGAGGATGCGCCCCCGTGCCCCAAGGATGGCGCGGATCAGACCGGCCAGCGCCATGCTGCCGACCAGCGCGAAGACCGAGGCGGTGAACAGAAGCGGCAGCCAGGGCAGGAGAAGGTCGGTCATCCGCATCCCCGCTCAGAGCGCGACCTGGGCGGCGAAACCCGCGAGGGTCGCACCGGCGCAGAACAGGACGGCGACGTCGGTCACGCGCGGACGCAGGCCGGTGCGCCGGGCGCTTCGGATGAAATCCAGGGTCATCCAGGCGAAAAGGAACACCCAGGTGAAAGACAGGACCCCGCCGTCACGCAGCCCGTCGGGGATCGCGCCCGGCACGACGATGGTGACCGCCGAAAGGAGCACGGCAAGCCCCGCCGCCAGGGCAAGACCCGCGTGAAGCGTGCGATGCTCCGGGCCGCGCCGAAGCTTCACGAGCGCGGTCATCAGCACCAGGAGCGGCAGCAGGACCAGGCCGAGGTTGACGGCGGTGTTGGCGGCCAACTGGGCCGGGCTCGCCTCGAAGGCGGTGATGTCGGCCATCGTCGTTCCGACCTGCGGGTCGACCGGGGCGGGGGCGGCGTCGGGCTCCATCAGCGGACCGCCTCGATCGGGCCGTCCGCCGATCCGGTGACGAACTGCCGGAGATAGGGGTCCTCGGCGGTGTCGATCTCGCCCACGGGGCCGTGCCAGCGGATCTTGCCCGCGTGCAGCATGGCGACCTTGTCGGCGATGGCGCGCACGCTCGACATGTCGTGGGTTATGGTCACGGCGGTCGCGCCCATCTCGGTCACGATCTCGCGGATCAGGTCGTTGATCACGCCCGCCATGATCGGGTCGAGGCCGGTGGTCGGTTCGTCGAAGAAGATGATCTCGGGCTCGGCGGCGATGGCGCGGGCCAGGCCCACCCGCTTCTGCATGCCGCCCGACAGTTCCGACGGATAGAGGTCGGCCACGTCCGGCGTCAGGCCGACGCGGCGCAGTTTCTCGACGGCGATCTCGCGGGCTTGCGCCTTGGGGCGCTTTTGCGCGCCGCGCATCAGGCGAAAGGCGACATTCTGCCAGACGGACATCGAATCGAAGAGCGCGCCGCCCTGGAACAGCATCCCGAAGCGGGAAAGAAAGGCGTCGCGGTCCCCTTCGGTCACGCTGCGCCCATCGACGGTGATGGTGCCCCTGTCGGGTGTCACGAGGCCCAGGATGCACTTCAGGCACACGGATTTGCCCGTCCCCGACCCCCCGATGATCACGCAGCTTTCCCCCTTCGCCACCTGAAGCGTCAGGCCGCGAAGGACCTGTTTCGACCCGAAGGCCTTGTGGACATCGGCGAGCGCGATCATGCGGTGAAGAACAGCTCCGTCAGCAGGTAGTTCGAGGCGAGGATGAGGATCGAGGCCGAGACGACGGCGTTCGTCGTGGCCCGCCCCACGCCCTGCGCGCCGCGGCCCGAGTTCATGCCATGGTAGCAGCCCATCAGCGCGACGAGAAAGCCGAAGACCGCGCCCTTGATCAGCCCCGAGGTGACATCCCAGGCCTCGAGGAAATCGGCCGTGTTCTGCAGATACGCGGCCTCGTTGAAGCCGAGCCGCGTGGTGGAGACGAGGTAGCCGCCGAAGATGCCGATCGCGTCGCCCACGGCGACCAGCACCGGCAGGCTGAGGGTCGCGGCAAGGATGCGGGGAACGGTCAGGTATTTCAACGGGTTGGTCGAGAGCGTGACAAGCGCGTCGATCTGTTCGGTGACCTTCATCGTGCCGATCTCGGCGGCGATCGCGGCGGCCACGCGCCCCGCGACCATGAGCCCGCCGAGGACCGGTCCAAGCTCGCGCACGATGCCGATGGCGACGATCTGGGGGACCACGGCCTCGGCATTGAAGCGCGAGCCGCCGGCGTAGATCTGGAGCGCGAGCGCGCCGCCGGTGAAAAGCGCGGTCAGGCCCACGACCGGCAGCGAGAGCCAGCCGATGTGAAGAAGCTGCCAGAGCAGTTCGCGCGGGTAGAAGGGGGGGCGGAGGACATGGCTGACGGCGCGGCCGGTGTAGATCGCGACGCTTCCGATCGATGCGAGCAGAGAGAGCGTGGAACGGCCGAGGATCGCCAGGGGCACGAGGACGGGGCTCATGCGCCGATGTACCGGCGCTGGTAGCGGTTGCCGAGAGAGGTCAGGATCTCGTAGCCGATGGTGCCCGCGGCCTCGGCGAGGGTGTCGACCGTCTGCAGCGGGCCGAGGATGTCGAGCTGGTCGGGCACGACGGGCAGGTCGGTCACGTCGATGGTCAGAAGGTCCATCGAAACGCGCCCGGCGAGACGGCAAACGCGATCTTCGTCAAAGAGTTGCGCGACACCACTCATGTGACGGATGAGCCCGTCCGCGTAACCTGCTGAAACCGTTGCGATCCGCGTCGGGCGGTTGGCGATGAACCCGCCGCCGTAGCCGACGAACTCGCCCACGGCCACCTCGCGCGTCTGGATCACGGGAAGCGACAGGCGCACGACCGGTTGCGCCTCCGCGAAGGGAAGCCCGCCATAAAGGCCGATGCCCGGGCGCGTGAGGTCGAACTGGTAGTCGCGGCCCAGCAGGATGCCGCCGGTTGCCGAGAAGCTGCGGGGGACGGTGACCCCCAGGGTCATCTCGGTGAACTGCTTGAGCTGACGCGCGTTTTCTGGCCGGTCCGGCTCGTCCGCGCAGGCGAGATGCGACATGACGAGGGTGAGCGGGCCTGTCTCAAGCTCGGCGCGCGTCGCGGCCCAGTCGGGGGCTTCCATCCCCAGCCGGTTCATGCCCGTGTCGAGCTGCACGCCGTAGGGTGCATCGGGCAGCGCGGCGCGGTGGCGGGCGGCCTGCTCGGGACTGTTCAGCATCGGCGTCAGCGCGTGGTCGCGGATCAGGGCGGTGTCGCTGGCCATGTGGCCCGAGAAGACGTTGATCTCAGGGCCTTTGCCCAAGACGTTGCGCAGCGTGGCGCCCTCTTCGGCGGTGGCGACGAAGAAACGCCGCGCGCCCTCGCGGGCGAGACGCGGCGCGATGCGGTCGATGCCGCATCCATAGGCATTGGCCTTGACCACGGCGCCGGTCTCGCCCGGCGAGAGGCGGTCAAGCGCGCGCCAGTTGGCGGCGAGCGCATCGAGATCGATGGTGAGGATGCCTGTGCCCATGAGCTTGTGTCGCGCCGGTGGCCGCCCGGGTCAAGAGGGGGGCTCTGCCCCCCGTCGTCATTGTCGCTCGGACCAATGGCGCGACCATGGCGACCCTTCGGCGACTCCCCCCGGGAATTTTGTGAAACGGAGAAGCGGAGGGCGCGTTAACCTTGATGAAGGGATCCCGTCAGTAGCCCGGGTCCGCGCCCTGCTGCCAGGGTTTGACGAGGTTGCCGAAGCGGGTGAAGCGGCCTTCGAAGCTGAGTTCCACCGTGCCCACGGGGCCGTGGCGCTGCTTGCCGATGATGACCTCGGCCTTGCCGTGAAGCTGCTCCATGTCCTGCTGCCACTTGGTCATGGCCTCGAGGTTCTCCTCGCCCGGCTTCTCGCGCTCCTTGTAGTACTCGCCGCGGTAGACGAACATGACCACGTCGGCGTCCTGTTCGATCGATCCGGACTCGCGCAGGTCGCTGAGCTGCGGGCGCTTGTCCTCGCGGCTTTCGACCTGGCGCGAGAGCTGCGAGAGCGCGATGACGGGAATGTCGAGTTCCTTGGCGATGGCCTTGAGGCCTTGCGTGATCTCGGAGATCTCGTTGACCCGGTTCTCGGACCGCCCCGAGCCGCGGAGAAGCTGCAGGTAGTCCACGATCAGCAGGTCGAGCCCGTGGGGCGCGCGCTTGAGCCGCCGGGCGCGGGCTGCGACCTGGCCGATGGGCAGCGCCGGCGTGTCGTCGATGAAGAGCGGGCAGCGTTCCAGGTCGCGCGCGGCATGGAGGTAGCGTTCGAACTCGGCCTCGGTCAGGTCGCCCTTGCGGATCAGCTCCGAGGGGATCTCGGCGGCCTCCGACAGGACCCGCTGGGCGAGCTGGGCCGCCGACATCTCGAGGCTGAAGAAACCGACGACGCCGCCGTCGATGGTGCCCTCGGTTCCGTCCTCCTTCCGGCCGCGCTTCCAGGCCTTGGCGACGTTGAAAGCGATGTTGGTGGCCAGCGAGGTCTTGCCCATCGAGGGGCGCCCGGCGAGGATCAGCAGGTCGGAGCGGTGCAGGCCGCCGAGCATCCGGTCCATGTCGGTGAGGCCCGTGGACAGGCCCGCCAGCTTGCCGCCCCGGTTGTAGGCGGCGTTGGCGGTGTTCACCGCGTCGTAGAGCGCCGAGAGGAACGACTGGAAGCCGCGATTGGTGGTGCCCGAGGAGGCGAGGTTGAACAACTCGCTTTCCGCCGCGACGATCTGGTCGTCGGGGGCGACGTCGTCGCGCATGGCGCGTGCCCGGTCCGAGACGCGTTGGCCGAGGGCGATCAGCTCGCGCCGGACGGCAAGGTCGTGGATCAGCTGTGCGTAGTCGCGCGCGGCCGAGGTGGCGATGGCCGAGAGCTGCAGGCGCAGCAGGTACTCGGCCCCGCCGAGGTCCTTCAGCCCGGGAATGTCGGCGACGAAGTTCTTCAGCGTGGTGGCGTCGGTCGCAAGCCCCTTGGCGATGCGCGCCTGCGCCATGGAGAAGATCTCGCGGTGGACGGGGTCGTGGAAATGGTCGGGCTTCACCAGGTCATCGACCCGGTCGAGCACGTCGTTCGAGGACAGGATCGCGCCCAGAAGCTGTTGCTCGGCATCGACGTTATGCGGCAGCGGTTGCGTCTCGTCGGTGGTCGGTGCGCCGGTCGCCGGCACCGGAACGTGCTCGTTCATGTCTTGCCCCCCCGCATGTCGTTCCCTTCGTCCGCGTCCGCGAAGGGTATGCCGACGGGTATAGCCCTGCGCGCTGCGGCGGCGTCAATCGCGGAAAGCTGTGAGTAAGCTGTGAGCCTTTTGCACCGCAGGATATTGGGGTGCGGGCCTGTACCGCACGCTTCATCTGGGGCGAGTGTAACAGCGATGTGTCGGATTCGCCACGGCGCAAGCCGGAGCGGTCCGGGATGACCTCATTCGAGACCGCGCTTGGCGCGCCAGGCCTCTGGGTCGGCGAGGAATCGCTCCACCTCGGCCAGCGTCGCCTCGTCGAAATCGCCGCCGCGCCGGGCCTCGGCGATGACATCGGCCCAGGTGGTGAGGTAGTGGAGCCTGAGCCCGTGTTCGGCCAGCCGCTCTTCGGTGCCGGGCATGACGCCGTAGAAGAAGACGACGGCCGTGTGCCCGCACGCCGCCCCCGCGGCGCGGATCGCGTCCACGAATTTCAGCTTCGATCCGCCGTCGGTCGTCAGGTCCTCGACCAGCAGGACGCGGTCGCCCTCGCGCATCTCGCCCTCGATCTGGGCGGTGCGGCCGTAGCCCTTGGGCTTCTTGCGGACGTAGGACATGGGCAGGCCCATCCGCTCGGCCACGAAGGCGGCGAAGGGGATGCCCGCGGTCTCGCCGCCGGCGATGTTGTCGAAGGCCTCGAGGCCCGCGGCCTCCATCACGGTGCAGCAGAGGAAATCCATCAGCGTGGCGCGGACGCGGGGGTAGGAGATGATCTTGCGGCAGTCGATATAGGTGGGCGCCTGCTTGCCGGAGGCATGGGTGTAGAGCTGGTCGGTGTTGAAATGCACCGCGCCGATGTCGAGCAGCATGCGCGCCGAAAGGCGGGCCATGGTGGCGCGGTCGGGGTAGGCGGTGGGGATCATGGCGGGCGTCCGGATTTGCGTATTTGGGGAAAGATGAAGGCTCAGTCGAGCACGTGCCAGTGAAGCGGGTGGCCCGGGTCGAAGAGGGTGACGGGGCCCGCGCCGGTCTCGACCTTCGGCGGGTAGGCGACGGGCGTGTCGCGCTTTTCCAGCGTGATCCTGACGTCATTGGGGGGGAGCCCGTAGCGCGCGGGGCCGAAGAGCGAGGCGAAGCCCTCGAGCTTGTCCAGCGCGCCTTCCTCCTCGAAAACATGGGCGAGACAGGACAGGGTGTTCGTGGCCGAGAAGACCCCGGCACAGCCGCAGGCGCTTTCCTTGTTGGGATCGGTGTGCGGCGCCGAATCCGTGCCGAGGAAGAAGCGCGGGTTGCCGGAGATGGCGGCCTTCCTGAGCGCCTGTTGGTGGGTCGAGCGCTTGGCGACCGGCAGGCAGTAGTAGTGGGGCCGGATGCCGCCCACGAGGATGTGGTTGCGGTTGATCATCAGGTGATGGGTGGTGATCGTGCCCGCGATATCGCCCGAGGCCCCGGCGACATAGTCGATGCCCTGGCTGGTGGTGATGTGTTCGAGCGTCACCTTCAGGTCGGGGATGCGCCGGCGGAGCGGGTCGAGCACCGTCTCGAGGAAGACCTGTTCGCGGTCGAAGATGTCGACCTCGGGGCTCGTCACCTCGCCGTGGATGCAGAGGGGCAGGCCGATCTCGGCCATTTTCTCCAGCACGGGCGTTACCCTGGCCAGGTCGCGCACGCCCGAGGCGGAGTTCGTCGTGGCCCCCGCCGGGTAGAGCTTGACCGCGTGGATCAGCCCCGCGGCATGGGCGGCGGCGACGTCGGCGGGGTCGGTCGCCTCGGTCAGGTAGAGCGTCATCAGCGGCTCGAAGCTCATCCCCTCGGGGAGCGCCGCCATGATCCGGTCGCGGTAGGCGGCCGCATCGTCGCCGGTGACGACAGGGGGCACGAGGTTCGGCATGATGATCGCACGGGCGAAATGGCGCGCGGTCTCGGGCAGGACGCCCTCCAGCATCGCGCCGTCGCGCAGGTGGAGGTGCCAGTCGTCGGGGCGGCGGATTGAGAGTGTGGTGCTCATGGGCAACCCGGTACAAGGTTCGGATGCGCCCTGCAAAGGGCAAATCGGCGCTGGAGGGCGGGACATGGATGAGGGGCGACGCTATCACTGGCGTCCGGCGGCCCTGAGGGGGGAGCGAACGGTGGTCCTGACCGAGGCCGGGTTCGCCATCGACGGGCAACCGGTCTTGCCGTGGTCCGAGGTCGAGACGGTCGGTTTCGCGCTCGACCGGGCGCGACGCGTCACCATGATGACCTTGCGCTTGCGCGTGGACGGGCAGGACCTGCGCCTGTCGGTGACTGGCGAGGGGCCGGAGGTCGCCCGGTACGTCGAGATGCTGCGGGCGCTGACGGGTGCCCTGGCCGCGGCGCAGCCAGGGATGACCATCGCCATCGGGCACGAGGGCGGCGCGCGCTGGGGCATGTTCCTCGTCGGCCTGGCCGGGGGGCTGGTCGGCCTCGGGCTGGTCGTCCTCGGCATCCTGCTCGGGCTCGAGGGGGATGTTGGCGGCGGCCTCGGGATGGGGTTCGTCGGGGGCGTCGCAGGCCTGGGCTGTGCCGCGATCGCCCTCTCGAACCTGCCCGGCGCGGCGCGGCCCGAAAGCCCGCTTGCCGAGTTCCACGCGGGGCTTGGACTGCCCGATTCTTGAGCAGTTGCAGCCGGGTGCCCCGGCACCATGGCCGCCGCGCTTGCCTTGCGGTCGGGCCGACGCCTAGGCTTTGCCCGAGATGTTGGACGAGACGGCACCACCGGCGCAGATGCAGCGCGTGGATGGCCGCGCCGGGGCCGTGATCGGGCCGGGCGGGCGGCTCAAGGATTTGCACCAGAGGGGTGCGGCCAAGGCGATGCTGCCCAGGATGCATGGCCGCGCGCCGGAGGTCGTGTTCCTGAACACCGCGGGCGGACTGACGGCGGGCGACCGGCTGGTCTACGAGCTGGAGGTCGCGGGCGGTTCTGCAGCGGTGGGCACCACCCAGACCGCCGAGCGCGCCTATCTCAGCCGCGGCGGCGCGGCCTCGGTCGAGACGCGGCTGTCGGTCGGGCCGGGCGGGCGGCTGCACTGGCTGCCGCAGGAGATGATCCTCTTCGAGGGCGCGGCACTGGACCGGCGCGTCAGCGTCGAGATGGCCGCGGATGCCGAGCTGGTGTTGCTGGAAACGCTTGTGCTGGGACGGGCCGCGATGGGCGAACGGTTGACGCGCGTGGCGCTGACCGACCGGCGCGAGGTGATCCGCGCAGGTCGCCCCGCGATGGTCGAGGCGATCCGGCTTTCCGACGCCGATCTGGCGCGCCCCGGCACGGCAGGGCTGAACGGGGCGGTCGCCGTGGCGACGCTCAGCCTGTTCGCACCGGATGCCGAGGACCGCCTGACGGCGCTCCGCGCCGGTTTGCCCGCGGATGGCCCGGTGCGCGCCGCGGCCAGCGCCTGGGACGGGCGCATCGTGGCACGCTTCGCGGCACCCGAGGCCTGGCCGCTGCGCCGCGCCGTGGCGCGGGCGGTGGAAACGCTAACGCAAGGCCCGCTGCCGCGGGTCTGGCAGATCTGAACGGAAGAGGACCAGAATGAACCTGTCCCCACGGGAAAAAAACAAGCTGATGATCAGCCTTGCCGCGATGGTGGCGCGCAACCGGCTGGCGCGCGGCGTGAAGCTGAACCACCCCGAGGCGATCGCTCTGATCACCGATTTCGTGCTCGAGGGCGCGCGCGACGGCCGCAGCGTGGCCGACCTGATGGCGGCGGGGGCGGGCGTCGTCACCGCCGAGCAATGCATGGAAGGGGTGCCCGAGATGATCCATGACGTGCAGGTCGAGGCGACCTTTCCCGACGGCACCAAGCTTGTCACCGTGCATCATCCGATCCGCTAGGGGGCGCCATGATCATCACCTTTCTTCTCGGTGCACTGGCGGGCTTCGCCGTCCCCTTCGCCGAGCCGCATGTAAAGCGCGCACTTGAACAGGTGGCGCTGAAGGAGATCGAGGTCGACACGACCGAAATCGACCTTCTGACGCTGGTCCTGTTGCTGCTGGTCGCGGCGCTTCTGACAGGCGGTGGAAACTCGCTGGCGCTCCTCGTCGGTGCGCTGGTCGGCGTGTTCGGAAAACGGATCGTCGCGGCGATCCAGGGCAAGGGAGGGGACGCATGATCCCGGGTGAAGTCTTCGCCGCCGAGGGCGATATCGAGTTGAACGCGGGCCGCGAGGCGGTCACGCTCACCGTCTCGAACACCGGTGACAGGCCGGTGCAGGTCGGCAGCCACTACCATTTCGCCGAGACGAACGCTGCGCTCGACTTCGACCGCGAGGCCGCGCGCGGCATGCGCCTCGATATCGCGGCGGGGACCGCCGTGCGCTTCGAGCCGGGCCAGACACGCGAGGTGCAGCTGGTGCCCTACGGCGGCGACCGGGCGGTCTGGGGCTTCAACAAGGCGGTGATGGGGACGCTTTGATGGGGACGGTGCGGCTGCTGGCCGACGAAGAGCTGTCGCCGGAAGCCGCCGAGGTCTTTGCCGAGATCCGGGCGGCGCGGGGCACCGATTACGTCAACAATTTCTGGCGCGCCATGGCGCATGACCCGGCGGGGATGCGGGCGCTCTGGGACCGGCTCAAGGTGGTGATGGCCCCCGGCGCGCTCGACCCGCTGGTCAAGGAGATGATCTATGTCGCCGTCTCGACGGCGAACGGCTGCGGCTACTGCATCCACAGCCACACGGCGGCGGCGAGGGGCAAGGGGATGACGGCGGAACAGCATGCGGAGCTGCTGGCCGTCGTGGGCATGGCGATGCAGACCAACGGCCTCGTGCAGGGCCTGGGGGTCGAGGTGGACGAGGTGTTCAAGGCATGAGCGGGTCCCGGACCAGGACGGTCGACATCGTGCCCATCCGAAGCGCGGAGGATGTCGAGGACGCCAGGGTCATGGTCATGGAACTGTTCGATGTCTTCTTCGAGCGGTACCCCGAAGAGATCCCCATGATCCGGAAATACATGGAAGATCAGGATGTTGTCGGCCAGCTGGAGCGTTTCCTCGAGACATTCGGCCCGCCCTTGGGCGAAGCCCTTATCGCGCGGGTCGATGGCGACGCGGTGGGCATCGTCATGCTGACCGACAAGGGCCAAGGCCTGACCGGGCGCCAATGCGAAATGAACCGGATGTACGTGCGCGCGTCTGCGCGGGGTCTGGGCGTCGGGCGCAAGCTTGGCCTGGCGATCCTGCAAGAGGCCCGCAACCTGGGCTTTGCCGAGATGCGGCTGGACGGCGCAAGGCGCCATGTAGAGGCAATCCCGCTTTACGAGAGCCTCGGGTTCGGTCCGGACCCGGCGCCGTCGGAGCATGCGAAATCCGATCCGATGATGGTTTCGATGCGCGTTACCCTGTGACCGCGCGGGATCGCAGCTCCGCGCTCCCGGTGGGACGCGAAAGCAAACCTGCGCTCGCCTGCAGGGCCTTGGGTCTGGGTGGAGGTGCTCATGGCGTCAGCCCGTTCGAGCGAAGCACCCCGGCGCGGGAGCACGCGCGAAGCGCGCCGCGCCATCGACGGGCCGCCCCCCGGCACGTCGATTTGGTTGGGCCTGGTGCCTCGTTCGAACTGGGCGCGGATGTGGCTGGCTTAAAGTGCCGTCGTCCGACCGTCGGATCGACGCACCGCGGCCCGTCGATGGCGCTCGGGCCTCTTCCGTTCCGTTATTTCCATCTTTCAGAAATCAAGAAAACGATTTCCACGAGGCATTTGATGCCAATCTCCAGCAGCTTTCTGCGAAAGTCCGTCGGGTCCATCTGAGGTGCTCTTCCATTTCGAAAGTGATCGAATCACCCTTTGAGTGGGCTCGCCCTTAAATAGGGAAGGCTCATCCCGCCGTGCGGCGGAATTGCCCTCTCGACCATGACGAAACAGCCGAAGGGTATTCCCAGCGCAACCTCCGCCGACACGTATGGCCCCTCAAATGAACGGCAGACTGAGAGCGGCCCGGTCTGAACACCGCGTTATTACGTAGCGCGCCCCCCCCTTGCGAGGGGCCGCGCCTGTGATCCTATCCCGTGGCCCCCTCAGCCCGCGTCGGGCAGGGCGGGCAGGCTGCGCAGGTAGAGGATGATCGCGGCGAGATCTTCCTCGGTCATCTGCGCGAGGTATCCGTAGGGCATCGGCGGCAGCATCGGCGAGCCGTCGGGCCGCACGCCCTGGGTGATCATCGCCGCGATCTCGGCATCGCTGTAGCCTGCCAGCCCATCCTCGTGGCTGGTGAGGTTCGGCGCGATCGACACGCCCCAGGGGCCGTGGAACTCGAAGCCGCCGCGCCCGAGGTCGGTCTCGAGCATCGGGCCCTGCGGCCCCATCGGCGTGTGGCATTCCATGCAATGCGCGACCGGCCCCGCGAGGTAGGCGCCGTACTCGACCGTCACGCCCCGTGCCGGGGCCGCGACCGACTCGATCGGCGGGCCATAGGCCGGGGGCAGGGGAATGCGGTACTCGGACACCCCGGGATCGTTCTCGACCGCGGGCAGGGTGCGCAGGAACATCACCATCGACATGAGGTCTTCGTCGCCCAGCCCGCGGTACATGGCGAATGGCATCGGCGGCCCGATCAGCGACCCGTCGGGGCGAATGCCTTCGCGAATCGCCCGGGCAAGCTCGGCGTCCGACCAGTCCGCGATGCGCCCTGCCGAGGTCAGGTTCGGCGCGACGGCCCGGAAGGGCTCGATGTCTTCAACGACACGACCGGCCAGTTCCATCTCCATCACGGGACCCTCCGGGCCCATGGGCGTGTGGCAATTGCCGCAGCCCGCGATCCCCCGGACGAGGTATTCGCCGCGCTCGACACTGGGCTCGGCCTGCGCGGTCGACACCGTGCAGAGTGCCGCGACCGCGGCGATGAGTGATCTCTTCATGACGTTCTCCGTTCCATCGCGCGGCCTTGTTTTCCGGCCGTCGCCTGCCACAGGCGTAGCAGGTTTTCCGGGATCGCGGGGATGATTTTCGGGACGCGGCACCGGTCCTCGCGCAGGCAATTGCCCAAACTGTCGGCAGTTGTGCGGCGAGGAGGCATGGCGCGTGTCTTTGTCCTTGGCCTCGCTGCCGGGCGCGTCCTAGGCTCTGGCCAGCACGACCCGCCCGAACCAAGGAAGACCCATGCCCACCCGCATTCCCCGGACGACCTATGCCGACATGTACGGCCCCACCACCGGCGACCGCGTCCGGCTGGCCGACACCGACCTCATCATCGAGGTCGAGCGCGACCTGACCGCCGAAGCCGTGGGGCGCGCCACCACCGGCGGGGGCGGGGCGAATGCCGCGATCTACGGCGAAGAGGTGAAATTCGGCGGCGGCAAGGTGATCCGCGACGGCATGGGCCAGTCGCAGCGCACCCGTGCCGAGGGGGCGGTCGACACCGTCATCACCAACGCGCTGATCGTGGACCACACCGGCATCTACAAGGCCGACGTGGGCCTGCGCGACGGGCGCATCGCGGGCATCGGCAAGGCCGGCAACCCCGACACGCAGCCCGGCGTCGACATCATCATCGGGCCGGGGACCGAGGCCATCGCGGGCGAGGGGCGCATCCTGACGGCGGGCGGCTTCGACAGCCACATCCATTTCATCTGCCCCCAGCAGATCGAGGACGCACTGCATTCGGGCCTGACCACGATGCTGGGCGGCGGCACCGGTCCCGCCCATGGCACGCTTGCGACCACCTGCACGCCGGGGCCGTGGCACATCGGGCGGATGCTGCAGGCCGCCGACGCCTTCCCGATGAACCTTGCCTTCGCGGGCAAGGGCAACGCGTCCCGGCCCGAGGCGCTGGTCGAGATGATCGAGGCGGGCGCCTGTGCCATGAAGCTGCACGAGGATTGGGGCACGACCCCCGGCGCCATCGACTGCTGCCTGAGCGTGGCCGAGGACATGGACGTGCAGGTGATGATCCACACCGACACGCTGAACGAGTCGGGCTTCGTCGAGAACACGCTGAAAGCCATCGGCGACCGCTGCATCCACGCCTTCCACACCGAGGGCGCGGGGGGCGGGCATGCGCCCGACATCATGAAGGTCGTGGGCTACCAGAACATCCTGCCCTCATCGACCAACCCGACGATGCCCTACACGGTGAACACGCTGGAAGAGCATCTGGACATGCTCATGGTCTGCCATCACCTCGACAAGTCGATCCCCGAGGACGTGGCCTTCGCGGAATCCCGCATCCGCAAGGAGACCATCGCGGCAGAGGACATCCTGCACGACATGGGCGCGTTTTCCGTCATGGCCTCGGACAGCCAGGCCATGGGCCGGGTGGGCGAGGTCATCATCCGCACCTGGCAGACCGCCGACAAGATGAAGAAGCAGCGCGGGCGGCTGGCTGAGGAAACCGGCGACAACGACAATGTCCGCGTGAAGCGCTATGTCGCGAAATACACGATCAACCCCGCCATCGTGCACGGGATCAGCCGGCATATCGGCTCGGTCGAGGTGGGCAAGCGCGCAGACCTCGCGCTCTGGAACCCGGCCTTCTTCGGCGTGAAGCCCGAGATGGTGCTGATCGGCGGCTCCATCGCCGTGGCGCAGATGGGCGACCCCAACGCCTCGATCCCCACGCCGCAGCCGGTCTACTCGCGGCCCATGTGGGGCGCCTATGGCCGCTCGGTCGAGCGCTCGGCCGTGACCTTCGTGAGCCAGGCCGCGCAGGCGGCGGGCATCCGCGGGGCGCTGGGGCTGGCCAAGGACACGGTCGCGGTCGAGGGCATCCGGCGCGTGCGCAAGGCCGACATGATCCACAACAGCGCCACGCCCTCGGTCGAGGTGCATCCCGAAACCTACGAGGTGCGCGCGGATGGAGAATTGCTGACCTGCGAGCCCGCGCGGGAGTTGCCGATGGCGCAGCGCTACTTCATGTATTGAAGGAACAATCGCCAAAGGGGGAGGCTGCCATGCAACGGGTCCGGATCGGTGCGGGGGCGCTCTGGCTGGCGATCCTGCCGGGGCTTTCCCTGGCGCAAACCTGCCCGCAGGGCCTTGCGCGGGATGGTGTCTGGATCGAGTTTCCCGACCGCACCGTGATGACACACGTCCTGTCGGACGGGCGCATCGCCGAGACGGAGTACCCGTTCGATGGCGGGCCGGTCTATGGCTACATCACCCTGCCCATGGGCCTCGTGCTGGAAAGCTGGGCGCTGGAGAACGGGCGCGCGCCCGCCGCCGACCGCGAGACCGTGACCTATGTCGGCACCCCCGACCCGGTGCCGTTTCCCGCCCCGGGCGTTCGCTTCGACGGGATCGAGACCTCGGTCTTCGCCGACGGCGGACAGTCGCGCTACACGATCAACGTGACCGTTGGCAGCGGAGCGCCCGTCACCATCGGCGGATGCACCTACACCGGGTTTCCGGTGGACGTGACCCGGATCGAGATGGACGGCACGGTCTATCGCGATGGCATGATGCACCTCGGCGAACTGGGGGTGACCATCTACCTGGGCTTTTCCGACGATGGCAGCGTGCCCGTGCCCCTCATGCCGGTTTCGATCTCGATGATGGCGCCGATGGCGGGAGGCGCGTCCGCGCCCGGCACCGCGCCCCCGCCGCTTCCCACGCCGCCCGGCGGGACGGCGGGCGTGCCCTCGAAATAGGCATTGCGGCCGTCCCGGCAGGATGTCCGCGAGGCGGCGCTATGGATGACGGCCGCGTCGTGGCACGGTCTGTCCCGAGGGGGGACCCAAACCGGGCAGTGACAGACAGGGGGCCCCGCGATGATGACACCGGCCAACCAGAACCATTCGCCGCGCCTCGGCGCGCATTTCGACGCCTGGTGCTGCGAAACGGGCCAGTTCCTCGGGCGGGGCGACCTGCGCGGGCGGAGGCTTGCCTTCGCCGCCCGGCTCGATGCCCTGCCAGAGGCGGCGCTGGACCAGATGGGCATTGCGCATGCCGACATCCCCCGTATCGTGTTCCGCGACCTGTTTTCCGGCTGAGGACCAAGGGCCATGACCGACGACATCACGGCGGGGCGGCATCACCGCGCGGGGCACTGGCAGGGACCGGCCGCGGACCGGCTGGTGCTGGATTACGAGGGGCGGTTCCTGCGGCGCAAGCGGCTGCCCCTCGCCTCGGGCGGGACGGTTCTGGTCGATCTGCCCGAGACGGTCTCGCTCGACGCGGGCGACGCGCTCGAGACAGCGGATGGCCGGATGATCGAGATCGCCGCCGCGCCCGAGCCGCTTCTGCGGGTGACGGGCGACCTGACGCGGCTCGCCTGGCATATCGGCAACCGTCACACGCCCTGCCAGATCGCGGGCGACCACCTGCTGATCCGCGACGATCACGTGCTTGCCGACATGCTGACCCGGCTCGGCGCCGCAACGGAGCCGGTCACCGCGCCCTTCACGCCAGAAGGCGGGGCCTACGGTCACGGGCGCACCCACGGTCACGACCATGGCGGCGGGCACGGTCATTCACATGGCCACACGCACGCGCATTAGGACGATGGGCGAGGCGGACCTCCTGAAACTGTCGCAATGGCTGTCGCCGGGTTTCCCGGTGTCCTCCTATGCCTATTCCCACGGGCTCGAGGCCGAGATCGCCGCGGGCCGGGTGCGGGATGCGGCCGGGCTGGGCGATTGGGTGGCGGCGGTCCTGTCGGCGGGGGCGGGGCGCACGGATGCGATCCTGATGCTGGCCGCACGGCGGGGGGTGGAAGACATCGACGCGCTGACCGATTTCGCCCGCGCCCTGGCGGGCTCGCGCGAGCGGCTGGAGGAGACCGAGGCGCAGGGCCGCGCGCTGTCGGAGACGCTGGCGGGGCTCGGTGTGGGCGACGGGCTGGCGCGTCCCTACCCGGTGGTGCTGGGGCTGGCCACGCGGGGGCTGGAGCTGTCCGACGAGACGGTCGCGGCGCTGTACCTGCAGGCGTTTGCCGGGGTCCTGGTCTCGGCGGCGGTACGCTTCGTCCCACTTGGCCAGGCCGAGGGGCAAAGAGTGCTGGCCGCCTTGCATCGGGTCATCGAGGCGGTGGCCGCGGAGGTCTGCGCGGCGGGCCTCGCGGAGATCGGGACGGCGGTCTTCGGGGTGGACCTGGCGGCGATGGAGCATGAGGGGCTGGAGGTGCGGATCTTCAGGACCTGAGCCGGTGGCGGGGGCGGGATATCGGGGGCTCTGCCCCTGTCGCGTGCCGCGACCGCGCCGCAGGTGCAGTCGCCAGGATGAAGCAGGGGCGCGGCGATGGGCCGTCAACCATGACGAAATGCGAAGGAGGTGACAGGATGGGCAGTCGGAACGGACCCCTGCGGGTGGGGATCGGCGGGCCGGTGGGCGCGGGCAAGACGACGCTGACCGAGAAGCTCTGCCGCGCGATGGCGCAGGAGTACTCCGTCGCGGTCATCACGAACGACATCTACACCGCCGAGGATGCCGAGTTCCTGCTGCGGGCGCAGGTGCTTCCGGCCGACCGCATCCGCGGCGTCGAAACGGGGGGCTGTCCCCATACCGCGATCCGGGAGGATGCCTCGATCAACCTGGCCGCGGTGGCGGAGTTCCGGGCGCGCATCCCGGACCTCGACGTCATCTTCATCGAATCGGGCGGTGACAACCTCGCCGCGACCTTCTCGCCGGAGCTGGCCGACATCACGCTCTACGTGATCGACACCGCGGCGGGGCAGGACATTCCGCGCAAGAAGGGGCCGGGCGTCACGCGTTCGGATTTCCTGATCGTGAACAAGGTCGATCTTGCGCCCCATGTCGGCGTGGATGCGGTGCAGCTGGAGGCGGATGCCACCGCTGCCCGGCAGGGACGTCCCTTCGTCATGGCAAGCCTGCGCAGCGGGCGCGGAGTGGCGGAGGTGGTGGCCTTCCTGAAACGGGCGGGTGGGCTATGACACGGAGACGCCCGAAAGCCGGTCGGCCAGGTCCGCGAAACGATCCTCGCCGGTGACATCGGCCGCGTAGTCGGCCACGCGGCGCGCGCGGTCGAACTGGCCCTGGGATTGCGCGATGCGGGCGAGACGCCAGAGATACGCGGCGTCTGCCCTGCGCACCGGGCGCACCATTTCGGCCACGCGGGCACGGGTCAACCTGCCCTTGGCCAGCGTGCGCAGGAAGGGGAAGAGAAGGCCGCCGGCCTTGATCAGGCCATGCGGGGCGGCGCCGGTGAAGCGCAGGGGCGCCAGTGTCACGGCCGCGCCGCGGAACTGCGCGGCATGGGCGCCCGACACGGGATCGGCCGGATCGTAGAGGATCACCGCGTCGCCCGCGGCGGACAGCAGCGCGGGGGCGTCGCCATACCGGCCGAAATCCTGCCTGCGATCGGCGAGGAAGCGGCGTTCGAAGCCCGCGCGCTCGGGATCGAGCGTCGCGGCGGGGGCGCTTGCCAGCACCGAGGCGCCGGGCGCGGCGGATGAATATGCGCAGGCGGCATGGCCGTTGGCGGGGCCGAAGCCGAGGAAGATGACCTTTTCGAAACTGCCGAAGAATCCGTCGTCGGAAAGACGGTCGAAGAAGTCGGCGAGATCGGCGGACCGGAACCAGCGATCGCCCAGCGACAGGATCGACAGGAGCGACCACTCGCGTTTCCGCACCGCCTCGAAACCCGGCGGCAGCCCGTCGGCCTCCTCGGAGAAGACACGCGCGGCGCGGTCGAAACTGACCACCAGCGTGTCGCCCTCCTGCACGAAAAGGGCCATCTGCTCGGCGCCCAGGCGCTCGAAGAACCCGTGACCCTGCCCGATACGGGCCAGACGGGCCAGCCAGTCTGCCTGGCTGAGGCCGCAAGCCCCTGTCCCGGGCATGAGGGGTGCGTCTGCGGAAGGGGGTGTCATCGGGTCTGCTCTCGGTTCCGGCCGTTTTCTTGTCGCCGAAGATGCCGGTGCATTGTGGCAAAGCTGCGCAATCGGGCTGGCGATTCAAGGGGGATTGGTAGCCAAATCGTAAACGGTTTGGTGACGGTCTTCCCGCCCGGGGATTGACGCTTCCGGTGCCGGAGGGATTGATGGTGACCGCAACGAGAGGGGAAGGCAGGGGCATGGCGGCAGAGACGATCGACGCGGTGCAGGCGGCGCTGGGCCGGCAGGGCTATGTCTGCGGCCGGGCGCTGGCGACGGTGGTCTTCCTGTCGCTGCGGCTGGGGCGTCCGCTGTTCCTGGAGGGCGAGGCGGGCACCGGCAAGACCGAGATCGCCAAGGCCATCGCCGCGGCCGAGGGGCGGCGGCTGATCCGGCTGCAATGCTACGAGGGGCTCGACGCGGCAAGCGCGGTCTACGAGTGGAACTTCGCCGCACAGATGATCGCGATCCGGGCAGCCGAGGCCGAGGGATCGGCCGACAGGGACGTGCTGCGCGACGAGCTCTTCTCGGCCGATTACCTGATCGAGCGGCCCCTCCTGCAGGCGATGCGCCCCGATCCCGCGGGTGCGCCCGTGCTGCTGATCGACGAGATCGACCGCACCGACGAACCCTTCGAGGCCTTCCTGCTCGAGGCGCTGAGCGATTACCAGGTGACGATCCCCGAGCTCGGCACCATCGCGGCGCCCGAGCCGCCCATCGTCATCCTGACCTCGAACCGCACGCGCGAGGTGCATGACGCGCTCAAGCGGCGCTGCCTCTATCACTGGGTCGACTATCCCGACCTCGAGCGGGAACTGGCGATCCTGAAGGCACGCGTGCCCGAGGCCTCGGAGGCGCTCAGCCGCGCGGTCGTGGGGTTCGTCCAGCGTTTGCGGGGCGAGGACCTCTTCAAGCGGCCCGGCGTGGCCGAGACCATCGACTGGGCGAAATGCCTGCTGGCGCTGGACGTGATCGAGCTGTCGCCCGAGGTCATCGCCGACACGCTGGGGGCGATTCTGAAATACCAGGACGACATCCAGAAGCTGCAGGTCTCCGAGGCGAAACGCCTTCTCGACGCGCTGGCGTCCGAGGCGGTCTGACCGCCGCAAAACCGGGGGAAACCCGTAGTTTGCCCGTTTTTCTTTGACAGGATCGCAGGCTCGGACCTTACTTGGCCCACGCAACATTTTGAGACGCTGGGAGATCTCGATGGCACGTCTTGTCAAATCCATTGCAGCGGCGCTTGTCGCCGCCGTTATTTTCGTGGCCGGTGGCACCGGCCAGGTCCAGGCGCAGGCCTGTCCGTCCTGGAACAACCCGACCGTGTTCGGGTCGACGTCGCTGAATGCGGGATTCCTGCCCGACCCCTATGTTCGCAACCTCACGGCGGGCGGCCGCGTCAGCCTCGCGGCCTGCACCAACGGCCAGTGGTCGGGCTATGTCGTGACGCGGCCCGATTTCCGGCTGTTCTACAATGGCTCGTCCCCGACCGGTCGGCTCACCTTCGCGCTCGAGGCGCGCTCGAACGTCGACACGGTCCTGCTGGTGAACGCCCCCGACGGCAGCTGGCACTTCAACGACGATTATCGCGGCTACAACTCGGCCGTGGTCTTCTTCAACCCGATGCCCGGGCAGTACGATGTCTGGACGGGCAGCTACAACCGGTCGTCGAACAACCCGGCGCAGCTGATCATCACCGAGTACAACTACTGACCCATGGCTCGGGGCGCGGCGGCGCGGCGCGGCCTTGACGACAGGGCCGCGCCGCGCTCCCCTGCGGCATGGTCGACTATGCCCCCCTCACGCTGCCGGACCGTCCGCAGCTGGTGACGAACATCACCCATTTCGCCCGCGCCCTGCGGGTGGCGGGCTTGCCTGCGGGACCGGGCCGCGTGGCCGATGCGATCCGCGCGGTCGAGGCGGCGGGCTTCACCGACAGGGCCGATTTCCACCACGCGCTCATGGCCTGTTTCGTGTCGCGGCCCGAGCATCGGGTCGTGTTCGACCAGGTCTTCCGGCTCTACTGGCGCGACCCGCAATACCTCGAACACATGATGTCACTGCTGACACCCGCGGTGCGGGGCGTCGCCGAGGAACGACAGGCCCGCGCCGCCGAGAAACGGGCGGCCGAGGCGTTGTTGCACGGGGTCGCCCGCGACCTGCCCGACCTTTCCGGCGCGGAGGACGAGGGCAGCGAGATCGAGATCGACGCCAGCCTGACCATGAGCCGGGAAGAGCGTCTGAAGACGCTGGATTTCGAACAGATGTCGGTGGCCGAGATGGCCGAGGCGCGCCGCATCATCGCCCGGCTGACCCTGGCCGTGCCGCCCCTTAAAAGTCGCCGGACCGCGCCCGACAGCCGGGGCGCGCGGCCCGACTGGCGGCGCACGATGCGGCTGTCGATGAAGCGCGGCGGCGAGATCGCCGAGGTCGCCCGCAAGCACCGGCGCACCCGCTGGCCCGCGCTGGTGGCGCTCTGCGACATCTCGGGGTCGATGTCCTCCTACAGCCGCGCGGTGCTGCATTTCCTGCATGCGGTCGCCAACGAGAAGGGGGCGGGCTGGGCGGCCGTGCATGCCTTCACCTTCGGCACGCGTCTGACCAACATCACCCGTCACCTCGCACAGCGCGATGTCGATGCGGCGCTGAAGGCGGCAGGCGCCGAGGCGCAGGACTGGGAGGGCGGCACGCGGATCGGTGCCTGCCTCGAGGCGTTCAACCGCGACTGGTCGCGGCGGGTGCTGGGGCAGGGGGCCGTGGTGCTTCTGATCACCGACGGGCTCGACCGGGACGAGCCGGAGCGGCTGGAGGCCGCGATGGAGCGTCTGAACCTTTCGGCGCGGCGGGTGATCTGGGTGAACCCGCTTCTGAGGTGGGAGGGTTTCGCGCCGAAGGCCGCGGGCATCCGCGCCATGCTGCCCCATGTCGACACGTTCCGCGCCGGTCACAACATCGCCGCCCTCGAAGGGCTGGCCGAGGCGCTCTCGCGGCCCGATGACGCGGGCGAGAAGGCACGGCTGATGCGGATGCTGCGCGCGGGGTGATCCAGCGGAGCGCCTGCGGCGCGTTTCCTTTTGGTCGCTTCGCTCCGTGAGTCTTTTTTGGCGCCTTCGGCGCGGGGGGGCTCTGCCCCCATCCCTTCGGGATTCCCCCGGGATATTTGTGAAACGGAGAAGTATGGAAACCTGCGAGTTTTGCGCTGTAGACTGAGTATCGGGAGGATGGGGCATGTCTGACAGTCTGGAACGGATGCCGGAACTGGCGCTGGAATGGCACCGGGCGGGCAGGGGCGCGGTCGTGGCGACCGTGGTCGAAACCTGGGGCTCGGCCCCGCGGGCCGTGGGCGCGCAGATGGTCGTCTCGGGCGAGGGCGAGATGGAGGGCTCGGTCTCGGGCGGCTGCGTCGAGGGGGCGGTGGTCGTCGAGGCGATGGACCTCGTGGGCTCGGGCGCGGCGAAGCTGCTGGAGTTCGGGGTGTCGGATGACGAGGCCTTTGCGGTGGGTCTCGCCTGTGGCGGACGCATCCGGGTGCTGGTGGAACCGGTGGGCGGCGCGCTTCCCGTGGCGCTGCTGGAAGAGCTGGTGGCCGCACGGGCCGCGCGGCGGCCGGTGGCCTATGTCGCCGACCTCGAGGGCGACGCGCGGCGGCTCGACGGGCCGGAGGCCTGGGGCGAGCGCTTCCGGATGGACCGCTCCGGCGTCGAGGAGGACGGGCGGACTTTCGTCCATGTCCACAATCCGCCGCTCCGGATGCTCGTCGTGGGCGCCGTCCACATCGCGCAGGCGCTGGTGCCCATGGCGCGGATCGCGGGCTATGACGTGAAGCTGATCGACCCGCGCCCGGCCTTCGGCGCGGCGGCGCGGTTTCCCGGCGTGGATATCGTGGAAGACTGGCCGGACGAGGCGCTTGGCGCGCTCGGCCTCGATCCGCGCACGGCTGTGGTCACCCTGACCCATGACCCCAAGCTCGACGATCCTGCGATCCGGGCGGCCCTGGGGTCGGATGTCTTCTACCTTGGCTGCCTCGGGTCATCCCGGACCCATGCCAAGCGCGTGGCGCGGCTGGAGGAGGCGGGGTTCGCGTCCGATGATATCGCGCGCATCCATGCGCCGGTGGGCCTCGACATCGGGGCGCGGGGGCCGGCCGAGATCGCGGTCTCGGTGCTGGCCGAGGTCACGCAAAGGCTGCGCAAGGGATGAGGTTCGGACCGGTTCCGCTGGACGCGGCCGAGGGGGCGGTTCTGGCCCACGCGGTCGCCCTGCCGGGAGGCAGGCTGAAGAAAGGGCATGTGCTGCGGGCCGGAGACGTGGCGGCCCTGGCGGCGGCGGGCCTGGCCGAGGTGATCGTCGCGCGGCTGGAGCCCGGCGACGTGGGCGAGGACGCGGCCGCCCTGCGGCTTGCCAACGCGCTGGTGCCCGAACCGGGGGCAGCGGGGCTGAGGCTGGAGGCGCCCTTCACCGGCCGGGTGAACATCCGCGCGACGGGGCCGGGCGTCGTGGCGCTTGATCCCTTGGCCATCGCGCGGCTGAACGCGGTCGATCCGATGATCACGCTGGCGACGGTGCCCGAATGGCAGCGCGTGACCGAGGGAACGATGGTCGGCACCGTCAAGATCATTGCCTACGCGGTGCCCGAGGCGGCGCTCGGGGCGGCCTGCGCCGAGGGCGCCGGGGCGATGCGGCGCATGGCGCCGGTGATCGGCGATGCCGACCTGGTCGTCACCGAGACCGCGCCGGGAGCGGCGAAGGCCGAGGCCCGCGCGCTGCGGGCGGTCTGGGAGCGGGTGGAGCGGCTGGGCATCGGCAGCGGAGCGACGCGCGTGGTCGCGCACCGCGCCGATGCCGTGGCGGCGGCGATCGGAGAAAGCGGGGCGGGCATGGTCCTGATCCTGACGGGCTCGGCCACCTCCGACATCGGAGATGTCGTCCCCGCCGGACTGCGCGCGGCGGGCGGCGAGGTGATCCGCTTCGGGATGCCGGTCGATCCGGGCAACCTGCTGGTACTGGGCCGGCAGGGCGGGCGGCCGGTGATCGGCCTGCCCGGCTGCGCGCGCTCTCCCGCCCTGAACGGGGCGGACTGGGTGCTGGAGCGGGTGGCCTGTGGCGTGGAGGTGACGGCGGCGGATATCGCCGCGATGGGGGTGGGCGGCCTATTGAAGGAGATCCCGACGCGGCCCCAGCCGCGGGAGCGGCGCGCGAAGCCGTGATTGGAAGGCGCCCGCGGCGCGCTAGCTTACCCCGGACAACCGCAACCGAACGGGGAACATACCCATGAAACGAGCCATCCTGAGTGCCGCGGCCTGTACCGCATTCCTGCCCGTTGCAGCCCTTGCCGAGGTGCAGACGCAATACGTGACCTACATGGTGGGTGACATGGCCTTCGAAGGTTTCGCCGCCCATGACCCCGCGCAGGAAAGCCGCGGGACGGTGCTGATCGTTCATGACTGGGACGGCATGACCGGCTACGAGGAAGACCGCGCCCGGATGCTGGCCGAGGCGGGCTATACCGCCTTCGCGATCGACGTCTACGGCGCCGAGGCCGATCCGCAGGGCTTCGAGGAGTACCGCGCCATGTCGGGCGCGCTCTACGGCGACCGCGAGACCTTCCGCGAGCGCCTGATGGGATCGGTCATGGCGGCCGCGGAGATCCCCGGTGCCACGGACAGCATGGTGATGATCGGCTACTGCTTCGGCGGGGCCGCGGTGCTCGAGGCGGCGCGCGCGGGCGCGGAGCTTGCCGGCTTCGTCAGCTTCCACGGCGGCCTGCCCACGCCCGAGGGGCAGGACTGGTCGCAGGCCAACGGCGCGCCGGTGCAGTTCTTCCACGGCTCGGCGGACCCGGTCTCGGGCATCGGCGACCTCGCGCAGGTGATGTCGGAGCTGGTCGAGGCGGGCATCCCGCACGGCGCCGAGATCTACGGCGGCGCGCGCCATTCCTTCACCGTTCCGGGCTCGAACGACTATCTCGAGACCGCCGACGCGGAAAGCTGGGAAGGGCTGATGGAGTTCCTAGATCAGACCTTCTGAGCACGCTTGCGCCGGGCGGCCGCGTGGCGGCCCGGCGCCCCAAATTTATCGTTTTCGTTTTGCCCGTTCCGTGGTTGGATACCTCCCATAACCAAGGGAGGACTTGAATGACCCAGGTCACGATGACCGTGAACGGCAAGGCCGTTTCCGGTGATGTTGAAGGGCGCACGCTGCTCAGCGAATTCCTGCGTGAGGGGCTGCGCCTGACAGGCACCCACGTGGGGTGCGACACCAGCCAGTGCGGCGCCTGCGTGGTGCATGTGAACGGCACCGCGATCAAGAGCTGCACGGCGCTGGCCGCCGATCTCGAAGGGGCCGAGGTGGTCACGATCGAGGGCATGGCGAATCCCGACGGGTCGCTTTCGACCATCCAGCAGGCGTTCCAGGATCACCACGGGCTTCAGTGCGGCTTCTGCACGCCGGGCATGGTGATGTCGGCGGCGGCGCTTCTGAAGGAGAACCCCAAGCCCACCGAGCACGAGATCCGCGAGTATCTCGAGGGCAATATCTGCCGCTGCACGGGCTATCACAACATCGTCAAGGCGATCATGGCCGCCAGCGGCCAGGACGTGTCGGCCATCGCCGCGGAATGACCCCGCGTCCGGACCGCGGAGGAGGCGGGCCGGGTTTGCGGGATCGGCGAAAGACGAAGGGGCGATGAGACGCGCCCCGACCCCGGGGCCCCCTATGGTGGCGGGCCGGGGGACGGCATCCAAGGGAGGACGACCATGCCGAAGGATCATGGTATCGGCGCAAGATCCAAGCGCCGCGAAGACACCCGGTTTCTGACCGGGAAGGGTGTGTACACCGACGATATGGCGATGCAGGGCCAGGTCTATGCCGTCATGGTGCGCTCGACGGTGGCGCACGGGAAGATCGTGTCGATCGACACCTCCGCCGCCGAGGCGATGCCGGGCGTGCTGGCGGTCTTCACCGGCGAGGATTTCGCCGAGGTGGGCGGCAACCCCGCGGGCTGGCTGATCCATTCCCGCAACGGCGAGCCGATGCGCGAGCCCAAGCGCCCGGTTCTGGCCCATGGCAAGGTGCGCCACGTGGGCGACGCCTATGCCGCCGTGATCGCCGAGACCTATGCGCAGGCCAAGGACGGCGCCGAGGCGCTCGCCGCGGGGACCGTGATCGAGGAACTGCCGGCCGTGATCGACATGGCCGCCGCCGTCGCCAATGCCGACAACCGCGTGCATGACGAGATCCCCGACAACCTCTGCTTCGACTGGGGCTGGATCGAGGACAACCGCGAGGCGGTCGACCAGGCGATGAAATCCGCCGAGCATGTCACCACGCTGGAACTGGTGAACAACCGCCTCGTGCCGAACGCGATGGAGCCGCGCGCCTCGATCGGCGAGTACAATCCGGGAACTGGCGACTATAAACTGACGACGACCAGCCAGAACCCGCATATGACCCGGCTCCTGGTCTGCGCGTTCGTGCTTGGCATTCCTGAAAACAAACTCACCGTGGTGGCGCCCGATGTGGGGGGCGGCTTCGGCTCGAAGATCTACCACTACGGGGAAGAGGCGCTGGTGCTGGCCGCGGCGAAGAAGCTGGGTCGCCCTGTACGCTGGACGGCGGAGCGGTCCGAGAGCTTCTTGAGCGATGCCCATGGCCGGGACCACGTGACCAAGATCGAGATCGGCTGCACCAAAGAGGGTGAGATGCTCGCGTTGCGGGCGACGACCATGGCCAATGTCGGCGCCTACCTGTCGAATTTTGCGACGGTGACGCCAACCTACCTGCACGGCACGGTCATGGCTGGCCCCTACAAGACGCCCCATGTCTACGTAAACCTGAAGACGGTCTTCACCAACACCGCGCCGGTCGATGCCTACCGCGGTGCAGGGCGGCCCGAGGCGACCTATTCGATTGAACGCGCGATCGACAAGATGGCGCGGGAATTGGGCCTCGACCCGGTCGAGGTGCGCCGCAAGAACCTGCTAACGCCTGACATGTTCCCCTACACGACCCCGGTCGGGCTTGTCTACGATACCGGCAACTACCAGGCAACGCTGGAAAAATCCTTGGATCTGGCCGATTATGCAGGCTTCGAGGCACGGGTCGCCCAGAGTGCCGCGAACGGCAAGCTGCGTGGCATTGGACTCAGCACTTGGGTCGAAGCCTGTGGGCTGGCCCCATCGCACCTTGTAGGGCAATTGGGCTCGCGCGTGGGGCTTTATGACGCCGCAACGGTCCGGGTGAATGCGACCGGGACGCTGTCGGTCATGACGGGCGCACATTCCCACGGACAGGGCCACGAGACGGTCTTCGCGCAGATTGTTGCCGACAAGCTCGGGATATCGGAAGATCAGGTCGAGATCGTCCACGGCGACACCTCGAAGATCCCCTTCGGCATGGGCAGCTACGGCTCTCGGTCCCTTGCTGTGGCCGGAAACGCCATGAATAACGCCGTGGACAAGATCATCGCCAAGGGCAAGAAGATCGCCGCACACATGCTCGAGGCCGCCGAGGGGGACATCACCTTCGAGAACGGCAGCTTCAGCGTGGCGGGCACCGACAAGGCGAAAAGCTTCGGCGAGATCGCCTTCTCGGCCTATGTCCCCCACAACTACCCGCTGGAAGAGCTGGAGCCGGGGCTGGAGGAAACCGCCTTCTACGACCCCAACAACTTCACCTATCCCGCGGGCGCCTACCTCTGCGAGGTCGAGGTCGATCCCGACACCGGCGTCGTCGAGATCATGAACTTCACCTGTGCCGACGACTTCGGCAACGTGATGAACCCGATGGTCGTCGAGGGGCAGGTGCATGGCGGCGTGGTCCAGGGCATCGGCCAGGCGATGATCGAACAGACCACCTATGACCAGAGCGGCCAGTTGCTGAGCGGGTCCTACATGGAATACGCGATGCCGCGGGCCGATGACGTGCCGATGATCACGGTCGACCATTCCTGCGCGACACCCTGCACGCACAACCCGCTGGGCGTGAAGGGCTGCGGTGAGGCCGGGGCCATCGGCAGCCCGCCCGCGGTGGTCAACGCGGTGATCGACGCGCTGCAGCGTGGCGGGTACACCCATGTGACGCATGTCGACATGCCCGTGACGCCCTCGCGCGTCTGGGCGGCGATGAACGGCTGAGCCAGAGGGAGAGGAGAAACCCATGTACAATTTCGAATTCGCCAAACCCTCCACCATCGCCGAGGCCGTCGAGGCGCTCGGCCAGGAAGAGGCGCAGGCGCTGGGCGGGGGGCAGACGCTTCTGCCCACGATGAAGCAGCGGCTGGCGGCCCCCGCCACGCTGGTCAGCCTCAACGGCATCTCCGAGATGATCGGCGTCTGCGTCAATGACGCGGGCGAGGTCTGCATCGGCGGCGCCACGCCGCATGCCACCGTCGCCCGCGAGGCGGCGGCGCATTACCCGGCGCTGGCGGCGCTGGCGGGCCGCATCGGCGATCCGGCGGTGCGCAACCGCGGCACCATCGGCGGGTCGCTGGCCAACAACGACCCCTCGGCCTGCTACCCTGCGGCCGTCCTCGGCTCGGGCGCCACGATCAGGACCAACACGCGGGACATCGCGGCGGATGACTATTTCCAGGGCATGTTCGACACGGCCCTGCACGACGGGGAGATCATCACCGAGGTGCGCTTCCCCGTGCCGGACAAGGCGAATTACCAGAAGTTCGTCCAGCCGGCTTCGCGCTTCGCGCTCGTGGGCGTCTTCGTCGCGAAATACGCGGGTGGCGTACGGGTGGCGGTGACGGGCGCGTCCTCGAACGGCGTCTTCCGCTGGTCGGAGGCCGAGGCGGCGCTGTCGTCCGACTTCTCGAAAGCGGCGGTCGATGGCCTGTCGACCCCCTCGGGCGACATGATCAGCGACCTGCACGGATCCGGCGATTACCGCGCGCACCTGGTGAAGGTCATGACCGGCCGTGCCGTCGCGGCCGCAGGCTGAAGCGCCAGACAGGAAACGGGAAGCGCCGGGACCGACCGGCGCTTCCTTTCGTTCCAGACCCCGGCCTCAGGCGTATTTGGCGACCGTGCGGGCGGCGCGTGCCATCTTGCGCACGGCCGACGGGCTTACACCGAGGTTGTTGCGGACCGAGCGGGAGAACCCCGCCAGTGTCTCGAATCCCGCCGCCGTCGCGATCTCGGAGACCGGCATCGCCGTGTTGCGCAGCAATTCGGCACCGTGGCGCAGGCGCAGGTTCAGGTAGAAGTCCGACGGCGTCATGCCCGTCGCCCGCATGCAGCGCCCGCGCAGGGCCTTTCGGCTGAGGCCCATGCTCTCGGCCAGTTCACCCAGCGGGAGCGGGTCGGCCAGCCTGAGGCGCATCTTCGCCTCCATCTCGGCGATGACGGGATCGGCGGCGGCCTGCGGGTCCGGCTCGGGCCCGGTCGCCTCGGGCAGGCGGCCCGTTCTGAGCGCGCGCGCGACCTCCTCGGCGAGGGCGGGGCTGGCGGCATCGGCGATCCAGGCGCACATGGCATCGCCCACCGCGACGCCACCGGCCACGGTCAGGCGACGGTCATCCAGGAGATGCGTTCGGTCGCTCAGCAGGATGTCGGGAAAAGGACCCTCGTCGTGGTCCTGCACCACGGCGCGGCGGCCATTGAGATGACCGATCCGCGCCAGGATCACGGTGCCCCCGTCGATCCCGCCCAGCCGGCCGCCTGCACTGTCGATGCGCGACAGGAAGGCCTGAAACCCGTTGGGGATGCGCCCCGGCACATCTTCGCCGCAGATCACCATGGCGAGGTCGATACCCTCCGCCTCGTCCCAGTCGCGTCGTCCCGGCGCCATGACTGCCCCGTTTGACGCCTGTGCCTGGGCATGGCCGGGAATGCGGGTCTCGCTGATGAAAAGGGTCTCGTCAGCCATCTGGTTGGCGATGTCGAGCGCCTCGCGCGCCAGCGCGTAGGCGAGCATAGGAAAACCGGGAAACAGGATGAAACTGACACGCACCATGCAGGGAGGATGACGCACATCCGGGGGCGGTTCAAGACAAGCGGTTGCAGCTCTTCTCCGGCCGCTGCGCGTCGGCCACAGGATCGAAGAAAGGTCACTCCCCGATGTGGGGGCGCCGGTGAGGATGCGCGTTCGAGGAGCCGTCGAGCATCTCGTCGAGGTCAAGCTCCACGCCGATGGTCAGGCCGAAATCCGTCGTGTGGCTGAACCACAGGGTCAGGTCGAGATCCTGGATCAGGTGCATCCGGTGCTCGCCCGACGGGGTCGATGTGCCCACGAGGCCCATCTGCGCCGTTCCGCCGATGTCGATGCTCTCTGCCGCCGCCGGGCCGAGGGGCAGGGCGACGAGAAGCGCGAGGAGGCTGGCGCAGATGCGTGACGTCATGCGCCCAGTATAGCCTGCCGGAGCATCGGCCAACAATCGCAAAGAAAAAGGCGCGCCCCGGTGGACGCGCCCGTCTGTGCCTGCCCTGTGCGCCGGCCTATTTGCTGGGGCCGATCATCATGACCATCTGGCGACCTTCCATCTTGGGCATGTTCTCGACCTTGCCCAGGCCCTCGACATCGGCGGCGACCCGTTCCAGAAGCTCGCGCCCGAGGTTCTGGTGCGCCATCTCGCGTCCGCGGAAGCGCAGGGTGACCTTCACCTTGTCGCCGTTCTGCAGGAACTTGGTCACGTTCCGCATCTTCACATCGTAGTCGTGGGTGTCGGTGTTCGGACGGAACTTGACCTCCTTGACCTCGATGATCTTCTGCTTCTTGCGGGCCTCGCTCTCGCGCTTCTGCTGTTCGTACTTGAACTTGCCGAAGTCCATGATCTTGCACACCGGCGGATCGGCGTTCGGAGAGATCTCGACGAGATCGAGCCCGGCCTCCTCGGCCATGGCAAGGGCGCGGGCGGGGGTGACCACCCCGACGTTCTCGCCCTCGGCGCCGATCAGGCGGATCTCGGGGGCACGGATGCGGTCGTTGATGCGCGGGCCGGTGTCTCTGGTCGGCGGCGCATTGTGGGGTCTGCGGGCTATGGGGGCCTCCTGAAGTAGCCGTTTTCGAGGCGCCAACCTATCCGCGGCGCGCCCGTCTTTCAAGGCGATTTGGGCAAGTCGCCGCCTCTTTCCTGCATGATGCTGCCATGCAGCATTGCGCTGCACCGGTCGCAGGCGTATGCGCGCGGCGTGACTCAAACCCAATGGGGGATATCATGAGCAGAGTGCTGATTATCATCGCAATTCTCGTCGCCATCGGCGTCGGGGGCTATTTCCTGTCGCAGGGTGCGCCCGAGACGACCGAGGTGACCCAGGAGGTCGAAGCGGTGGCCGAAGAGACCGCCGAAGCCGCCGAAGAGGCTGCCGAGACCGCCGAAGAGGCCGCGACCGCCGTGGAAGAGGCCGTCACCGAGGCCGCGGAAGAGGCCGAAGCCGTCGTCGAACAGGCCGTCGAGGCCGCCGAAACCGCCGCGGAAGAGGCCGTCGAAGCGGTGGAAGGGGCCATCGACCAGGCGCTCGGCACCGCCGACGAGGCCGCCGACGCCGCGGCAGGCGCCGCGGACGAGGCCGTCGACACGGCGACCGTCGTCGCCGACGAGGCCGCGGAGACCGCAGCCGGTGCAGCCGAGGAAGCCACCGAGACCGCGACCGAAGCCGCCGAAGCCGCCGAGGCCGCCGCGACCGAAGCCGCTGAAACCGCCACCGAAACGGCCACCGAGGCCGCCGAGACCGTCGCCACCGGCACCGAGGAGGCCGTCGAGGGCGCCGCGGACGCGGCCATTGCCGAGACCGTGGTCGCCGCGGAGGAAGCGGGCGACGTCGCGCTGTCCGATCTCTTCACCGCAGAAGGCTTCGACTACGACCAGGCCATCGCGGCCCTGGACGCGGCCGACATCTCGCCGCTGACCCGGACGGCCGTGACCACCGCCCTCGAAAACGCGCGGGACAATCCCGAGCTGCTCGAGGCGGCCCTTGCCCAGGCACGCACGGCGCTCGGCATCGCCCAGTAACCACGCGTTCCGAAACGGAAAAGCCCCCCGCAGCATCGCGCTGCGGGGGGCTTTTTCTTGACCGGACGCCCCGTGTCGCCTCAGTCGAGGAAGGCCTTTTCGACCACGTATTCGGCCGGCTTCGAGTTCGCCCCCTCGCGCAGGCCATACGCGTCCAGCATGTCCTTGATCTCGAGGTTGAAGGCGAGGTTGCCGCAGACCATCGCGCGGTCCGTCTCGGGAGCCAGCGGCGCGACGCCGAGGTCGCGGAACACCTCGCCCGTGCGCATCAGGTCGGTGATCCGGCCCATCTTCGGGCTCTCCTCGCGCGTCGTGGTGGGGTAGTAGCGCAGCTTGTCGGCGAAGCCCTCGCCGATCAGCTCGGCCAGTAGCTCATCCTGCCGGATGCTCTCGATGAGGTTCGCGCCATAGGTCAGCTCCCCCACCTCGCGGCAGGTGTGGGTGATGATCACCTCGTCGTAATCGGTGTAGGTCTGCGGGTCGCGCAACAGCGAGGCGAAAGGCGCAAAGCCCGTTCCCGTGGCGAAGAACCAGATCCGCTTGCCCGGCAGAAGCGCGTCATGCACCAGCGTGCCCACGGGCTTGGGGCGCAGGATGATCTCGTCGCCCGGCTGGATGTGCTGCAGCTTCGAGGTCAACGGCCCGTTCGGCACCTTGATCGAGTAGAATTCCAGCTCGTCGTCCCAGGCGGGCGAGGCGATGGAATAGGCGCGCAACAGCGGCTTCTGCTTGCCGGTCGCGGGGTCCGGGTCGCCCATCAGGCCGATCATCACGAACTCGCCCGACCGGAACCGCAGCGACGGCGGCCGCGTGCAGCGGAACCGGAACAGCCGGTCGGTGTAATGCTCCACCTCGGTCACTGTCTGCGCATCGGGCAGGGTCGGGGTGGCCTTGGCGGGGGCGGCGTCGATGTCTTTCACGGGTCTCAACTCGGTCATGTCTCGTTGCGGGCCGGTCTAGCCGTCCCCACCTCCTTAAGCCTTGATCTAGGTCAGGGGAAGCCGCGCGTCAGCCGCGCAGGCGGGATTGGTAGTCGCCCGCGCGCCAATCGGCCCGGGCGAGCCACTGCGCTTCGGGCTGGCGGGCGGCGATCTGCGGCGCGACCTCGACCTCGTCGAAGCCCGCGCGGCGGGCCATCGCATACTGGTCGGCCAGCACATGCCCCGCGGCCCTGAGCCGCCCGGCATAGCCCATCGCCCGCAGCCGCCGCGCCACGGTGAAGCCGCGCCCGTCCGCAAAGGATCCGAAGCGCACCCGGATCATCCCGAGCCGGTCGAGGTGCGGGCCAAGCGCCGCAAGATCCGCGCCCGGGTCGAGGTCGATGCCCGACGCGTCCCCGGCCCTGGCCATGGGTGCCAAAGGCGCGGTCCAGTCCTCCGGCCCGAAGCCGTCGTCACGCATGATCACCACGCTGTCTTCTGCCTGTCCCATCCGTCACACTCCGTTAAGGTTAACGCGCGCCACCGCGCCCTTCATCTTTCCAAAAATACGCATGCCCTGCCTGCCGCCCCTCAGGACGCCTGCCGCACCGGGCCCCGCACCATGCGCCCATCGACGAAATGGATGCCGCATTCCTCCTTCTCGGACCCGCGCCAGCGGCCCGCCCTCGGGTCCTCGCCCGCGGCCACCGGCGTGGTGCAGGGCGCGCAGCCGATCGAGGGATATCCCTTCGCCACCAGTGGGTGCCGGGGCAGGCGGTTGTTGACCATGTAGTCCGCCACATCCTCGCGCGCCCAATGGGCGAGCGGGTTGATCTTGATCCGCTCCGCGCCTTCCGCCTCGAAGAATTCCAGCGCCGCGCGGCTGCCCGACTGGAAGCGCTTGCGCCCCGTGATCCAGGCATCGAAGGGGGCCAGCGCATGTTCCAGCGGCTCGGTCTTTCGCAGCGCGCAGCAGGCGTCGGGGTCGCTCTGGTGCAACAGCCCCTCCGGGTCGCGTGCCGCCATCCGCGTCCGGCTGGCGCGGATCACCCGCAGATCGCGCAGGCCCAGCGTGTCGGCCACCTCGCGCTGGTAGGTCAGCGTTTCGGGAAACAGCATCTCGGTGTCGATGAACAGCACCGGCGTCGCCCGGTCCACCAGCGCCACCATGTGCAGAAGCGCCACCGATTCCGCCCCGAAGCTCGAGACCATCGCGACGCTCCCGGTGTCGCTGTCGGTCAGCGCATGTTCGAGGACCGAGATCGCCGAATGATGCCGGTAGCGCGCATTCAGTGCCGCCACCCGCGCCGCGACCGAGGGAAAGGGGCGAGGCTCAGGCCGCATCGGCCCGCGCCTCCCCGTCCTCGTAGAGCGCCGCCTTGAAGGGCGCCATGCCCAGGCGCCGATAGGCGTCGAGGAAGCTCTCGCCCGGCCCTTCGCGCAGGTCGAGATAGGCCAGAAGGATGCGTTCGATCGCCGGCACGATCTGGTCATAGGCGAACCCCGGCCCGGTCCGCTCGCCGATCACCGCGTCGGGGCCGCCGTCGCCCCCGAGCGTGATCTGGTAGCTTTCCACCCCCGCCCGGTCGAGGCCGAGAATGCCGATATGCCCGACATGGTGATGCCCGCAGGCGTTGATGCAGCCCGAGATCTTGATCTTGAGCGGCCCGATCTCGTGCTCGATCTTCATCGCCTCGAAGCGCGTCGCCAGCTCCTGCGCCACGGGGATCGAGCGCGCGGTCGCCAGCGCGCAGTAATCCATGCCGGGGCAGGCGATGATGTCGGACGCCAGCCCCACGTTCGCCGTCGCCAGCCCCGCTGCTGCCAGCGCCTCGTGCACCGCCTTGAGGTGCCGCTTGGGCAGGTGCGGCAGGATCACGTTCTGCTCATGGGAAATGCGCAGCTCGTCATGGGCGTAGCGTTCGGCAAGCTCCGCCAGAACCCGCATCTGCTCCGAGGTCGCATCGCCTGGGGTCGCGCCGTGGGCCTTCAGGCTGACGGTCAGGATCGCGTAATCGGGATGGCGATGGGCCGCGACATTCGTGTCGGTGAAGGCGCGGAAGACCGGATCGGCCTGCCGCCATGTCTCGTAATCGCCGGGGCCCTCCGCGTCGAAGGCGGGCGCGGCGAATTGCGCGGTGATCTCCGACAGCAGCCCTTCATCGGCCCCTTTGAACAGGGGTTTGCGGGCCGCGAATTCCTCTTCCACCAGCCGCCGGATCTCCTCGATCCCGGTCTCGTGGACGGTGATCTTGATGCGCGCCTTGTACTTGTTGTCGCGCCGCCCGAGCAGGTTGTAGACCGCCACGACCGCCTCGAGATAGGGCAGGAGGTCGGGCAGGGGGACGAAGGATTTCAAGACCTTGCCGATCATCGGCGTCCGGCCGAGGCCGCCGCCCACCAGCACCTTCGCGCCGATCCCGCCTTCCTTGGCCACCAGCCGGAGCCCGATGTCATGGGCCGCCGTCACGGCGCGGTCCATGGGGCTGCCGGTGACCGCGACCTTGAACTTGCGCGGCAGGAACTGGAACTCGGGGTGATCGGTCGACCATTGCCGGATCAGCTCGGCCACCGGGCGGGGGTCCATCACCTCGTCCTCGGCGGCGCCCGCGAAATGGTCGGCGGTCACGTTGCGGATCGTGTTTCCGGAGGTCTGGATCGCATGCATCCCCACATCGGCCAGCGCGTCCAGCATGTCAGGCACGTCGCGCAGGGCTGGCCAGTTGAACTGGATGTTCTGCCGCGTGGTGAAATGGCCATAGCCCTTGTCCCAGCGCTCGGCGATCATCGCCAGTTGTCGCATCTGGGCGCTGTTCAGCGTGCCGTAGGGGATCGCCACCCGCAGCATGTAGGCATGCAATTGCAGATAGAGGCCGTTCATCAGGCGCAGCGGCTTGAATTCATCCTCGGTCAGGCTGCCGTCGATGCGGCGCGCGACCTGCGCGCGGAACTGGGCCACGCGGGACCGGACGAAAGCCTCGTCGAACTCGGAATAGCGGTACATCAGGCGTGCTCCTGCTTGCCGTGGCGGTAGTTCGAGGGGCCCCGGGTGCGGAAGGCCTCGCGGAAATGAACGGGTTCCGGCCCGCGCGGGCCGCGCAGGGCATCGGCGAGATAGGCGCCCACCACCTCGTGCCCGCGCGCCTCGGCATCCAGCAGGCGCAGCTCGGCGGTGGCTTCGTCCTCGATCAACTCCGCCTCGGCATGGTGGCGGGTCCAGTGGCCGTCGGCGGCCAGGTAGACGACATCGCCCTCGAGAAGGGCGTTCGCGGTCAGCACCTTTGGCGAGAAGGGGCGGGGCATGTCAGGCAAGCTCCTCTGTCAGTCGGGGCAGGGCAGCCTCGGCCATCCGCGGCGCGAGGCCATAGAGCAGGACGACGGGACCGCTTGGCGCGGCCCGGTCGAGGTCGCTGGCAAGCCGTCCGAGTGTCGAGGCGATGACACGCGCCCCGGGGCGGCTGGCGTTCTCGACGGCGGTCACCGGCGTATCGGCGGCGGCGCCGTGCATCATCAGCCGGCCCTGGATGAACCGCGCGCCCTTCAGGCCCATGTAGATCGCGGCGACCTGTCCGGGGCGGGCCAGCCCGCGCCAATCCTGTTCGGCGAAGCCCTTCATGTCGTGACCCGTCAGGAGCCGTGCGGCGCTGTTGCGGTCGCGCTTGGTCAGGCTCTGGCCGATCTGGGCGGTGGCCGCACTGGCCGCGGTGATGCCGGGGGTCACGGCCCAGTCGAGGCCCGCGGCCTCCAGCGCCTCGACCTCTTCGTCGAGCCGCCCGAAGACGCCCGGATCGCCGCCCTTCAGGCGCACCACATGCGCGCCGGCGGCAGCATGTTCGACCATGAGCGCGCAGATCTCCTCCTGCGCCATGGCGGGGCCGAAGCCCTTCTTTCCCGCGTCGATCAGGAGGGCCTCGCGGCGCGCGAGTTCGAGAATGGCGGGCGACACCAGCCGGTCGTGGATCACGACATCGGCCTCTTCCAGAAGCTTGCGGGCCTTGAGTGTCAGAAGCTCCGGGTCGCCCGGCCCCGCGCCGACAAGATCGACGCGACCCTTGCGCGGCGCCTCGGAGAGGTGGCGCGCGAGCAGCGTGTCAAGCGCGGGTTCGACCCCTTCAGTACCTTCTTTTTCAAGGGCTTGCGGCCCGGACCTGAAGTAATACTCCGCCCAGAAATCCCGCCGCTTGCGGCCCATCGGCAGCGCCTCGGCGGCGCGGCGGAAGCCCTTGCCGATCCGCGCCAGTAACCCCAGGGAGGCGGGAAGCCGCGCTTCCAGATCGGCCTTGATCGCGCGCGCGAGGACCGGGGCCGCGCCCTCGGTGCCGATGGCGACGGTGACCGGATCGCGGTCGACGATGGCGGGGGTGATGAACTGGCTTTCTTCCAGGTTGTCGACCCAGTTGGTCAGCGCCCCGTCCGCGCGGGCCAGCCGCGTGACGCGGGCATCCTCCTCCGCGTCGTCATTGGCGGCGTAGAAGAGCGCGGCGCAGAGCGCATCTCCGGGGGCGAGGGCGCGCGTCACCAGCGTGATGCGCGCGTCTTCGGCCAGCGCGCGAACCGCGGGCTCGGGGGCGGCGGCGAAGACGGTGATCCGGGCCGAGGTCTTCAGCAGAAGGCGCAGCTTGGCCAGCGCGGCCTCGCCCCCGCCCGAGACGACGATGCGGCGGCCCTCGACGGCGAGGAAGATCGGAAAGTGGTCCATGACGGGGCGGCATCCTGTTCGGCGTTTTCCCGTCGTAGATAGAATATTTTCCCGTCATTAGGCAGTATGCGCTTGCAAATAGGAACGTTTGTTCGAAATATCCCGGCATCCATCAATCGCCGTTCGCCATCCCCGGAGTGCCCCGAATGTCCGTCCAGATCGACAGTCTCGACCGGAAAATCCTTGCCGCCCTGCAGGAAGATGCCGCCCGTTCGCTCGACGAGATCGCAAGGATCGTGGGCTCCTCCAAGACCCCGGTCTGGACCCGGATTCGCAAGCTGAAGGAGGCGGGCGTGATCGGGCGGCAGACCGTGCTGCTCGATGCCGAGAAACTTGGGTTCGAGGCCTGTTTCTTCGTCCTGATCCGCACCTCCGAACACGAGGCCGACTGGCAGCGGAAATTCCTGGCGGCCCTCAGGGCCCGCCCCGAGGTGCTCGAGGCGCACAGGCTGGCGGGCGAGATCGACTACATCCTCAAGGTTCGCGTCCCCAACGCGCGGGCCTATGACGCCTTCTACCAGGCGCTGATTTCCGAGGTGAAGATCTACAACGTGACCGCGCTTCTGAGCATGGAGGAGATCAAGTCATCGCCGCTTCTTCCGCTGGAAGCAGCTCCGTGACGATATCCGCGCCGCGTTCCAATGTCCGGTGAACCGGGCATTTGTCCGCAATCTCCAGCAACTTGTCCCGTTGTGCCCCGGTCAGCCCGCCGTCGAGGCGGATCGTCCTCGTGAAGCGGTCTATCGGCGTGCCCGGCGTGGCAGCGTCCTGTGCATGGACGCGGTCATGGGTGACGTCGACCGAGACATGGGCCAGCGGCAGCCCCTTGCGCCGCGCATACATGCGGATCGTCATCGAGGTGCAGGTTCCGAGCCCCGCCGCGAGAAGCTGGTAGGGCGTGAGCCCGCGATTGGTGCCGCCATAGCTGAACGGCTCGTCGGCGAGGATGTGGTGCTTCACGCCCGCCTGCACGTCCTGCAGGAAGCCCTTGGGGTCGGCCTCGGACACGCGGGTCACGCCCTCGGGCACGCCGGGGGGCGGGGCCGGTGGCCGCAGGTCGAGGTAGCGGCCCGCCCAGGCGGCGATGACCTCGGCGGCATAGTCGGCATCCTCGGGGCGGGAGAGCAGGTGGTCGGCCTCGTCCAGCGTGACGAAGCTTTTCGGGTGGCGCGCGGCCGTGAAGATGCGGGTCGCATTGTCGATGCCCACGATCTCGTCGCGGGGGGCGTGCAGGACCAGCAGCGCCTTTTTCAGCGCGGCGAGCGCGGGGGCCAGTTTCTCGGCGCGCACATCCTCGACGAAGCCGCGCCCGATGGTGACGGGGCGCCCGCCCAGCACGACCTCGGCCTTGCCGTCGGACGCGATCGTCTCGAGCGCGTCGTCGAAATTGTGGGTCACATGCCCGGGGTCGAAGGGCGCACCGATGGTCGCGACGGCGCGCACGCTGTCGATCCGGTCCGCCGCGCGCAGAACGGCCGCGCCCCCCAGCGAATGCCCGATCAGCAGCGACGGGGCCATGCCGCGCGCGGACAGCGCGCCGGCTGCCGCCAGCAGGTCATCGACGTTGGAGGTGAAGGAGGTGTTGGCGAACTCGCCCCCCGAATGGCCCAGCCCGGTGAAATCGAAGCGCAGGGTCGCGATCCCAATCGCGGCCAGCCGGGCCGAGATGCGGCGGGCGGCGGGGATGTCCTTGCCGCAGGTGAAGCAATGCGCCAGCACCGCGGTGGCCAGGTGCGGCCCCTCCGGCAGGTCGAGCCGCGCGGCGAGGTCATGGCCCGAATGGCCGGGGAAGGTGAAGCGTTCGGTGGGCATGGGGCAGAGGTCCTTTCCGGGCCAAGATGGGCCGGGTCCGCCCCGCATCTCAAGGGCGGTGTCGCCCCCCTCACGCCGACGTGCGCCGGCGTGCCCCGACGTGATGAGCCGGGCGCGCCGCCCTCAGTGGCCCATCAGGGCCGCGTCGAACGGGTAGCTCGTCAGGTTCTCGTAGCCGTCCTCGGTGATCAGCACCTGGTCTTCCAGCTTGATGCAGAAATCCCCGTCCTCCGCGCCCACCAGCGCCTCGACGCAGAGCATCATGCCGGGTTCCAGCACATGCTCGAAGGCCCCTTCGACATACCCGCCGGGATAGGCGATCAGCGGCCACTCGTCACACAGGCCGACGCCGTGGAAGCGGCAGGAATACTTGCGCTTGTCGTAGATCGCGTCGAGCTGGTGGCCCTTGAAGACAAGGTCGCGGAAGGGCACGCCGGGGGCCAGAAGCTCCATGTTCGTCGTGATATGCTCATGCGCGTGGCGCATCGCGGCCACCATGTCGGGGCGCGGCGCATCGGGGCCGGTCCACCAGGTGCGGCTGATATCGACGCACAGGCCGTAGCAGCCGACAAGGTCGGTATCCAGCGCGCAGATCTCGTTCTCCTGCACCACGCGCGGGCCGCATTCCTGGAACCAGGGATTCGTACGGGGGCCGCTGGCAAACAGCCGCGTCTCGATCCATTCGCCGCCGCGCCTGATGTTCTCGGCATGCAGCACGGCCCAGATCTCGTCCTCGGACTTGCCCGGCGCGATGGCGTCCTCCATCGCCTTCAGCGCGGTCTCGCAGGCATGGACGGCGCAGCGCATGGCGAGGATCTCGTCGGCACATTTCACCGCGCGCGCCCGCTCGGTCAGTTCCTCGCCCTCTTCCAGCGTGAATCCCGCCGCCTCCAGCGCGCGGGCGCCGGTCAGCATGATCTTGTCCACTCCCAGCCGCCGGTTCGCGCCCGCATGGGCGGCCATCACCTCGGCCACTTGCCCCGCGAAATCGCGCGCCGCCTCGGCCCCGCGGTCGCCGGTCGAGAAATAGAACATCGACGCGCCGGAACGGACCTCGGCCACCAGCGGGTTGTGATCGGCGAGGAAGGGGGAATTCTTGTAATCCCACAAGGCCATGTGCCCGTCGGCGCAGACGAGGCAGGCGCGGAACGGGTTATGCGTGTTCCACAGCTGCATGTTCGTCGAATCGGTCGCGTAGCGGATGTTGAGCGGGTCGAACATCAGCACGCCGCCCCAGTCGCGTGCGGCCAGCGCATCGACCAGCCGCCCCAGCCGGTAGCGCCGCAGCGCGGGCAGGTCGGGCAGGGTCAGCCCCGCCGCCGCCCATTCGGCATAGGCCAGTTGCGTCGGCCCGATCTCGACCCGGTCCATGTCGTTCAGCGTGCCGTCCGGCAGAAGGACATCGCGGGTCGGGTCGATCTTGCGCTCTGCGCGGCGATAGGCTTTGTTCACTGGCGCTGTCCTTGCAGCTGTCTCTCTCGGGGCGAGGGTGACGCGCGGGGAAGGGGCCGCGCGCGCCCGATAACGGCATGGGGCCGGTCGCAAATGGATCATGTTCTTCAGACACATCTGCCCGTCGCGCCCTGGCGCGAACCCGCGATGGCGCGCTTGCCGGGGGTGCAGCCGCTCGACATGGCCGACTGGCTGCAGGTGGACGAGGCCTTCGCCGGGCAGATGGCGCTGCGCGACGCGCTGCTGGCCGAGCGGCGCGAGGCCGTCCACGCGATGACGCCGGGGGCGGAGGCGGCGGCGGCCGCCCTTCTGGCGCTGGTGTTGGAGCATCTGGGGCCGGGATACCGTCGAGAGGGCGGTGTCGTGCAGCGTCCGGACGGGGTGAGGGTCGTGCTCGACGCCGAGCCGCCTCTCGTCACCGCCGCGCGGCTGGTACAGGAGGATCTGTGCCTCATGCAGCCGGGCCCGGGGGGAGAGCATGTGCTGACCGCCGCCGTGCTCTGCTTCCCGGCGAGCTGGACACTGGCCGAGAAGATCGGCCGCCCGCTGACGGGCATTCACGGCCCCGTCGATGTCTACGATGCCGGCATGGCCGCGCGGGTGCAGCGCCTGTTCGATGCGATCCGGGAAGGCCGGCCGCTCTGGCGGCAGAACGCGCTCGTCTATGTCGACCCCGCGCTGCACCAGCCGCGCCCCGAGGCCGCGCCACGCCGCGATGCGCCGGGGGCTGGCCGCTACCTTAGGTCGGAAAAACAATGCCTTCTGCGGCTTCCTTCAAGCGATGCCGTGGCCTTTACCATTCACACCTATGTCGTCCCGCTCGACGCGCTGCCCGAGGCCTGGCGCGCCGACCTCACGGATGAGGAGCCGGTGACATGAGCCGGGTGACCGAGCAATACGAGGCCTACCCCTACCCGGAGCGCGACCCGGTGGACGAGGGCGAGCGGCTGGTCACCGGTTCGCCCTCGCATCCGCTCGAGATCGACCACTACCTCTTCGGCGGCGCGCGCGACTGGTCGCAGCCCTTCCGCGCGCTCGTGGCGGGCGGCGGCACGGGCGACGCGCTGATCCAGCTCGCGCAGGTTCTGACAAGCGCGGGCAAACCCTACGAGATCACCTATCTCGACCTTTCCACCGCCTCGCGGAAGGTGGCCGAGGCGCGGGCGGCGGCGCGGGGCCTCGCGGGGATCACCTTCCTGACGACATCGTTGCTCGAAGCCCCCGCGCTCGGGACCTTCGATTACATCGATTGCTGCGGCGTGTTGCATCACCTGCCCGAGCCGCAGGCGGGCTTCGACGCGCTCGCCGCTGCACTTGCGCCGGGTGGTGGTCTTGGCCTCATGGTCTATGCCCCCTTCGGACGCTCCGGGGTCTACCCCCTGCAGGAGGCCTTCGGGATGACGCTGACGGGAAGCGCGCGCGACCGGCTGCGCAGGGCCAAGGCCATCTACGCGCGCATCCCCGAGGGGCATCCGTTCAAGCGGAACGCGCAGCTCTCCGACCACCAGGCCAGCGACGCGGGCTTCTACGACCTGCTTCTGCACAGCCAGGACCGCCCCTACCGCATCGGCGAGCTGCTCGAGACGCTCGACCGCGCGGGGCTGAGCATGACGGGCAGCCCGCAGGCGCATCTCTACGACCCGTTGCCGATCCTCGGCGACAAGGGCCTGCTGCACGGGCTGGACGAGCGCGCGCGGATGATGCTGGCCGAGGCCCTGCGCGGCACGATCCGGACGCACGTTCTCTATGCCGCGCGCAAGACCGAGGCGCAGGGCAGGGTGGCCGCCCCCGCGCCCGAGGCGGTGCCGCATCTGAAGGGCGTATCCGGGCCGCAGCTGGCGCAGCACGCGGCGAAACACGGGGTCATTCCCGTGACCCACGAGGGCGAGCGCTTCGAGGTTCCCGTGCCCGCGCTGGCGGTACGGGCCTTCGCCGGCATCGACGGGCGGCGCAGCCTGCGCCAGATCGCCGAGGGCGCGCGCACCGACTGGATGGCCTTCGCGCCGATCTGGGCGGGCGTCTCGAAGGCGATGACCGGGCACGGCCTGATGTATTACTCGCGCCTGCTGGCGGGCTGACGCCGCGCGCTACGCCCTGAAGTGCTTGGAGAGTTTCAGCCCCTGCCCCTGGTAGTTCGAGGCGATGCCCGCGCCATAGAGCGTCTCGGGCGGCGCGGCCATGCGCTCGTAGACGAGCCGTCCCACCACCTGCCCGTGCTCCAGGACGAAGGGTGCCTCGTGGCAGCGCACCTCGAGCACGCCGCGCGCGGGCACGCCATGTCCGAAGCCGGGATCGAAGAAGCCCGCGTAATGCACGCGGAACTCTCCCACCATCGCAAGGTAGGGCGACATCTCGGCGGCGCAGTCGGGCGGGATCGTCACCGCCTCGCGGCTGACGAGGATGTAGAAGGCGCCGGGGTCGAGGATGATCCGGCCCTGTTCGCTCCGGACCTCCTCCCAGAACTCGGCGACGTCATGGGCGGCGATCTTCGTCAGGTCGATCACGCCCGTATGCGGCTTGGCGCGGTAGCCCACGATGCCCGCCTCGGTCGGCGTCAGGTCGACGGAGAAGCCGAGGCCATCGTCGATCACCGGCGCGCCATCGACCAAGGGCGTGTCGGCGTGGCGGGCGGCCAGTTCGGCATCCGACAGCACGGCCTGTCCGCGGCGAAAGCGGATCTGGTTCAGCCGCAGCCCCGGCGCCACCTTGACCGAGAACGAGCGCGGGCAGATCTCGGCATAGAGCGGGCCGGTGTAACCGGCGGGAATCCTGTCGAATTCCGTGCCCCCATCGACGATCACGCGGGTCAGGCAATCGACCCGGCCCGTGGAGCTTTTCGCATTGCAGACGGCGGTGACATCACCGGGCAGGTCCAGCGCCTCGAGCAGCGGCACGACATAGACGCAGCCCTTCTCGAGAACCGCGCCCTCGCTCAGGTCCATCCGGTGCATCTCGAACTCGGCGATGCGGTCGGCCACCTTGCGGTCCTTGCCCGACAGGAAGGAGGCACGGACGCGGTAGGCCACGGTGCCCAGACGCAGGTCGAGGCTGGCGGGCTGCACCTGCCCATCGTCGGGCCTGTCGCAGGTGATGCGGCCCGCCGCGATCATCCCGGCGATGGCGTGATCGGGCAGCACCCCGTGGTTCTGATCGGACATCTTGTGCCCCCCCTGTTGCACGGCCAAGAAAAAACCGCCCGCGCCGGAGGCGCAAGGCGGTTTTCGGGGTCCCCGCTGGCAGGCGGGATAGTGTTGGTCGGGCTAGCAGGACTTGAACCTGCGACCTTCCGTCCCCCAGACGGACGCGCTACCAGGCTGCGCCATAGCCCGACGTTCGGCCCTTCTACTCATTTTGCCGGGGGGCGCAAGGGGTCAGGTCGGCGGATCGCTCGCGAGCCTGTCGCGCAGGGCGGCAAGCGATGCGCCGAGCCATGCCCGTTCCCCGGCACCAAGACGGCGGGACCCGTTCAGCCGCTCACCGAGCCGGGCGAGGCCATCCGAGAAGGCCGGCGCATCCTCCGTGGACATCGTGTCGGGAAGGGCCTCCGGGGACTCCTCCGGCTCGGGCTCGGGCTCAGGCTCAGGCTGGGGCTCCTGCTCCGGCTCCGGCTCCGGCTCGTCCAGATCGGTGGCCGGTCTGTCCGCGATGGGCGCCGCGGCCTCCTCCGCGGCATCCTCGATCCATTCGGCGGCGGCATCGCCCTCGATCGCTCCGGTCTCGTCGAACTCCATCGGTGGCGACAGGGTCGCGATTGCCGCGACGCCTTCTTCGCGGATCATCTTCTGGACGCCGCGGATCGTCAGGCCGCGGTCATGCAGGAGAACCTTGATCCCGCCCACCAGCTCCATGTCGGCAGGGCGGTAATAGCGCCGACCGCCCGCGCGCTTGACGGGCTTGATCTGCGGGAACTTCGATTCCCAGAACCGAAGCACATGTGCGGCCACGCCAAGCCAGTCCGCGACCTCGCGGATCGTTCGGAAGGCTTGCGACGATTTCGACATGGCCGGTTTGCCCCGCCTCTGCTCGATCCTTCAGCCTCTTTCGACGCGCCGCATGCCGCCTTTCGCGCCGCCCTCAGCCGCGGTTGCCCGCCGCGACCCGGTCCTTCATCAGGTGCGAAGGGCGGAAGGTCAGCACGCGACGCGGGCTGATCGGCACCTCTTCGCCCGTCTTCGGATTGCGACCGACCCGGGCGGATTTCGACCGCACCGAGAAGGTCCCGAAGGACGAGATCTTCACCTGTTCGCCCTCGACAAGGGCATCGGACATCAATTCAAGCACTCGCTCCACAAGCTGCGCGCTTTCGTTGCGCGACAAGCCGACCTCGCGGAACACCGCCTCGGACAGGTCCATCCGTGTCAGCGTCTTATTCGCCATCTGTTCTGTCCCCCTAGAGTGGGCACAGGATGGGGGAAGGGATTTCTCAAGTCAATCTAGAGACTTGGAGCACGGCGTTTGTCCGCCGTCGCCGGCGCCCGCGCGCCTACCAGCGCATCACCACCGCGCCCCAGGCCAGGCCGCCGCCGATCGCCTCGGCGACCAGCAGATCGCCCGGCTTGATCTGGCCTCGGGCAACGCCCAGCGACAGCGCCAGCGGGATGGATGCGGCCGAGGTGTTGCCGTGATCCTGCACGGTGACAACGACCCGATCCATGTCCACGCCCATCTTCTGCGCGGTGCGCGTGATGATCCGCAGGTTGGCCTGGTGCGGCACGATCCAGTCGACGTCATCCGCGCCGAGGCCTGCCTTGTCCAGCGCAGCATGGGCGGTTTCTGCAAGCTTTTCAACCGCATGGCGAAAAACCTCGCGCCCCTCCATGCGCAGCACGCCGGTGGATTGCGAGGAGGAGACGCCGCCATCGACATAGAGCAGGTCGCGGTAGCGGCCGTCCGAATGCAGGTCGGTGGCAAGGATGCCGCGATCGGCCGGCGTGCCCGCCTCTTCCCGCGCCTCGAGAATCAGCGCGCCCGCGCCATCCCCGAAGAGAACGCAGGTGCCGCGGTCGGTCCAGTCCATGATCCGGCTGAAGGTTTCGGCCCCGATCACCATCACGCGCTTCGCCTGCCCCGAGACGATCAGCGCGTTGGCGTTCGACAGCGCATAGACGAAACCGGCGCAGACCGCCTGCACATCGAAGGCGAATCCCCCCTCCATCCCGAGGCCCGCCTGAACCATCGTCGCGGCGGAAGGGAAGGTGAGGTCCGGCGTCGAGGTGGCGACCACGATCGCGTCGATGTCGGTTGCCGTCAGCCCCGCCATCTCGAGGGCCGCCCGCGCGGCGGCGACTGCCATCTGGCTCGTCGTCTCGCCCTCGGCGGCGAAATGGCGGCGTTCGATGCCCGAGCGGGACCGGATCCACTCGTCGGTGGTGTCGAGCATCGTCTCGAACTCGGCGTTCTCGACCACGCGTTCGGGCAGGTAGTGGCCGACACCGATGGGAACTGCCCGGATCATGCGCGCCCTGCCTCTGCCTGCATCGCCGCCGCCGCGGCCTGTTCCGCCTCTGCGATTCGCGCGGCCAGCCGTCCGCTGAGGCCCGCCGCGGCCAGCCGCGCGGCCAGCTTGATCGCCGCGGCCACGCCGGTCTCGTCGGCCGAGCCATGCGACTTCACGACCGTGCCGTTCAATCCAAGGAAGACGCCGCCGTTCACCCGGCGCGGGTCGATGCGCTTGGACAGCCGCCGGAGCGAGGTATAGGCCAGCATTGCCGCGATACGCGAGAAGGGGGTCTTGCGAAACGCCTCGCCCAGCAGCTCGCGGATCAGCCGCGCGGTGCCTTCGCCGGTCTTCAGCGCGACATTGCCGGTGAACCCGTCCGTCACGATCACGTCCACCTCCGACGAGGGCAGGTCGCCCCCTTCGACGAATCCCACGAAATCGAAATCCGCGGCATGGCTGACGCGCTCGATCAGTTCCGCGGCCAGTTTCAGTTCCGCGCGGCCCTTGTGCTCCTCGGTGCCGACATTCAGCAGGCCGACACGCGGCCGCTTCAGGTCGAGGCCGTTGCGGGCATAGCTCGCGCCCATCAGCGCGTATTGCAGAAGGTCCTCGGCATCGGCCCGGATATCGGCGCCCACGTCGAGCATCACGTTGAAACCCGTGGGGTTCCGCGACGGCCAGAGGCAGGCGATGGCCGGGCGGTTCACACCCTCGACCTTGCGAAGGCGGACCATCGACAGGGCCATCAGCGCGCCGGTGTTGCCGCAGCTCACGGCGGCCTGCGCCTCGCCCGAGCGTACGGCCTCGATGCAGGACCACATCGAGGTGTCCTTGCCGTGGCGCATCACGTGGGAGGGTTTGGCATCCATCGTCACCACGCCGGTGGCATGGCGAATCTCGCAGCGGTCGGCGAGGTCGCGGCGCCGTTCGATCAGCCGCTCGAGCTGGGGACGGTCACCATGCACGATGAAGCGCAGCGCGCGGTTCTTGGCGGCCGAGAGCGCCATGCCTGCCACCACCACAGACGGCCCGAGGTCTCCACCCATCGCGTCGATGGACAGGACAGTGCCGGGAATGTCCTTGGTGGTGAGTGCCGTGCCCTCGCTCATGCCACCGGCCGCCTCGCTGCTTCGGGCGTCCCGTCGGCTCAGGCCGCGTCTTCGTCGAGGTCGATCTCGTCGGCCTGCGCGATGACCTCACGGTCATTGTAGGTGCCGCAGGAGGGGCAGACGTGGTGCGGGCGCTTCAGCTCGCCGCAGGACGGGCACTCGTTGGGATTGGCGCCGACCAGGGCGTCATGGGCGCGGCGCATACCGCGCTTGGAGCGCGTCACTCGATTCTGGGGGACAGCCATGTCACAACCTCAAGTCTCGGGGGCGGTCGCAGCAGCGCACCGCCCGGGTGCAGTCAAAAATCTCGTCTCTCAGGTCGCCGTCGGCGTCCCCTTCGCGGGCCTGCTTGGCCTGCGCCGGGTGGCTGGAACGGGGCGGACGACCCGCGCCCGGAGCCGGGGGGCGAATGAGGCCGGGAACATACTCCGATTCCGGGGCCATGCAACCCCTTTTCGGGACGCCGTTTCAGTCCGCTCCGCCGGGCTCGTCAGACCCTGCCAGACGGTCCCGGAGCGCGGCCAGACCGGCAAGCGGCCTGGCATCCTCGTCGGTCATCGGCGCCACGCCGGGCGCAGCGAAGACCGCCTCTCCCAGTTCCGCGCCCTCGGCCCGCGGATACTGCGGCAGGGCCAGCGCCAGCGCCTCGGCCAGCACGGCCATCAGGTCGAGCGTGGCCGGCAGCGGCTCGGTGCTGTCGTCCTCGGGCATCTCGACCTCCTCGCCCTCGGGCTCGGGCATATCGGCGAGGTAGCGGCGCGTCACGGGCTCATCCAGCCGCGTCGTGACCGGCTCGGCGGTGACGACGCAGGGCTGCACCACGGTGGCGCCGAGGCTCGCCTCGAGGCGCCAGTCCTGCTTGCCGTCCGGCACCAGACGCCCCGCCAGGCGCAGCTTGCGCAGGCCAAGAAGACCGAGGTCCGCCGCAAGCCCGGCGCGCGTCTCCGCGTCCGGCGTGATCTCGAAATCCGTCTCGGCGCTGCGTGGCAGCCGTGCAAGCGAGAGCGTTGCGTCTTCCCGTGACATGGCTCAGCCTCCTCGCGTCCTTGCCCTGTGGGCCGGGGTAAGTTAAGCGGATAGAAAGCTTTCGGCGCCGCTGCAAGGGTGACAGCCAGGCGGGGCCGACAGGATCGGGGCAAGAGGGCAGGCATGAACATCTCTGGCAGCGCAATCCGGAAAGGTCTCATCGGGATCATGCTGGCCGCATCACTGGCGGCCTGTGCGGCGACTTTCGACAATCATGGCTACGTGCCGCCGCCCGAAAACCTGGCAGAGGTCAACATCGGCGACAGCCGCGAGGCCGTGGCCGAGGCCGTCGGAACGCCCGGCATCGCCGGTGTGATGCGCGACGAGGCATGGTTCTACACCGCCTACCGGGTGCGCAACTACGCCTACCGCGCCCCCGAGGTGATCGAGCGCCAGATCATCGCGGTGTCGTTCGATGCAGGCGGTCGTGTCTCGAACATCGAGGAATTCGGGCTCCAGGACGGCAACATCGTCCAGCTCTCGCGGCGGGTCACCACAAGCTCGGTGCGTGAAGTCAGCTTCCTTGCCCAGATCCTTTCGAACTTCGGCCGGATCAACGTGGCGGATGCCCTCGCCAACTGATCGTCGCACGTCACGGCCCTTGTCGCGGAGCCGTCATGGCCGCATCCTATGCACGGCCCCACCGATAGCGGGGACCGGCAAGGCAGGAGCAGCCCCATGTGGACCCTCGCCAAGGGACGCTACCAGGCGCGTCTGGCGGAGACCGACGGAGATCTGGAAGCCGCGCAGCGACTCAGGACGCTTGCCTTTCGCGGGCCGGGGTCCGAGACGCTCGACGCGGACGATTTCGACCGCGCCTGCACCCACATGCTTGTCGAGGAAGGGCCGGGAGGGCGGCTCGTGTGCTGCTTCCGCCTGCTGCCCCTGCGGTCGGGCGCCGAGATCGGGCGCAGCTACTCGGCGCAGTTCTACGAACTGTCGGCGCTCTCGGACTTCGGCGGACCCATGGTCGAGATGGGCCGCTTCTGCATCCATCCCGAGTGCCATGATCCCGACATCCTGCGCGTCGCCTGGGGTGCGGTGACGGCCTGGGTCGACCGCGAGGGGGTCGAGATGCTCTTCGGTTGTTCCTCTTTCCACGGTACCGAGGCGCGGGACTACTACGACGCCTTCGCGCTTCTCAGAGACCGCCACATCGCACCGAAACGCTGGCTGCCGCGGGTGAAGGCACCTGCCGTCTTCCGTTTCGCCAGCCGTCTGCGCCGCAAGCCCGACCTGAAGCGTGCGCAGGCCAAGATGCCGCCGCTTCTGCGCACCTACCTGCTGATGGGGGGCTGGGTCAGCGACCATGCGGTGATCGACCGCGACCTCGGCACGCTGCATGTCTTCACCGGGCTGGAGATCAGTGCCGTGCCACCCTCGCGGGCCAGGCTTCTCAGGGCGGTCGCGGGCTGCTGATCGCTCCTGCGGGGACCCGCGTGGTCGGGTGCGCCTTGCACCGTCCGGTCCCGGGCGTCGGGCAATGGCGTCGCGCCCGCGCGCCGTCCAGGGCGGCGGGGCAGGGCGCCGCTCGCCATCCAGGTGCCGCCGAGGCTCCGCAGGCGGGCACCCGTGCCGCACTTGAACCGCGCAAGACCCGCGGAGAGCGCGGGATCGGCATGGCCAAGGTCCAGCACCTCGGTTCCCATCGCCTGCAACTCAAGCATGGCATGCCACATTAGCAAGTTCCCGGCCGATGCCGTCCGGCCCGCCGCGCTGGACCATCCGATCTGGTAGGTCGCCATCCTGCCATGCCGGAAGAAGAGCATCGCGGCGAGAGGGCCGTCAGGGCCGCTTGCGACGAAGAGCTGCCCGGCCTCGGGCCCCGCGGCGGCCAGCGCCGCGATCATCACCGGGGGCAGGGGGCGGTAGCCAAGGTGCCGGGCCGCGCGCCGCTCGGCGACCAGCAGCCAGTGCCGCGGATCGGGGGACATCGGCGTCCGTCGGACATGCAGCCCCCGTCCCAGCGCGTGACGCAACCGGTTGCGCCACTTGCCCGTCATCGCGGCGGCCATCGCGTCGGCCGAGGGAGCAAGCGGAAGTTCTGCGATCTGGCGCGGGCGGGCGAGGGGCCAGAACCCGGCAGAGGCCAGCGCGACGGCGCTATCCCTATCCTCGGCGTTGACGACCAGGTGGCGTGCGCCGGTGGCCGCGCGCAGCGCCCGCGCCGCGGCGCGTGACAGGTTCGGCGGCCCGCGCGAGACCAGGGCGGTCTGTCCCAGCAGGGGCAACCGCCGCTCGTCCAGCCAGGCCCCCGTGCCCTCGAGCCGCAGGTGGCGTGTCTGCCCGCCCAGACGGCGCACGGCGCGGGCGTAGAGCATCGATTGCTGCAGGGGCGCCAGAGGATCGGGCGACACTGGCGCCGGCATGGACTCGGGGAACGGGGCGGAGGCGAGGTCGAACATGGGCAGCAGCCTGCCACCCATGCCCTAATCGTGGGTTAACGCCCGATCAGTCGGCCAGGACCACGAGCGCGTGTCGCTTCTTGCCCGCGCTCAGCTTGATCGGCTGCGCGAGATCCGCCGCGCCGATCATGAGCCCCGCGTCGGTCAGCGCCGCGTCGTTCATCCGCGCGCCGCCCTCGGCGATCAGGCGCTTCGCGTCCTTGCCGGATTTCGCCAGCCCCGAGCGCGTGATCAGCTGCGCGACCGAGATGCCCTCGGCGATCTCGGCGGCGCTCAGCGTCAGCGTCGGCAGGTCCTCGCCCATGCCGCCCTTCTCGAAGACCTCGCGCGCGGTGGCTTCCGCCGCGGCCGCCGCCTCGGCCCCGTGCAGAAGCGTCGTGACCTCGCGGGCGAGCACGATCTTGGCCTCGTTGATCTCGGCCCCCTCCAGCGCGCCCAGGCGGTCGCATTCGGCGACGGGCAACTCGGTATAGAGCTTCAGGAAGCGGCCCACGTCGGCATCGGGCATGTTGCGCCAGAACTGCCAGAACTCGTAGGGGCTGAGCAGGTCGGCATCGAGCCAGGTCGCCCCGCTCGCCGTCTTGCCCATCTTGGTTCCGTCCGACTTGGTCAGCAGCGGCGTGGTCATGCCGTAAATCTCGTGATCCAGCACGCGTCGGGTCAGGTCGATCCCGTTGACGATATTGCCCCACTGGTCGGAGCCGCCGAACTGGACCAGGCAGCCGTAGCGGCGGTTCAGCTCGAGGAAATCGTAGGCCTGCAGGATCATGTAGTTGAATTCGAGGAAGCTGAGGCTCTGTTCGCGGTCGAGCCGCGACTTCACGCTCTCGAAGGACAGCATCCGGTTGACGCTGAAATGCCGGCCGATGTCGCGCAGGAAATCGAGGTAGTTCAGGTTGTCCAGCCATTCGGCGTTGTTCAGCATCAGCGCGCCGGTCGGGCTGTCATCGTAGCTGATGTAGGTGGCGAAGACCTTCTTGATCCCGGCGATGTTGGCATCGATCTGCTCGGGGGTGAGCAGCGGGCGCTCGTCGGCGCGGAAGCTGGGATCGCCGACCTTTGTCGTGCCGCCGCCCATCAGGGTGATCGGCTTGTGACCCGTCTTCTGCAGCCAGCGCAGCGTCATGATCTGCATCAGGCTTCCGACATGCAGCGACGTGGCCGTCGCGTCGAAGCCGATATACCCCGGCACCACGCCGGCCACGAGTGCCTCGTCCAGACCCTGGTAATCGGTGCAATCGGCGAGGAAACCTCGCTCGATCATCACGCGCAGGAACTCCGATTTGGGGTGGTAGGTCATGGGGCTCCGGTCCATGCTCTCGTACTGGTCGAAGCGAGGCTATAGCGGGCATGGCCGTGAAGGGAAAGAGTGACAAATCGGGGCCCCTGCGCGCGCTCGGCGCGATGTCGGGCACCTCGATGGACGGGGTCGATCTTGCGGTGATCGAAACGGACGGGGTGTCGGTGACGGGCTTCGGGCCAACGGGCTACCGCGTCTTCACCGAGGCCGAGCGCGGCACGATCCGCGCGGCCCTCGGGCGCTGGCCGGGGGAACCCGGCGTGGCCGAAGCCGCCCGCGCGGTCGAGGACGCGCATCTCTCGGCGCTGGCCGGGCTCGACGGGCGCGAGGGCGTCGAGGTCTTCGGCTTCCACGGCCAGACGCTTGCCCATGACCCCGAGGGGGGGCGCACCCACCAGGCGGGCGATGGCGCGCGGCTTGCCGCCGAGGCGGGGCTTCTGACGGTCTGGGATTTCCGGTCGAACGACATGGAACTCGGCGGGCAGGGGGCGCCGCTCGCGCCCTTCTACCATTGGGCGCTCGCGCGCCACATCGGCGCGGCGCGGCCCATGGCCTTCCTGAACCTCGGGGGCGTGGGCAACATCACCTACGTCGATCCCCGCGTCGAGCGACCCGACCTGCCGGGCGCCTGCCTCGCCTTCGACACCGGCCCCGCGAACGCGCCGATCGATGACATGGTGCAGGCCCGGCTGGGGATGCCCTTCGACCGCGACGGGGCCTTGACGCGGGCGGGCCGCGTCGATGCCGAGACGGTGGCGGTCTTTCTCGACGACATCTATTTCCGGCGCGTGCCGCCGAAATCGCTGGACCGCGGCGGGTTTCCGCAGCTCGCGGACTGGGTCGCGGGAATGGAGACGGCGGATGCGGTTGCGACCCTTGCGGCCTGTGCCGCGGGCGCGGTCTCGCAGGCCATGGAACACCTGCCCGCGCGCCCCGCGCGGGTGCTGGTCACGGGCGGCGGGCGTCTGAACCCCGGCCTGATGGAGATGCTCGAGGCGGCGCTTGGCCGCCCGGTGGAGCCGGTGGAGGCCGCGGGCCTCGACGGAGACGCGCTCGAGGCGCAGGCTTTCGCCTATCTCGCGGTCAGGGTGTTGCGTGGCCTGCCGACCTCGGCCCCCGGCACCACGGGGGTGGCGGCCGCGGTCGGCGGGGGGCGGGTGTCGCGCCCCTGACCGAAAGGAGCGGCGTGCGCCGCGTTTCCTTCAGGTCGCTTCGCTCCGTGAGTCTTCTAGTTGGCGCCTTCGGCGCAGGGGGCTCCGCCCCCGTCCCTGCGGGACTCCCCCGGGATATTTTCGAAACGGAGAAGGGATCAGGCGCGGGCGGTGCGCAGCATCGAGGCGGTGTAGATGACGAGGGCCGCCCAGATCAGCGGGAAGGCCACGGCGCGCGCCGGGCCGAAGGGCTCGCCGAAGACGAAGACCGCGATGAGGAAGATCAACGTGGGCGCGATGTATTGCAGGATGCCGATGGTCGAGAGCCTGAGCCCCTTGGCGCCGTTGGCATAGAGCATCAGCGGGATCGCCGTGACCGCGCCCGCGCCGACTAGAAGCGCGGTGTCGGTCCAGGACGGGGTCAGGAAATGGCCGGAGGGTCCGAGCCAGAGGATATAGGCGATGGCCGGCGGCGACAGCAGCAGCACCTCGAGCAGGAAGCCCTGGTTCGGGCCGATGGGGAGCGTTTTCCTCAGGAAGCCGTAGATGCCGAAGGTCGTCATCAGCACAAGCGCAACCCAGGGCACCACGCCCGCCGAGACGGTCAGGATCGTTACGGCAAGCGCCGCGAGCCCCACCGCCGTCCACTGCGCAGGCGCGAGGCGTTCGCGCAGGATGACCGCGCCGAGCGCGACCGAGAAAAGCGGGTTGATGTAGTAGCCGAGGGCCGCGTCGAGCGCACGGTCATTGGCGATGGACCAGACATAGACGCCCCAGTTGACCGAGATGAGGCTCGCCGTGACGGCGGCCATGCCGACCATGCGCGGGGTGCGCAGCGCGGTCACGAGGTCCCCGGTGCGGCGCATCACCAGCAGGACCGCGCCCGCGATCGGCACCGACCAGAGCACCCTGTGGGCGATGATCTCGACCGCCGGGATATGCTCGATCGCCTTCATGTAGAGCGGCAGGAACCCCCAGAAGAGGTAGGCCGAGACCGCGAAGGCGAAGCCGTTGGCCGTGTCGCCGGACGTCGGGGCGGGGGGCGTCGCTGCGTTGGTGGGGGTCGTCATGGCCCCCGGTTAGACCATCGCAGGCGGCCGGGCGAGCGCGATTTGGCGATGCCGCGCATCACGGATGGTCATGGCCTATCCGCGCGGGATGTCGAAGCCGGGGTCGGCCAGGGTGAAGCCCTCGAAGCGGAAGCCCGGAGACACGGTGCAGGAGACCAGCGTGAAATCGCCCGTCGAGCGCGCCGCCTGCCAGTGCCCCTCGGGGACGATGATCTGCGGCGCGCCCTGCGCGAGGTCGGGCGTCAGCAGGTGATCGGTGGCCGGTCCGTCGTCGCCTTCCGCGATGGACAGGATCAGCGGCGCACCCGCGTGCCAGAGCCAGATCTCGGTCGCATCGACCTTGTGCCAGTGGCTCGCCTCGCCCGCCTTCAGCAGGAAATAGATGCAGGTGCCGGTCGGGCGTCCCGCGTTCGCGGCCATCCAGGTCTGGCGATAATGCCCGCCCTCGGGATGGGGGGCGAGGCGCAGGTGGGCGATGATCTCGTCTGCGGTCATGGGCATGGGGCTTGTCCTTTGCCGGATCGGGGGGCGCAGGCCGCGTCAGGGGGCGAATTGGCGGGCGAGGTCGTGGAAATCACGGGCCACGATGTCCCAGTCCGCCTCCGGCGCAAGGTCCCGCACCTGGCCCGGACCATGTTCCGCAGGGCGGGGGACGAAGGCGGTCGTCAGCCCGCAGGCCCGCGCCGCGTGAAGGTCGTCGTTGTGGGCGGCGACCATCACCACCTCGTCCGGCGCCAGCCGCAGCGCCGCGCAGGCAGCAAGGTAGACGGCGGGTTTCGGCTTGTAGTCCTGCGCGATCTCGGCGCCGAGGATGCAGTCCCAGGGCAGCCGCCCGTATTTCGCAAGCCGAGTCATCAGCGCGATGGAGCCGTTCGAGCAGGGGGAGATGATGTGCCCGGCCTTGAGCGCCTCGAGGCCCGCCACGACATCGGGCCAGGGGTCGAGCCGCTCCCACGCGGCGTTCAGGCTGTCGGGAGCGCTCACGCCGAAATCGCCCGCGACCTTGCGCAGGTTCTCGAGATGCAGATCGTCGAGGGGCACGTAGCCCCGGCCGCCCTCGCGGATGCGTGCCATCGCGGGATCGTATTCCGCCCGCCAGGCGGTCGCGAAGGCTTCGGCATCGACACCGGGCAGGACGGCGGCGACCTCGCGCGAGACGGAGGTCCGCCAATCGACGCAGGTGCCGAAGACGTCGAAGATGAGGGCCTTGATCATGCCCGGACGGTGGCATGCCGGGGCAGGGCGGGCAAGCCGCCTCACTCGAGCGGCATCTCGTAAAAGACCATGCGTCCATCGGCCTCGGGCGGCATCTCCTGGTAGGGGCCGCGGCGGCGGAAGCCGAGCCCGTCATAGAGATGCCGGGCGGCGGTCATCACCTTTCCCGTGTCCATGAGGATGCGTGCGAAGCCGAGGGCGCGGCAATCCGCGATCAGGCGGTCCATCATTGCGCGCCCAACCCCCGCCCCTTGCGCCTGCGGGGTCACGTAGACGCGCTTGATCTCGGCATCGCCGGTCCGCAGCGTCTGAACGGTTCCCACGCCGACCGGCGCGCCATCGAGCATCGCCAGCCGCATGATCCCCCTCGGGGGGCGGTTGTCGATCTCGCCCGCTGCGAGGACGGCGGCGTATTTCTCCTCGGTGTAGACCTTGCGCACGATGGCGCTGTACTCCGGCGGGAGCGACAGGAGCAGATCGCGGTAATCCCAGTTGAGCCGGTTGAAGGCCGCCATCTCGGGTTCGGACCGCGGCTCGATGAGGGAAAGCGAAGGTGCCATGCCCCGCAGGCAATCACGTGCCCCCGCGCCTGGCAAGCCTTCCGGGCCCCGCGCCTAGCGGGATTGACCAAGGAAGTGGCGGATGGCGTCGAGTGTCGCCTCGGGGGCGTCATCGACCACGTCATGCCCCGCGGCGGGGATCACCGACAACCGGGCATCGGCGAAAAGGCCGAGATGCTCGCGCTGCCGCGCCTCTCCGATCCATGTGCTGCAGGACCCGGCGAGGATCAGGACCGGACCGGCGAAGCGATGCGCCCCGTTGCCAAGAGAGTCGAGATCCGCGGCGCTCGCGCGGGCCGCGACTTCGCGGCTGGCTGAGGCCCGCGCGCGCCAGGACGGGCTGTCATGGACCGCGCCGGGGCAGGCGTAGCCGGTACCGGGATCGGTCGCGAAGGCCCCCATCATCGTCCCGATCAGGTAATCCTCCGCCGCCTGCGGGTCGGGGCCATCGACATGGGCCGCCTCGAAACCTGCGCGCAGGCCGCGCCAGATCATGCCCGGCTGACGCAGGATATCCTTCGACCGGGCCGACCATGCCTCGAAGGCCGCGGCCGAGAGAAAGCCGGGTTCGATCAGAACGGCCCGTGCGACGCGCTCGGGGTGACGCCCCAGGTAGGCGCTTGCCAGCATCGCGCCCCAGGAATGACCGATGAGGATCACCGGGTCCCCGGCGCTGACCAGGTCAAGCACGCCCGTCAACTCCTCCAGATGCGCATCGAGCGTCAGCTCCTCGGGCGCAACGCGCTCGGACAAGCCCGCCCCGCGCTGGTCGTAGAAGGTGACATGATAGCCGTCGGACAGCGCCGCCAGTGGAAGGAGCGAGCGGTGGTCCGCCCCGGGGCCGCCATGCAGGACCACGATCGACGGCGCATCTTCGGGGCCGAAGCCTTGGCCATGAAGCGTGACGCCGCCGACCTCCAGGCGCGGCAGGGCAGGGTCATCGATGACGGTTGCCGGAACCCCGTGATCGCCGGCAGTGCCGAGAAACAGCGCCACCGCCCCCAGGACCGGCAGCGCAACGAGGCCGCCGATCCACGGAAGGGCCCGGCGCATCGCGGTCATCCGCGCAGGATCGACCGCCCTGCGTAGACCGCGGTATCCCCCAGCATCTCCTCGATGCGGATCAGCTGGTTGTACTTCGCCAGCCGGTCCGACCGCGCGAGCGAACCGGTCTTGATCTGCCCGCAGTTCGTGGCCACGGCGAGATCGGCGATGGTGGCATCCTCCGTCTCGCCCGAGCGGTGCGACATCACGCAGGTCATGCGGTTGCGATGCGCAAGGTTCACGGCGGCCATCGTTTCGGAGAGCGTGCCGATCTGGTTGACCTTCACGAGCAGGGAGTTGCCGCAGCCCCGCTCGATCCCCTGCTGCAGGCGGGCAGGGTTTGTCACGAAGAGGTCGTCGCCCACCAGCTGCACCCGGTGGCCCAGGACCTCGGTCAGGGTGGCCCAGCCGTCCCAGTCATCCTCGGCGCAGCCATCCTCGATCGACAGGATCGGGTAATCGTTCACCAGCGCCTCGAGGTAGGAGACATTCTCGTCCGAGGTCAGCGTTTTCCCTTCCCCGGCAAGCACATAAACCCCGTCCTTGAAGTATTCCGTCGAGGCGCAGTCGAGCGCAAGCATCATGTCGTCGCCGGGCGTGTAGCCCGCCTTCTCGATGGATTTCAGAACGAAATCCAGCGCGTCGCGGGTGGAGCTCAGATTGGGGGCAAAGCCGCCCTCGTCGCCGATGCCGGTCGAAAGACCCGCCGCCGACAGCTCCTTCTTGAGGGTGTGGAACACCTCCGACCCCATCCGCACGGCCTCGGCGATGGAGGTGGCCGAGACCGGCATGATCATGAATTCCTGGATGTCGATCGGGTTGTCGGCATGCTCGCCGCCGTTGATGATGTTCATCATCGGCACGGGCAGCACATGGGCCGCCGTGCCGCCCACGTAGCGGTAAAGCGGCTGCGAGGTGAAATCGGCCGCGGCCTTGGCCACGGCGAGCGAGACGCCCAGGATCGCGTTGGCGCCCAGCCGGCCCTTGTTCTCGGTCCCGTCCATCTCGCACAGGAGCGCGTCGATCGCCTCCTGCTCGGTCGCGTCGCTGCCGACTAGCGCCTCGGCGATCTCGCCGTTGACGGCGGCCACGGCTTCGAGCACGCCCTTGCCCATGTATCGACCCTTGTCGCCGTCGCGTCGTTCCACCGCCTCGTGCACCCCCGTCGATGCGCCCGAGGGCACCGCGGCGCGGCCCATGGTGCCATCCTCCAGCGTGACGTCGACCTCGACGGTGGGGTTGCCCCGGCTGTCGAGGATCTCGCGGGCGTGGATGTCGATGATGAAGCTCATGGGTCGTCCCTCTCCGGTCTGGATTTGCGGGCTCTATAGCAAGGCCCGCCGCCCAAGCGAAGGGGTGAGGGCATCCCGGCGCTGCGGCCAATGGGCCAAGGGCTAGCCTGCGGCCCGGCGTTCCCGCCAGAAGGTGTAGAGTCCCGTCGCAACCACGATGGCCACGCCCAGCACCGTCGGCGCGTCGATCGTTTCGTCGAAGACGAGCGCCGCGGTCACGAAGGCGAAGACCAGCCGCGTGTAGCGGAAGGGCGTGACCACCGCGATCTCGCCCACGCGCATCGCCGCCGTGATGGCGAAATAGGCGAGCATCCCCGTCAGCACCCCGACCGGGATGATCAGCGTCATCGCCGGCGAGGGCGCCACCCAGCCGCCGGAGACGGGCATCACCAGCCCGCCTGCGACCCCCACGGACGCGAAACTGTAGCTCGCCAGAAGCGTCGTGGGCACATGCCTGGGCACGGGCCGGGTGGCGAGGTCGCGCAGGGACAGGCCGATGGCGGCCGCGACAGCGAACAGGATGTTCGGGTCGAAGCTCTGCGCCCCGGGGCGGATGATCACCAGCACGCCAACGAGGCCCACCCCGATCGCCGCCCAGCGCCTCCAGCCCACCCGTTCCCCCAGGAACAGCGCCGCCCCCAGCGTGACCAGCAGCGGGTTGGCCTGGATCACGGCCGACAGCGTCGAGAGCGGGATCAGCGACAGCGCCGTCGTGAAGGCGCCCGTGGCGAGGATCTCGGCCCCGTTGCGCAGCATCACCGGTCGCATCAGCAGGACCGGCGAAACCCACCGATGCCCCTGCAGCCGCGCCCATATCCCGAAGAGCACCGCACCGCCCGTCCCGAACAGGAACAGGACCTGCCCGAGCGGCAGCTCGCGCGTGGCGAAGACAAGCACCATGTCGGTCAGCGCAAAGGCCAGCATGGCCAGCGTCATCCAGGCCATGCCCTTGAGATTGTCCATGATGTCCCCGGTTCTCCGCTCCACGCGCCACGCACCGCGCCGTCGCATATCGCGCGCCCCGACTGACGAAAAGCGCCGACCGCCCCCCTTCACCTTTCCCCAAATACGCACGGCCCGCCGCCCGCCAAGGCACAGCTCCGCCGGGGCAAGGGCCACAAGCCCGCCCCAAGCGCCCGCCGCGTGCCCGGGCCGCAGGCCCGCC
>WVSO01000149.1 GCA_015689745.1 Rhodobacterales bacterium HKCCSP123 | reverse complement strand
GACATCGAGGACAAGACCGTCACGGCTTTCATCGGCCCAGCCGGTCGGGCGCGAAGACGCTCGCCACGGCAAGGCCCATCGCCCGGATCAGCGCATGCTCCGGCAGAAGCAGCTGGTGCCAGGTCACCGCCGCCCCGAACTCGCGCCGTGCGAGGCCGGCCCGCTCGAAGGCCGAGGCGGGCGCCAGCGCCGGCCCCCCGCCGGTCTCGAGCCGCACCAGCTGCGAGCCCGCCACCACGAGGTCCTCGTTCAGCTCCGGCAGGCCCCGCGGCAGGCGAAGGGCGGCGGCCGGCCCGCGCGACGGAAAGCCATGCACCCCGTGCCAGAGCACGGGCAGGAACAGGCCCGCTTCGCACCAGACCCTGTCGCCGGGCGCGATCTCCTCGATCGGGCGCTTGCCGGCCTCGGTCAGGATGCGCGTGGCCCGGGCCAGCCCGCCCCCGCGCAGGATGGCAAGGCTCCCCGGTGCCAGCTCGAGCGACAGGTCGTAGGTCTGGCCGGCTTTCAGCGGAAGCGCCGCGGCGATCACCGTCCGCGGTCCGCACGCCGCCGCGTCATCGCCCTCCTCCGCGCCCTCCTCCGCGCCCTCCGCCGCCTCGAGGCGCCAGGCCGTCAGCCGCACCCCCCGGGTGGCGTCCACGAGCGACCAGAGCCTGCGCGCCGCATCGCCCGCCTCGAACCGGCACCCCCCGATCGCGAGGGGGGCGGCCAGCCTCTCCGCCTCGATCCTGGTCTCGACGGGCCGGGCGGAGCGGTCAAGCCGCACGGGCAGGCTCACCACGGTCTGCGCGGCCCCGAGCGGGTCACGGGGAAGGCTGCCCGCGAAATCCTCGGGCAGGTAGGCGTACTGAACGGTTTGCCCCAAGATCGGTCGCTTGCTCCCCGTTTCGGTGCATGGCCCCGATCAGCCTTTGCCCGAGCGCTCGGAGAGCGCGCCGGACCGGGCGCCGCGACAGCGGCGGGAACAATACCGCACATCGTCCCAGACCTTCTCCCACTTCTTGCGCCACGTAAAGGGGCGCCCGCAGGTCGCGCAGGTCTTCCGCGGGAGGGCGTCTTTCTTCTGCATCCTGGCCATGCCGGCGCAGGTAGCACGCCACCCGCGCCCGGCCAGAGCCGCTCAGCGCCCCCGGATCCGGTCCACCATCTCGCCGAGGTCGCGGCTCAGGCCCTCGGCCCCGGCGATCCGGTCCAGTTCGGCAAGGATGAGGGCCTGCCGGTCGGCGTCGTAGCGGCGCCATGTCTCGAAGGCCGTCGACATCCGCGCCGCCGTCTGCGGGTTCTTGGCATCGACCGTCAGGAGCCAGTCGGCCAGGAACCGGTAGCCCGCGCCCGAAGGGTCGTGGAACCCCGCCGGGTTGCCCGCCGTCAGCCCGCCGATGACCGAGCGGAAGCGGTTGGGGTTCTTCCAGTCGAAGAGCGGGTGCGCGGTCAGCCGCTCGGCCACCGCCACGGCCTCCTCCGGCTCGGCATGGGCGACCTGCACCATGAACCACTTGTCCATCACCAGCCTGTCATCCTTCCAGCGGTCGTGGAAGCGGGCGGCGATCTCCGTATCGCCCGCCTCCAGCAGCGCGGTGAAAGCCGCCAGCTCGTCGGTCATGTTCGTGGCACTGTCGTAACGCGCCCGCGCCCGCTCCGGCCCCTCGACGCGCGCGAGCAGCATCAGCGCCGCGTTGCGCAAGCTGCGTTTCGCGGCCTGTTCCGCGTCCGGCGCGTAGTCCGGGCCGGGGTCCATGGCGTCATGGAGTGCTGTCAGCACCGGGCGCAGCGCCTCGGCCATCGCCGTCTGAAGCGCGCGCCGGACGCCGTGGATCGCCGTGGGGTCCGGCACCACGCCCGCGTCATGGGCGGCCTGCGCGATGTCATCCTCGGACGGCAGCGCAAGCGCCAGCGCGCGAAAGGCGGGGTCGAGCGTGTCGGTCCCGAGCAGCGTATCCAGCGCCCCGAACAGCGCCGGGTCGGGCGCAGCCCCGTCGGTCAGCATGGCGAGCAGCGTCTCGCGCATCAGGCTGCGCCCCGCCTCCCAGCGGTTGAACGGGTCGGGGTCATGGGCGAGCAGCACGAGCCTGTCGGCCCGGCTCAGCGGCGCGTCGAGGATCACCGGCGCGGAGAACCCGCGCAGGAGCGACGGGATCACCCGCCCGGGCACCGCGACGCCCGCCTTCCCGGCGAGCGCCGCGATGTCGAATTCCAGCTCCGTCTCGGGTCCGTCGAGAACGGCCAGTGTCTCGGGCAGAAGCTCGGTCCCGTCAGGGGCCAGAAGCCCCAGCGCCACCGGGATCACCGCGGGCTCCTTCAAGGGCTGGCCGGGCGTCTCGGGCACCTCCTGGGCGAGCGTCATCTTCAGCGTGCCGCCCTCCAGCAGCCAGCGCGCCGTCACCCGCGGCGTACCGGCCTGGGTGTACCAGCGCTTGAACTGGCTGAGGTCGCGACCCGTCACATCCTCGAACACGGCGAGCCAATCCTCGATCGTGCAGGCCTGCCCGTCGTGGCGGCTGAAATAGGCGTCGAGCGCCGCACGGTAGCCCTGCGCGCCGACGAGGCGATGCAGCATCCCGATCACCTCCGCCCCTTTCTCGTAGACGGTGGCGGTGTAGAAGTTGTTGATCTCCACGTAACTGTCGGGCCGCACGTTATGCGCAAGCGGACCCGCATCCTCGCGGAACTGGCGCGCGCGCAGCTGCAGCACCTCCTCGATCCGCTTCACCGGGGCCGAGCGCATGTCGGCGCTGAACTGCTGGTCGCGGAAGACCGTCAGCCCTTCCTTGAGGCACAGCTGGAACCAGTCGCGGCAGGTGATGCGGTTGCCGGTCCAGTTGTGGAAATACTCATGCGCGACGATGCCTTCGATGAAATCATAGTCGCGGTCGGTCGCGGTCTCGGGCGTGGCCAGCACGAACTTGGAGTTGAAGATGTTCAGCCCCTTGTTCTCCATCGCGCCCATGTTGAAATCGTCGACGGCGACGATGTTGAACACGTCCAGATCGTACTCGCGCCCGTAGACCTCCTCGTCCCAGCGCATCGAGCGTTTCAGCGCATCCATCGCGTAGGCGCATTTCCCCTCGTCGCCCGGCCGCACCCAGATGTTCAGCGCCACCTCGCGCCCCGACATGGTGGTGAAGCTGTCGGAATGGGCCACCAGCTCGCCCGCGACCAGCGCGAACAGGTAGGAAGGTTTCGGCCAGGGGTCATGCCACTCGGCCCAGCCCTCGCCCGAGGCCACCGGGTTGCCGTTCGACAGAAGCACGGGCAGATCGCTCTCGACCCGCACCGTGAAGGGCGCCATCACGTCGGGCCGGTCGGGGTAGAAGGTGATCTTGCGGAACCCCTCGGCCTCGCATTGCGTGCAGAACATCCCCCCCGAGGTATAAAGCCCCTCGAGCGCGGTGTTCCCGGCGGGGTCGATCTCGACCTCGGCCTCCCAGGTGAAGGACGGCCCCGGAAGGCGTTCGGCGGGCACGGTCAGCCCCTCGGCGGTCAGCAGGTAGTCGAGCGCCGAGAGCGCCTCCCCGTCGATCGCGCAGGAGATCAGGCGCAGCCCCTCGCCGTCGAGATGCAGGTTGCCTTCCGCCAGCCCCTCGGGATTGGCGCGGAAGCGGATCTTCGACAGCACCCGCGTGCCCCTGGGCCGCAGCCGGAAGGTCAGCCGCACCTCGTCCACCAGGTACGAGGGCGGGCGGTAATCGGCCAGGTGGACGGGCTGCGGGGCGGCGTCTTTCATCGGGACCTCTCGGGGATCGGACAGGGGGCAAGCTAGGCCGTGCCCCCCGTGGCCGCAAGCGGACCGGCCGAAAGGTTCCTGACAGGATGCTGTCCGGAGGGGTATGTCATGAGGGCCGGGTCAGTCACCACAGAACGGAGCATCCCGACATGACCTTCACCCCCGCCCTTCCGGTCGCCTGGACCGAGATCCCCGTCGGCGACCTCGACGCCGGCACCGCTTTCTACGAGGCCGTCACCGGCTGCCGCCTCGAGCGGCAGAGCATGGGCCCGAACGACACCGCCGTCTTCGTCACCGACCCGCCGATGGGCGCGGGCGGCGTACACCTCTACCCGGGCAAGCCCGCGCCGGGCGGCGTCGGCCCGACCGTCCACCTCGCCATCGCGGACCGGCTGGAAGACGCCATCGCCCGCGTCGTGCCCGCAGGCGGCGCCGTCGTCTCGCCGCCCATCGCGATCCCCGCCGGGCGCTTCGCCTACATCACCGACCCCGACGGCAATTCCATCGGGCTCTTCGAAGCGGCGGAGGGCTGATGCGCCGGGCCGACCGCCTCTTCCGGATCGTGCAGCACCTGCGCGGCGGTCGGCTCGTCACCGCGCAGGCACTGGCCGAGCGGCTCGAGGTCAGCACCCGCACCATCTACCGCGACATCGCCGACCTGCAGGGCTCGGGCGTCCCGGTCGAGGGCGAGGCGGGCGTGGGCTACGTCATGGCGGCGGGCTTCGACCTGCCGCCGCTCATGTTCACCCGCGACGAGGTGACGGCGCTGGTCGCGGGCGCGCGCCTGCTGCAGGCCTTCGGCGGGGCCGAGATGGGGCGCGCCGCGGAAGAGGCGCTGGAGAAGATCCGCGCCGTCCTGCCCGAGGCCGAGCGCGGCCCGGCCCGCGACGTGGCGCTAA
>WVSO01000148.1 GCA_015689745.1 Rhodobacterales bacterium HKCCSP123 | reverse complement strand
ATCCTGGCCGCGCCGGACTGGGCAGACCGGGTGATCTGCGCCTGGGGCACGCATGCCGCCCGCCATCCGCACCAGCACATCCTCGCCCCAGAGCGTCGAGGGCGCCGTGCCCTGGCTTGCCGAGAGGCCCGAATCGGCCCGCCCGCGCAGCACCCAGCCGCCCACGCACAGGCTGCCGGTGGCGGCCGCCCCCCCCATCCGGCCTGTTTTTTCATCAATCGCGAGGATGGAAATGGTCACGCCCGGGCCTCCGTTGCATCAGCCTTGCATTTATCATGATAATTTGCCCTCATCGAATTCATAGTGAAAAATTACCGGCATCCCCCGATGCCGCCCCGACAGGAGAGGACACCACACCATGAGACTTCTCGACATGACCCGCCGCGCGGTGCTGGCCTCCGGCACGGCGCTGGCCCTGACGCTGGCCGCCCCGCTCGCCGCCCAGACACCCCCCGGCGTCCTCGTCGTGGGCCAGGTGGCCGAGCCGCAGGCGCTCGACCCGCATGCCGTGACCGCGGTCAACGACTTCCGCATCTTGATGAACGTCTATGACGGTCTGGTCCGCTACGCCTCGGGCACGCTCGAGGTCGAACCGGCGCTGGCGACTGATTGGACCATCTCCGACGACGGCACCGTCTACACCTTCACGCTCCGCGAGGGCGTGAATTTCCACGACGGCACCCCCTTCAACGCCGAGGCAGTGGTCTTCAACTTCGAGCGGATGCTGAACGAGGATCACCCCTATCACGACACCGGCCCCTTCCCGCTGTCCTTCTTCTTCTCCGCCGTCGAAAGCGTCGAGGCCGTGGACGACCTGACCGTCCGCTTCACGCTGAACGCGCCCTATGCGCCCTTCCTGTCGAACCTCGCCTATCCCACCGGCCTCATCGTCTCGCCCGCCGCGGTGATGGAGCATGGGGAAAACTTCGGCCGCAACCCGTCCGGCACCGGCCCCTTCACCTTCACCGAATGGCGCTCGAACGAGGCCGTCGTGATCGAGGCCAACCCCGACTACTGGGACGGCGCGCCGTCGCTCGACGCCGTGATCTTCCGCCCGATCACCGACGCCAACACCCGCGTGGCCGAGATGCTTTCGGGCGGCATCGACATGATGGTCGAGGTTCCCCCCGTGGCGCTCTCGGAATTCCAGGGCGACGATTTCCGCATCGTCGAACAGGCAGGCCCGCACGTCTGGTTCCTGATCCTCAACATGCGCGAAGGGCCCTTCACCGAGCAGGCCGTCCGCCAGGCCGCGAATTACGCGATCAACAAGACCGCGCTGGTCGAGGATGTCCTGGAGGGCACCGCCGCCGTCGCTGCAGGCCCCACGCCGCCCGCCTTCGCATGGGCCTATAACGAGGCGCTCGAGCCTTACCCCTACGACCCCGACCGCGCCCGCGAACTCCTGGCCGAGGCCGGCATCGAGAACCCCGAGATCACCTTCTACGTGACCGAGGGCGGATCGGGCATGCTCGACCCCGTCGCCATGGGCACCGCGATCCAGGCCGATCTCGAGGCCGTGGGCTTCGACGTCACGATCGAGACCTACGAGTGGAACACCTTCCTCGGCCGCGTGAACCCCGGTCTTGAGGGGGAGGCCGACATGGCCGAGATGGCCTGGATGACGAACGATCCCGACACGCTCCCCTATCTCGCGCTTCGGACCGAGGCATGGCCGGAGCAGGGCGGCTTCAACTCGGGCTACTATTCGAACCCGCAGGTCGACGCCCTGCTGGAAGAGGCCCGCACCTCGACCGACCAGGACCGCCGCGCCGAGCTTTACCGCGAGATGCAGGTGATCGTGCAGGAAGACGCCCCCTGGGTCTTCGTGGCCAACTGGGTGCAGAACGCCGTGACCTCGGACGCGGTCGAGAACTTTGCGCTCGAACCCTCCTTCTTCCTGCTCCTCGATGACGTGGTGAAGAACTGAAACCGATCCGCGCGGCGGGGGCGGGTGCCGTCGCCGCGCATTTCGCTGTAGTTACGGGATAACTACAGGATCACTACGGGATCACGACAGCCGCTCTTGCCCCAAGCCGGACCCCGACAGCGCCCATGACCCGCTACATCCTCCGCCGCCTGATCTCGGCCGTCCCGGTGCTCTTCGGCATCTCCGTCATCGTCTTCGCGATCATGGCGCTGATCCCCGGCGACCCGGCCACCGCCATCCTCGGCAGCTTCGCCACGCCCGAGAACGTGGCCCGGCTGAACGAGGACCTGGGCCTCGATAAGCCACTGATCCAGCAATATTTTATCTGGCTCGGCAATATCCTTCAGGGCGATTTCGGCCGCAGTTTCAACCTCAACCGCCCCGTCCTCGACGAGGTGCTGGAACGCTTCAACGCCACGCTCGTGTTGGCCGGAACCAGCTTCGTCCTGTGTTCGGTGCTGGGCATCGTCGCCGGCGTGGTCTCGGCCGCGAACCAGTACGGCCCCGCCGACAAGGCCATCACCTTCGTCGTTTTGCTAGGGATATCAATACCTTCCTTCTTCCTCGGCATGATGATGATCCTCACCTTCGCGGTGAACCTCCGCCTCTTCCCCGCCTCGGGCATGTGGCCCATCTTCGGCGACCGCGACCTCCTGGCGCTTCTCCGCCACCTGACCCTCCCGGCGCTCGCCCTCTCCGTCGTGGCGACAGGCGTCATCGCGCGCCTCTCCCGCTCCGCCATGCTCGAGGTTCTCAGGCAGGATTTCATCCGCACCGCGCGGGCAAAAGGCGTTCCGGAACGGGGGGTTATCTGGCGCCACGCGCTCCGCGCCGCGATGGTCTCGATCATCCCCGTCCTCGGCATCCAGGCCGGTTTCGTCCTCTCCGGCGCGGTCTATATCGAGGTCGTCTTCCAATGGCCCGGCATCGGCCGGATGCTGGTCGATGCCATCCTCCGCCGCGACATCCTGCTGGTCCAAGGCGGCGTCGTCTTCGTCGCGGCCTGCTATGTCTTCTTCAACATCGTCGTGGACGTCGCCCAGTCCCTCCTCGATCCGAGGATCAAAACATGAGCCTTCTCAAGCTCTTGGCGCGCAACCGCCTCGCCCTTGGCGGGCTGGTCGTGATGGGGATCGTCGTGCTTCTGGCGCTTCTCACCCCCATTCTGCCGCTGAAACCGCCCAACGTCACCGACACCGGCAACCGCTTCCTGCCGCCCTTCTCCGAAGGCGCGCTGCTCGGCACCGACCACCTCGGCCGCGACCTTCTCAGCCGCCTGATGTGGGGCACCCGCCTGTCGCTCGCCGTCGGCTTCGCCGCCGCCCTTGTCGCCGCCACCATCGGAGCCGCCATCGGCATCGTCGCGGGCTATTATGGCGGGCGCACCGACAACGTGATCATGCGCGGCGTCGACATGCTCATGGCCTTTCCCTACATCCTTCTTGCGCTCGCCATCGTGGCGGCCCTCGGCCCCGGCCTGATGAATGCGCTGATCGCGGTGGCCGCCGTCAACATCCCGTTTTTCGCGCGGAATATCAGGGGGATAACCGTCGGCATCGCGCATAAGGAATTTGTCGATGCGGCCCGCCTTTCCGGCATGTCCGACGCCCGCATCATCCTGACCGAGATCCTGCCCAACGTTGTTCCCGTGATCGTCATCGCCATGTCGACGACCGTGGGCTGGATGATCCTCGAGACCGCCGGTCTCAGCTTCCTCGGCCTCGGCTCGCAGCCCCCCGTCGCCGATCTCGGCTCCATGCTGGGCGAAGCGCGCTCGGCGCTGATCACCAACCCCCACACCTCCATCGTGCCGGGCGTGATGATCCTGATCATCGTCATGGCGATCAACCTTCTGGGCGACGGCATCCGCGACGCGCTCGACCCGCGGCTGAAATCGGGTGCGCTGAACCGCCCGCTTCCCGCCACGCTGGTCGCGCCCACGCGCCAGCCCGAGGCGCAGCAGAACGAGGGTATCCTGACGCTGGACAACCTGCAGACGCAGTTCCACGTCAAGGACCGCGTCTATCGCGCGGTGGGCGGCGTGACGCTCTCGGTGAAACCGGGCGAATGCCTTGGGATCATTGGCGAATCCGGCTCTGGCAAATCCGTCACGGCGCTGTCGGTCATGGGCCTTGTCGCCTCGCCCCCCGGCCTGATCACGGGTGGGTCCGTGCATTACCAAGGCGAAGACCTGGTCGGCGCGCCCTATCGCCGTTTGCGGGCGCTGCGCGGCCGGGAGGTCGCCTATATCTTCCAGGACCCGCTCGCCACGCTGCACCCGCTCTACCGCGTCGGCGACCAGCTGATCGAGGCGATCCGCGTTCACCGCCCCATCGGGCGCGACGAAGGTCACCGCAAGGCCATCGAACTGCTCGAGGCCGTCCGCATCCCCAACGCCGCCTCCCGCGTGAACGACTACCCGCACGAGATGTCGGGCGGGATGCGCCAGCGCGTCGGCATCGCCATGGCGCTGGCCAATGACCCCGAGGTCATCATCGCCGACGAGCCCACCACCGCGCTGGATGTCACCGTGCAGGCGCAGATCCTGTCGCTGCTCGATGATCTGCGCCGCGAGCGGGGACTGGCTATCGTCTTCATAACGCACGATTTCGGCGTGGTGGGCCAGCTCTGCGACCGCGTCGCGGTGATGTATGCCGGCCGCATCGTGGAGGAGGGGCCGACGCGCGCCATCCTCGACGCGCCGCGCCATCCGTACACCGCGCGGCTCATGGCCTGCGTGCCCGAGCTCGGCGAGGGACGCCGCAGGCTCGAGGCCATCCCCGGCCTGCCGCCCG
>WVSO01000147.1 GCA_015689745.1 Rhodobacterales bacterium HKCCSP123 | reverse complement strand
GCTGACGCAGTTCCGCACGCAAACCCAGATCGTCGACCCCGAAAGCGAGCTGCATGCGGGCGGGCCAAACGGCGCGGGTCATCGCCGCCTCGAAGGCCTCCTCGGGCTGACCGAGGGTGCGGAGCGCGGCAAGGGCGATGCCGGCGTTCTCCACCTGGTGTGCGCCCAGAAGGGCGGGTTTGGGAAGGTCGAGCAGGCCGGTCTCGTCCTGGAACACCAGCCGCCCGCGTTCCTCCCAGACGTGCCAGTGCTGGCCGTGGGCGAGGACGGGGGCGTTCAGGCGGGCGGCCTGCGCCTCGATCACCTCGAGGGCCTCGTCCTGCTGGCGGCCGACGATCACGGGGACGCCGCGCTTGATGATCCCGGCTTTCTCGGCGGCGATCCGGGCGAGGGTTTCGCCGAGGTATTGCTGGTGGTCCATGTCCACCGGCGTGATCACGGTCAGCGCGGGGCGGTCGATGACGTTGGTGGCATCGAGCCTGCCGCCGAGGCCGACCTCGAGCAGGGTGTAATCCGCGGGGGTCTCGGCGAAGGCCACGAAGGCGGCGGCGGTGGTGATCTCGAAATAGGTGATCGGGTCGGGGCCGTTGGCCGCAAGGCAGGTGTCGAGCGTGCGGGACAGGGCCTGTTCCTCGATCAGCTCGCCGGCAACGCGGATGCGTTCGTGGAAGCGCGCGAGATGGGGGGAGGTGTAGGCATGGGTGGCCAGGCCAGCCCCCTCCAGCCCGGCGCGGATCATGGCGAGGGTGGAGCCCTTGCCGTTGGTGCCCGCGATGTGGATCACGGGGGGCAGCCGCCGCTCGGGGTGGTCGAGCGCGGCCAGGATGCGGTGCATCCGGTCGAGCGTCAGGTCGATGATCTTGGGGTGAAGCGACATCATCCTTTCGAGGAGGATGTCGGAGGAGACCGCGCTCACGGCTTTTCCGCGGCCTCCGGTGCGGGGGCGGGCGGTGCCTCGTCCGGGGCGGGCAGGTCGCCCGCGACGGCGGGAGGCAGGCCCGTCAGCATCCGGGTGATGGTGATGAGCTCGTCGCGCAGCTGCGCCCGGGGCGTCACGCGGTCGAGCATGCCGTGATCCAGAAGGTACTCGGCGCGCTGGAACCCCTCGGGCAGCTTCTCGCGGATGGTCTGTTCGATGACGCGGGGGCCGGCGAAGCAGATCAGCGCGTTGGGCTCGGCGATCTGGACGTCGCCCAGCATGGCGTAGGATGCGGTGACGCCGCCCGTGGTGGGATGCGTGAGAACGACGATATAGGGAAGCCCCGCTTCCTTGAGCATCTGGATGGCCACGGTCGAGCGGGGCATCTGCATGAGGCTGAGGATGCCTTCCTGCATGCGCGCGCCGCCTGCGGCGGAGAACAGGATGAGGGGGCGTTTCAGCGTCACGGCGCGTTCGCAGGCGGCGATGATCGCGTTGCCCACGTACATGCCCATGGAGCCGCCCATGAAGCTGAAATCCTGCGCGGCGGCGACGATGGGGGTGCGACCGATCTCGCCCTCGGCGACGAGCATCGCCTCGGCCTCGCCTGTGCCTTTCTGGGCGGTGCGCAGGCGATCGGGGTATTTCTTCTGGTCACGGAACTTGAGCGGGTCGTCGATCGGCTTGGGCACCGAGACCTCGGCGAAGATGCCGTTGTCGAAAAGCGCCTCGAACCGGGCGCGCGGCGTGATCGCCATGTGATGCCCGCAGTTGGTGCAGACGTTCAGCGCCTCGGCCAGTTCGCGGTGGAACAGCATCGTGCCGCATTCGTCGCACTTGGACCACAGGTTCTCGGGCATCTCGCGGCGCGAGAAGATCGAGTTGATCCGCGGGCGGACGTAATTGGTGATCCAGTTCATGGACGCGCTGCCCCTCGGCCGTTTCGGGTCAGCGTGGAGATATGGGAAGCGGGGCGCACATGCAATCCATCAGGGCGCGATCCACTGGCCCTGCCAGCCGTCCGAGGCGCGGTAGAGGGCGCGGATATGCGGCGTGCCGAGGTGGAGGATATCCAGCTCGGTCAGGGTGCAGGTGATCCGGGCGAAGCGGGCGGGGCCGCCCGTGGGCCTGTCGCCGGGGGTGTCGAGGGGCGTGCCGGGAACGGTGCCGCTGTAATTCGCCTGCGCCTCCGCCGGAAGGCGGGCGAAGAGGGCGGGGTCGCCGGGGTTGAGCGTAGCGCGGGCGCGGGCGCGGATCTGAAGCTGGGGCTTCGGCAGCCAGACATGGAGGGCCACGCGCGGATCGGCGGCGATCTGCAGGGCCTTGGGGCTGGCGGCATCGGTGAACAGCTCGAGCGTGGCCGTGGCGCGGTCGGCCCCGCGCAGGACCAGCGTGCGCAGCTCGGGCCCGTCCGGGCCGAGGGTGGCGAGCGTGGGGTGCCGCGCGGGGTGTTTGCGGTCGGCCACGCCGCGGCTGAGGTGGCTCCAAACAGTCTCTAACAAACCGGTCAGGGTCGATTCAGTCATGGCCGGTCATCTCCAGGTAGCCGCGCCCCCGGTGACTGCCGGTGAAGCGGATCGGCCCTTCCCAATAGCTGACGGAGACATCCATCCAGGCCTGCGGATTGAGGGGAGAGGTCTCGATCTCGACGCCTTGCGCGGGCAGCTCGATGCGCCATTCGGTCGGCACGTCGCGGCCCGCGACCCGCGTTGTGGCGAGCGGCGTCATGGTCAGCGCGCCGTCGGGATAGGCCGTGGTCGTGCCGTCGGCTGCGATCCAGGTCGCCGAGGTGAACACGCCGCCGCCGCCTTCGCGGAGCGCAAAACCCATCATCCGCGCGCCATTCTCGAACTGGAGCGAGACCCAATCCCAGCCCTCCTGCGTGTCGGAGAGGGGTTGCGAGGACCATTCGCGGTCAAGCCATGCGGTGCCGATGACGGGCACCGCGCCGCCGGGCAGCTCGAGCGTGCCGGTCACCTCGTAGAAGGGTTGCGAGTAGTAATAGCTGGCCTGCCCTTCGGAGGATTTCACCGAGTAGCCGCCGTCGCCGTGAAAGACGAGCGGGCCGATCGCCGACAGGTTCAGGTCATAGGCGAAGGCATCGCCGCGCGCGGTCAGGGTGAGCGCGTCATAGGCATCCTGCCCCGCTGCGGCGGTCGAGGTCATGGCCCAGTCGTCGATCCAGGCGGTGAAGGGTGCGGCCCCTTCCCCGACCTGTGCCCCGGCCTGTCCGATGCCGCCGCGCGCGAGGCGTTCGGCGCTGTAATGCGCGTCGGGCGTGGTCAGGCCGGCGTGGCCCATCCAGAGCTGCGTCGCCCCCCATCCCTCGGCGGGGCGGGGGGTGAGGGCGGAGCGGAAGAGCGTCCATTGCGCGCCGTAGTCGGTGCCGTCCGGCCCGGTCAGCGTCGCCGTCAGATACCACCATTCGATGCGATAGGCCGGGTGCGGGCCATGATCGGCGGGAAAGTCGAACTGCGCCGGGCGCTGCGGGACGGCAAAGCCCTCGGCCGCGGTGCCGAGGCCCGCGAAGCCCTGCGCGTGGAGCGGCCCGGACAGCAGGGCGAGGACGGCGAGGGCGGCTTTAGCGTTCATGGGCGAAGACCCCGAGGAAGCGCGATGCCGGCATCCGGGCGAGGCGCAGCGCCGGAAGCGTGGCGGCCAGCGCGGCGGCGACAAGGGCGAGGGCGAAGAGCACCAGCCAGTCGCGCGGGAAGAGCTGCATCGGCAGGCGCCAGCCGAAGGCCTCGACATTCACGATGGCCAGCAGAACCCAGGCGAGGATCAGCCCCACGGGCAGGGCAAGCGCGAAGGTCAGCGTGGCAAGGATCACGCCGCGCCCCAGTTCGGCCCGCGCCAGACGCGCCCGCGTCAGCCCCAGCGCCCAGACCGGCGCCAGTTGCGGCAGGCGCATGGTGGCGAGCGTGAGCAGGCTGGTCAGAAGGGCGAAGCCCGCCACCCCCAGCGTCAGCACGTTGAGCGCGCCGGTCACGCGAAAGGTCTGGTCGAAGACCTGAAGCGAGAAGCGTTTGATCTGGGACTGGTTGATGACGGCATCGGGCGGCAGGCCGAAGTCTTCGCGGAGCGCGCTGGCCAGCGCGGGGGCGTCTTCGGGCGGGACGCGCAGGGCGAAGCGGGTGGCCTGGAGGTCCGGAAACGTCTCTGACAGGCGGTGCAGGGTCACGATCGCCTGCGCCTGCGGGTTGCCGTAGTCGGAATAGATCGCGGCGATGGGCAGGGTCAGGCCGGGCGCAACCTCGAGCTGGTCGCCGAGCGAGAGACCGGCGAAGCGGGCGATCTGCTCGTTGACGAAGACGGCCTCGCCTGTGGCGAGCCTGTCCCATGCCTCGGGCGTGGATTGGAGAAGCGGCCAGTTCTCGCGGTAGGTCGGGTGGTCGGCTTGCCCGAAGAGGTCGCCGGGGCGGCCCGCCAGCGTGACCTCGGCGCTGAGGATGGGCAGGATCGCCTGCGTTCGCGGTTCGAGCCAGTCGGTCAGGCGCGCGGCGTCGTCGGCGTCGGCGGCGGTGACGTAAAGCTCGGCCGCAAGGCGCTGGTCGAGCCAGCCGAGGAAGGTGCCGCGGAAGCTGCCGACCATGGTCGAGACGCCGATATTCGCGGCGAGCGCCAGCATCAGCGCCATGAGCGCGAGCGACAGGCCCGGCAGTTGCTGGCGGGTGTCGGCGAAGAGCCATTCGGCGAAGGGGCCGCGGGCGCTGCGGCTGGCGAGGCGCAGGATCGTGGCAAGCGCGGCGGGCAGGAGGAGCGCCGCGCCGATCAGAAGCGCGGCGAGCGTGGCGAAGCCGGTCAGCAGCGAGCCGCCCGTCAGGGCGAGGATGGCCGCGAGGGTCAGCAGGGCCGCGGTCGAGGCCGCCCTGGAGGGACGTCGCGCACCAT
>WVSO01000146.1 GCA_015689745.1 Rhodobacterales bacterium HKCCSP123 | reverse complement strand
TCCGCCATCTGCATCGCCGCAACCGTCATGTTCTGGTTGTGAGTCCTGACCCTAGGCGACTTGGGCCACTTCCGCCGAGACGCGCAGATCCTTATCGAGCAGTGGCGTCGTCGCAACCACGCTCCCCGTCCCTATAGCGCCTTGGGATATCGGCCGCAGGCCCCTGAAAGCGTCACCTTGATGGGACAAACGCCCCTTAGGATGTCACGCACTACCTTGCGATCCATGTTGATGAAAACGATCTGCAAGGCATCAACCTCGCTCTAAATAATGCGCACGCTTTCGCCAGGTGATGAGATTTAAAGCTTGGATCTTGTGACACACGTAGCCCTGACCTGAATCCTTTTGCGATCCGGCCCTTTCTGCGTAACCATCAGGGGATATCAGCATACCTAGAGGTTGATCATGTCCCTTGCAGATCTTCAGCCATGGCACTTTTTCGTCGGGTTCTTCTGTTTGGTCGTGGTGTTCATAGGGATTGGGGTGTTCGTCGCCACCCGAAAGAATGCCGATGGCAGTCCTAGGTTTGGCGGCAAGCAACGGCACTTCTCGGATCAACCGGGGGCTCGCATTCCACATAGTGACAGCCAAACCTTCGGTGGGGGTGGCGGCGGCGGTGACGGCGGAGGCCACTAGGGTTGGTCCTGAAATGAAATCCCGCGCGGCCCTGATCTGAACCTAGCGGAGCAGCAGTAGATCCTGGCCGTAGCATTGAAAGTCGTCTCCTGCCCGCAGCAGTCGTTGGCGTCCTGCACCTTGAGCGACTGGTGAGCGGACTGAGCGGCCATTTCTACGGCTCAAGTCAACTGGTGATTTCGCGATACCCCGAGGCGGGCCCTCCGCAGGTCGGATATTCGCCAGGTCCTTCTGGCCGGCGATGCTGCCGGTTGAGTGTCTAAATGCAAAGTCAGCTATTCGTGGCCTTCGCGACGATACCGTTTCCCGGTTGGGCGTAAGGTGTCATGCCTCAAAACTTGCTCGGGTAGATCGACATCAGCATCTGAACGCCATACTCGCTGTCGCAGGCTCCCGCCGAAATCATGTCGCTGACAAATCTGCGACGCTCAGTATCAGTTGTTTGTATCGCGTCATCAATCATCGGCTCGGACGTCCGTGAGCTCCACGAAAAGAAGGAAAAAACGGGAAGTGACAGGGCGGTCATTTCAGGTCTCCTTGGTGTTGCATGCAACAATGAAACCAAAAGGAAGGTTCCGCTGGTATCTGTCACTACGCCGTGCTGATATGCAAAAATGCAGAGCCGGTTCCGAGATTGGGGAGACGTCCGCGTCTTTCTTGCCGTGTTACGTGAGGGGTCGACCCTCGCAGCCTCCCGACATTTGGGGATCAATCAAACCACCGTGTCGCGGCGCATCCATGTTCTCGAACACACCCTTGGCGTGACTCTTTTTGACAGAACGACGCGTGGAGCGGTGCCTACCGAACACGCAAACAACCTGGTAGCGTCCGCCGAAGCTCTCGAGCGCGCCGCCCTGTCCTTTGAAGCGGATGCTGCCGCCGAACGAGCTAGTTCGAGCAAGCCGATCCGCGTCACGGCTGTCGGCGACAAGTCAATTGGCAACATCGGGGCGATTGTCGCCGAGTTTGTCGAAGAAAACCCGGGCGTAAGTTTTGAGTTCATTTTCTCGGAACACCCTCTGGACCTGATGAAAGGAGAGGCCGACGTTGCACTGCGCATGGCGGCTGAGATCTCTGACGATCGGCTAATTGCCCGGAAAGTCGGCGTCACGCACTGGACCTACTACGCCTCGCGCGCCTATGCCGCCAAAAAATCGCTACCGGCAGAGTTTTCCGACGACATGGAGGATCACCGTGTCCACCTCCTCCACCATTTCAGCAGCAAACGGCGCAACATCGTCCGTTGCGCCACAGTCAACGATATGATGATGGCGATCGAGACTGGGCAGGGGATCGGTCCATTCCCGGTGACCGTAGGAGACGCAAATCCAAACCTTGTGCGCTGCTTTGATCCACCATCCGGAGCCGATTTGCAGGTCTGGTTGCTCGCGTCTCCGAGCGCGCTTGAGCGGCCCGAAGTACGCCGCTTCACTGCGTTCGCCGGACCAAGGATAGCCCGAAACCTCAAACATATGGGCTAAAGCGATCCGGACCTTTGACGTCTACCGCACGCGGAAAGTCCGCAGACCGAAAAGCTAACCTGCGCAGTAGGTGCAGGATTGGCCACTTTCGCCTCGCAGCGGTTGATCCCGGCCCTCGCGCTGAAGGTCGGCTCATGCACTCAGCGGTCGCTAGCGTTAGCCACCTTGATCGACTGGACCGCGGCCTCATGAGCCACTCGGCCCGGGATTCTGCGTGACTGCTTTTGCCGACCGTCTCATCGTGAACAGGTGAACAGATTGACCACGGCTGGAACGCGCACCACACCGCCTTCTTCGAAATTCTCGAAGGCGCTCCTCACGGCTTCCTCGATCGCCAACTCGTCAGCTTCCGTGCCCTTGAATCCCTTCATTATTCGGGCTGCGGGCCCGACCTTGCTGGCAGCACGGGCGGCGCCAGCAACTCCACCCGGTGGTGTGAGCTCAATCTCAACTGGGCGCGCCTCGATGTTGGAGAGGCCTGCCTGAGCCATCAGGTCGGCTACGCGAGCACAATCCTGGAATGCCGTTGGTCCGGGTGCCGAGGGGTTCCCACTCGGCAGCTTGCCCAGCCTTTCTTCCGCTACTCGTGCTGGAACCGAGAACCACGGGTTCTTTGTTACCGAGGCCCAGCAGACGAAGACCATCCGGCCACGGCCGGTCAGCGCGTCTGACAGATTCATAAGAGCCGCCATTGTGTCGGAAAAGAAGCTCATGCCCAACCTCGACACCAGAAGATCGAAGGGCTGGCGCGAGAAGTCGTATGTTTGGGCGTCGGCTAGAAGGAAAGAAGCATTCTGAATACCTTCTTCCTTCGCTCTGTTCACGGCTCGTGCAAGGAGGGGCTTCGAGATGTCTACGCCGAGCCCTACGCCCTCGGGAACGCGTCGGGCGGACTCGAGCGTGCTGGCGCCCGTGCCACATCCAATATCGATGATGCGGTCGGCTGACAGAATGTCTGCCGTGTCGAGCATCAGGTTCGACATACCGGCCATCGCGGCATCCAGGGCATGCTCGTGTTCAAGCCATTTCAGGCCCGCGGGAGACGCCCAATACTCAGCCTGATCCTTGTTCGCGTCCATGACATGCGATCCCTCTTGGGATTAGCTTAGCAGTCCTTCATGGAACATGCAGCATTCTGAAAAAAGGGCTCTCCGCGGGCGCCCGCTGCATCGACGTTGAACAGCCGCTCTTTTCTGGAGCTGCCGTTGGCCCCGAGTAGCCCGACCAGCAGGAACGCGGACAAAGCGGGCAATGAGCAGGACCCGAAAACACTGCTCTCACGGGCCTCGATGAAGTGCCACCTTTGAATTTCCTACAAGGCTTTCGGCCGCGCGCATTGCCGTCTCTATGTACGCCGTATCGTTATGGATCAGGGCAAGGCTCATGCCGCCCTCGATCAAGATCATGATTTGTTTGGCCAATGCCTTGGGTTCTCCCACACCTACTGCAGCAAACTGATCGCCCAGCCAGGCTTCGACTGCTGCCTTGTGGCTCCTGGATGCAACGCGCGCCGGGTGGCCCCGAAGGTCTGCAAGCTCTGCCGCTATCCGGGAGAACCCAGACCCAAGCCAGTCCGGCCCATCCGCCCAGTGTTTCAGCTTTGAAAACAGGCTCGTCACGATGTCAGGCGCCGAGTTGGATGAGGGTTCCAGCCAAGATCGGTACTGCTTCATCAGCTGCAGATGTTGGATCTCGATCATCGCAGCGACCACCTGATCCTTGCTGTCGAAGTGGTAGTAGACCGTCCGCTTCGTCACGCCGGCGAGTTCTGCAACCGCATCAACACTGACGCGAGAAAACCCCTTGCGATAGTACAACCTGTAGGCTGCATCCAAGATCCGCTTTCTCGTGTCCGCCGGTTGCTTCGCCATGGCCAAGTATACTCACTAGTGTAACGACAAGACAGGAAGGTCTGGATATCACTCCGCTCATGCAATCACTGAATCTTTGGAGCCCTTCCAATGGGCGGCAATCTGCTTGAAATCATACAGATCATCTCCGGCGTGATCGGCTCAGTAGCTGTCTCATTGACGGTGGTCTACCTGGCAATTCAAATTCGAGAAAGCACCAAGGCCACCTACGCGCAGAGCTACCAGACAGCTGTAGCGGCCTTTGGAGACATGGCCGCAATCGTTGGGGAAACGAAGGAAAAAGCGCGTGTCTACGCGACGGGTATGGCCGATCCCGACAGACTGGATGACGATGAATACCTGCAATTCGCATATCTCGGCATCAGCTTGTTCCGGAAGTATGAGAACGCCTATTTTCAGTATCGTTCTGGCATGATCGACGACACGTTCTGGGACGGCCATCGCGATAATCTTTTGTGGTTCTTCCACAGACCTGGAACGCAACGTTGGTGGGCCGAACGCCGCCTTGGATTTAGCAAGTCGTTCCGCGAATACCTCGAAAGCACCGCTGCGGATGATATGGCGCAGCAGGACGGCAGGTTTGTGTGAAGTCTGCTCGGAACAACAACCGTCGATCGCTGTCGTTTCCCAAAGTGCACTCTCTCACAAGGAGCAGACGTTGATCGCGACATCCTCTGCCGTCTACCAAGCTGACGAGGCGGCCCTTGGCGATGCCGTTGCCCGGCTTCCGAAATGCGATCGGCGTCTCCGACGCCAAACAATGATCATTGGCAATATTTTGTTGCGTAAAGTTTCTCCATCTGCCCAACTTGAACCGCACTGACCAACGATGCCTGACCCTTTCTTGGCCAGCGGGTGCCGTGCGTTGGCGTCAGTGGGCAAGACAGGGAGGAAAACATGGAAGTCA
>WVSO01000145.1 GCA_015689745.1 Rhodobacterales bacterium HKCCSP123 | reverse complement strand
CCGCAGCGAAGGGCGCGGCGATTCGGTCGCGAGCGCAGCGACCGCAACGGCCGCCTCGGCGGGTGCCGTGTCGGGGCGCGCAACGGGGGTGGGCAGTCCAAGGGCCCGTGCAGGCGTGATCCCGCGTGCAAGCCGCAGAACGCCCGTGGCTTCGGCCGCGGGCCGCTGCGGCGGCACGATCGCGGGACGCCCTGCGACCACGCGGACGGGCATGTAGAGACGGCTGGACGGTGCCTCCGCGGGCTCCTGCGGGTCGAGCGCCGCGGGCGTGCGCCGTTCGACACCGGGATCCGCGAACCCCAGCGCGATCACCGCGGGATCGGCGGGCGACAGGGCAGGGCGCACGCGGGCCCCGGGGCGCGGCACCGGCCGGTTGGGGACATCGGCTGCCGTGACATCGGCAACCGGGGTCTGCCGCACCACGTGTGGAAGAGCCTGGGACACCACCACGTATCCCGCCAACGCCGCCACGCAGGTCGAGAGCACCAGCGCCGCGATCACGGTGTTGGGGCTGTCGCCGAGGCGATTAACACTGTTTGAGATGCGCGCCTGTGCCTGCGCGATGACTGTCCCGTTCATGGGAATCGGGCCTACGCCGGTCAGATGAATTTCACAACAACGCCCGGCGCAATTCGACCGTATCGGCCGAAAGGCGGCAGAAATCCGCGCATTTCGGGGCTGCTTGCGCGGCTTTTGGCCCGCTCAGATCGAGGTTTTCTTGAAGATCGCCTCGGGGATCGCGCGGATGATGGCCATGATCAGCCGCCAGATCCGGCGGACGTAGATCACCTCCTGCCCGCGTTCGACGGCGGCGACGATGGCCTTTGCCACCTCCTCGGGCTGCGCGACAAGGCGCGCGGGCAGGTCCATGCCCTCCGTCATCTTCGTCGCCACGAAGCCGGGCAGAACGGTCACGACATGCACGCCCTTGCCCGCCAGCCGGTTGCGCAGTCCCGAGAGATAGGCCGTGAACCCGGCCTTCGCGCTGCCATAGACGTAGTTCGACGCGCGCCCCCGCTCGCCCGCGACCGAGCTTATGCCGACCAGCGTGCCCGAGCCGCGCGCCTCCATCGCGTTGGCGAGCGCGCCGAGGATCGTCGCCGGCCCCTCGAAGTTCGAGCGCATGACAAGGGCTGCGCGGGTCATGTCGGCGGCGTTTTCGCTCTGCTCGCCCATCAGCCCGATGGCCGAGACGGCCACCTGCGGCAGCTCCGGCAACCCGACCACGAACCCCGCGTGCCCCTCGACATCCAGCGCGTCGAAGGCATGCAGGCTGACCGCCACGCCATAGCGCGTTTCCAGGTCGGCCCGGTCGCCCTCGAGCGCTGCCGGATCGCGCGCCGCGAGCTGGATCGCGCAGCCCCTTGACGCGAAGCCGCGCGCCACCGCGCGCGCCATGTCCGACGCGGCCCCGAGGATCAGGACCGGCCCCGTCACACGCCCGCTCACAGGCCAAGCCTTTCGGATTGCACCGAGACGAAGCGCCCCGCCGCGCCGGTCGCCCTGCGCATCTCGCGGAAATCCGCGACGCGCGCGTCGGCCTCTTCCATCACGGCGCGGGGCATCCGCGCATCCTTCGCGAGATAGAACCGCCCTCCGTGGTCGAGGGTGATACGGTCGAGCGTGGTCATCAGGGCAAGGCTCCGGTCGTTCACTGGGAAATCGAGGGCGAGCGTATAGCCCGCCATGGGAAAGGAAAACCGGCCCTCCTGCGGGCCGAAGCGTTTCAGGACCGACAGGACCGAGGCCTCTCCCGAGCGCGCGATGGCGGCGAGAAGCGCATGCATTCCGTCGCGCGCGGCGTGCTGGGGCAGGGCGCACTGGAACTGGATGAAGCCCGCCCGCCCGTAGCCGCGGTTCCAGTCGAGCACGGCGTCCAGCGGGTAGAAATAGCTGTTCCAGTCGACCAGCCGCTCGCCCGGCTTTCGCCGCCCGTTCCAGTAATAGAGCGCGTTGAACGCCTGCCGCGTGAGGCCGTTCAGCGCGACCGCGGGCAGGTCGAACGGCAGGCGGACCGTTGGTTTTCTCGGCACATCGTAGGGCCTGCTCCGCTGCGAGGGCGGCAGGTCGTCGATGCCCGCGTGCCGGCCCAGCATGACAAGGCCGCGGCCCATCATGGGCCCTGTCGTCACGCAGTCGAGCCAGGCGACCGAGTAGGGCGCGCGCAGCGTCGCCTCCATCATGTCGATCGTGGCGTCGAGCGTCTGGGTGGCGCGCATGTCCTGGGCGATCCAACCGGTCTCGACGGGCCTGAGCCGTACCCCGGCGCGCAGGATGACCCCGGTCAGGCCCATGCCGCCGACGGTCCAGCCGAAGAGCTCGGTGTTCGGGACGGCGCGGGTGACCCGCCCGCCGGCGTCCATCACGTCGATCCAGTCGACGAAGGCCCCGAACGAGCCGTCGAGATGGTGGTTCTTGCCGTGCACGTCCGCGGCGATGGCACCGCCGAGGCTGACGAACTTGGTTCCGGGCGTGACCGCGGGAAACCAGCCGCGGGGCAGGAAGGTCTCGATGATCTCGGCCAGGAGCACGCCCGCCTCGGCCTCGAGGACCCCTGTTGCGGGGTCGAAGGACAGCATCCTGTCCATGCCCGTCATGTCGAGCGTCGCGCCCGGGCTGACCGCGCTGTCGCCATAGGCGCGCCCGTTGCCGCGCGCGATGAGCGGGCCGCCCGCCGCCAGGGCCGTCGCCACGTCCGCCTCGCTCCGAACGCGCGTGACCCGTGTCTCGGCCGGGCGGAACCGGCCCCACCCCGAAAGACGCGTCATGGTGCCATTCCCGCTGCGCGGAAGACGTAGCGCCGATCGAGCAGGTATTTCGTGACATAGCCCACCGTCAGCCCCAGCACCGCGCCGATCTCGCGCGCGAGATCCGTGCCCCAGGTCAGCCAGAAGGCGGTTTCCGTCACCCAGAAGATCGCCGTCGTGACGACGCCCATGAGCGTGTAGAGCGCGAATTGCCGCCCCTGCGCCGCGGCGCCGGTCGTCGCGTCGTAGAAGATCCAGCGCTTGTCGAGCAGGTATTTCACCACGAGCCCCACCGCCGTCCCGGCCAGGACCGCGGCGACGAAGCTTCCCGTCGCGCTCCGGTCGCCCAGGGCGAGAACCCCCCGCTGCGCGCCGAGATTGGCAAGCGTCGCCACCACCGCGAACCCGGCATAGCGCAGCACCAGGGCACCCCCGCGCGGCGGCCCGCTCATGCGATCACCGCCAGGAGGATGAAGAGCGCCGTGCCCAGCATCACCTTGCGGCTGGTCCGGTTCTCGAGCGCCCAGGTCAGCGGGTCGTCCCGCATTTCGCCGCGGGCGGCGATCATCACCATCCGGCTGATCCAGAAGATCAGGAGCGGGCACGCCCCCCAGAGCAGCCAGGGCTCGCCGAATTTCTCCTGCACCTGCGGCTCGTCGATGTAGAGCGCCAGCACCAGCACCGAGAGATAGCCCGAGGCGATCGCCATCTGGCTCAGCACGGCCCGATCCTCGACCCGGTAGCCGCGCCGCGAGACCTCGCGTCCGGCCGCCTCGCGGTCGGTCAGCTCGGCCAGCCGTTTCACCGCGGCGAGCGAGAAGAACATGAACATCGACACCGCCAGCAGCCAGACCGACAGGTCGACGCCGATCGCCACGCCGCCCGCGATGATCCGCAGCGTGTAGAGCGTCGCCAGCATGCAGATATCGACCATCGTGTGCTGCTTGAGCTTCAGCGAATAGGATAGCGTCGCGACGAAGTAGAGCGCCACCACCCCGAGCAGGACCGGCCCGACCGAGAGCGCGCTGATCACGCCGCCAAGAAGCAGGAGCGGGATCAGGACAGTGCCCGTCCGCACCGACACCGCCCCCGAGGCGAAGGGCCGGTTGCGCTTGCGCGGGTGGCTGCGGTCGTCGGCAAGGTCGAGAAGGTCGTTGACCACGTAGCCCGCCGAGGCGGTGAAACTCAACGCGACGAAGGCCATGAGCGACAGAAGGAAGGCCGTCCAGTCGAAGGCGAGATCCGAGAGCATCGGCACGAAGACAAGCACGTTCTTGAGCCATTGCTGTGGTCTGAGCGCGCGCAGGATCGCGGGGGCCGGATCGGTTGCCGGCGGCAGATGCTCGGGCGCGGCACCGCGCCGCGCGTCGAGCTCCCGGCGCACGGCTGGCGCCGCGCCGACGCTGATCGCCCCCTTCGCGGCTTCCCAGACCGGAAGATCGGCGCGGCTGTCGCCGATGTAGTCGAAGCTGCCCGCCCCGTAGCGCTCGGTCAGGAAGCGCGCCTTCTCGGACCCCTTGAGGTTGATCCCCTCGCCGCTGCCATGCACCTCGTCGAAAAGACCCAGATGCGCCGCGACCGCCCTGGCCAGGCCGGTGTCTGTCGCGGTCACCAGCGCCGTGCGCCCGCCCGCGGCGCGCCAGGCCTCGATCCGGGCGATGACGCGCGCGTCATAGGGCAGGGTCGCCACCCGCACCGTCGTGCCCTTCGCCAGCCATGCCTTCAGCGCCGCCTTGCCACGCCCGAGCGCCCCGAGCGCGCCCCAGACCGAAGCCGGATCGCGCGTCAGCGCGTCCCACAGGGTCTCGTAGAGCATGTCGCTGCGCAAGAGCGTGCCGTCGAGGTCCACGACCAGCACGCGGTCCGTCGCCCCCTCCGCGGGAACGGGGCCCGCGTCACCCGTGGTGTCTTCCGGCCGGTTCAGGGTCTCGCTCCGTCGAATTTCCCTGTGTTTTCAAACCGTCGAGACCCTGCACCAGCCCGGCCCGCTTGGCCAGAGCTTTCTGTAGCCGGGCGGTGTCATCGGATGGCTCGACAGGATGGCGGACGCGACGCTATCGTGGCGCTATCCGATTGCTGCCCAAGGATTTTGCTGCCGTGATACGTCTCGACCAGGCCCCCGTTCAATTTCGCTTCGCCCTGCTTTCCGCCACGCTCGTCCTCACGCCTCTGACCGTCCTTTCGGGGCCTGTCGCGGCACAGACCGACACCGCCCTGCCCGAGGCGGAGACTGATGCCGCCGCCGAGGCCGCTGCCGCCGAGGCCGCCGC
>WVSO01000144.1 GCA_015689745.1 Rhodobacterales bacterium HKCCSP123 | reverse complement strand
TGGTCGAGCAGGTCGCCCTTGGTGATGAGTACCAGCCGATGCGTTCCGGCCAGCCCGCGACCCTGCCCGCCGACCCCGGCGCATGGGCGCTCATCCATGAGGACGGCACCGAGGCCGAAGGCCACGGCCCGCACCTGCCCGCCCTGCCCCTCGGCCTCCACATCCTGCGCGCCGGAGATCACGAGACGACCCTTCTCGCCGCCCCGCCCGCCCTTGCCCTGCCGCCCCGCGGCTGGGGCGTGACCGCGCCGCTCTGGGGGCTGCGCGCCCCGGACGCGCCCGGTTTCGGCGATTTCGACGACCTCCGCCGCACCGGCGAAGCCCTCGCGTCAACCGGCGCGGGGTTCCTCGGCATCAACCCGATCCACGCCGGTTTTCCGACCGAGGCCACATGGGCCAGCCCCTATTCCCCCTCCCACCGCCGCCGCCTGAACCCGCTGCATGTCGCGACCGGGCCGGGCGTGGTGACCGGCCCGCTCGTCGATTACGCGGCCGAGGTGCCCGCCAAGCGCGCCGCCCTGCGCGCGGCCTTCGACGCCTTCAAGGGCGACCCCGGTTTCGACGCATGGCGCGCGGCGGAGGGGGACGACCTCACCCTCTTCGCCACCCACCAGGCCCTCAGCGACCGCCACGGCGCGCTCTGGACCGACTGGCCCGCCCACCTGCAAACGCCCGAGGGCGCGGCGGGCGCGGTGCCCGGCACCGAGGTCCGCTTCCACGCCTGGCTGCAATGGATGGCCCATCGCCAATTGACCGACACCCAGGCCGCGCTGACCGGGGCGGGCATGCGCTACGGCCTCTACCTCGACCTCGCCGTGGGTACCCACCCGGCGGGGGCGGAGACCTGGGCCGATCCGGGCAGCTTCGCCCGCGGCGTCTCGCTCGGCGCGCCGCCCGACGCGCTCGGCCCCGAGGGGCAGACGTGGAACCTCGCGCCGCTGGACCCCCACGCGCTGACGCGCGGCCATTTCCGCACCCTCGCCGACACGCTCCGCCGCCAGTTCGCCTATGCGAAGCTCTTGCGGATTGACCATATCCTCGGCTTCGAACGCGCCTTCTGGGTCGCCCCCGGCCTGCCCGGCGCTTACGTGCGGATGCCGCGCGAGGCGATGCTGGCCGTCGTGCGGATCGAGGCCACCCGCGCGGGCGGCACCGTGATCGGCGAAGACCTCGGCAACATTCCCGACGGGCTGCAGGAGGCGCTCGCGGCCTCCGGCATCCTCGGCTGTCGGCTCCTGCAATTCATGGCGGAGCCCTGGGGCCACGTCACCCCGCCCGAGCACTACCCGGCCCCGACGCTGGCCAGTTTCGGCACCCATGACCTGCCCACCCATGGCGGCTGGGCGAAGGGTGGCGACATCCGCGCGCGCCGCGCGATCGGACGGATCGGCGAGGAGGTCGAGGCCCGCGAACTGGCCGAACGCGCCCAGCGCGCGGAGGCCTTCGCCACGGCGGCGGGCGGCGCGGAGGTGGACGCGATGCACCGCTTCCTCGCCCGCACGGCCTCGACCCTCGTCGCGGTGCAGGCCGAGGATGTGCTGGGGATGGCCGAGCAGACCAACCTGCCCGGCACGGTGGACGAGCACCCCAACTGGCGGCGCAAGCTGCCCGTCCCCGGCCCCGACATGGCCGGCGGCCCGGCGATTCACCGGGTCGCGGCCCTCATGACGGAAGCGGGGCGTTAGCCCGCGTCGGTCCCCTCGACGACGAGGATGACGCTCTCGGCGGTGCGGCGGCGGATGCCCGCGACCTCCTGGTACTCGGGGTCGTTATAGGCGGTCAGCGCGGCCTCGTAGCTGGGGAACTCGATGACGACATGGCGGCTGAGGGTCTCGCCCTCCATCACCTGCGCCTGGCCCCCGCGGACGATGAACCGCCCGCCCAGCGCGTGCAGGATCGGCGTGTCGCGCTCGACATATTCCTTGTAGGCCTCGGGGTCGTTCACGGTGATATGGCCGATGATATAGCCCTTGGGCATGGTGCCCTCCCTTCGCTGCGATCTGTCGGGGCCGTTCTGGCCGCTCGGGCCGCTCGGCGCAAGCGCGCACAAGGCTCCCGTTTCAGGCTCCCGAGGCTTCACGCTTTCTTAACCCTGCCGTGGCAGGGTCCCCGGTCATGGACATGTCCCGGCGGGCCTGACACCCCCGCCCCCCTTCAGGTTTCCGACCCTTGGCTTGACAGGCCATGGGCCGATCAGAGCCGGACACCGGGGCCGCCCCTGACAAGGGCGGCCGGATGGGAACCGCCCCTGGCGGCGCCGCCCTTCTTTTCTCGTCACCTGCCACCCGAAGCCGAACAATCGGCCACCGGGGCCCGAGCCGCCGCCCCGAACGGGCAAGGACAGGACCGGGCGACATTCGCCACGGCCCGACTGCGCGCAGCCGTCGCCTCCGTCCTGACGCCTGCAACGCCGGGAACCCCGCGCATCTGACGGGCATCCGACAGGGGCAAAGCCCCGATATCCCGCCCGCGTGACCAGCGCCGAGACGCCGACATGGCTGGCCAAGACCGCCCTGCGCCAAGGGCCGCTGCGGACGGGAGCGCAAGGCGCGCGCCTTGCGGGGCCCGGTGACGCGGGGCGGCGCGGGTGCCACATGTGCTTCCGGGCGGGGATGTCGTGCAGGGGCCGCGCCCTGTCACCGGCGGTGTTCGGCCCGAACCACCCGCGGATGGCACGATCGCAGGGCAGGAGCGCCCCGTCCCGCGCGCGCGGGACGGCCCGCGGAAAACGCATGTTTTCCGCGGGGTCCCGTCAGGGAATGCCGGTGCTCGCGTCGGGAAAGGCGCTGTCGGAGGTGGTCCGATCCGCACGGCAGGGTAAAGAATGGCGGCGCCGCCAGGGCGGTCCCCATGTGGCCGCCCTTGTCGGGGGCGACCCCGGTGTCCGGCTCTGATCGGCGCGTGGCCCGCTACGGCCACGGGACGGAACCCTGAAGGTGACGGGCGTGTCAGACCCGCCGGGACATGTCCATGACCGGGAACCCTGCCACGGCAGGGTTAAGGTGCCGTTAACGCCACCGGCCTCCTCTACCTCAGGCCGCTTCCTCGGGCCGCTCGCAGTCCCGGGCGAGGTTTTCGAAGAACTTCGCCGACAGCTTCATCGCCGTGCTCTGGATCAGGCGGCTGCCGAGCTGAGCGATCTTGCCGCCGATCTGCGCCGTTGCCGTGTAGCGCAGGATGGTGCCCTCTCCGTCCTCGATCAGCACGACATCGGCACCGCCCTTGGCGAAGCCCGCGGCGCCACCCTTGCCCTCGCCCGTGATCGACATCGCGTCCGGGCCGTTGGTGGTGTCGAGCGTCACCGACCCGTTGAAGCGTGCCTTCACCGGCCCGACCTTCAGCGCAACCGTTGCGTCCAGCTCGGTCGGCGAGGTCCGCGTGAGGGTCTCGCAGCCCGGGATGCAGCGGCGCAACACCTCGGGATCGTTGAGCGCATCGAACAGCGCCTGTTTCGGCACGGCAATGCGGATTTCGTCACTCAGTTCCATGGCTGTCTCCTCCGTGTCAGCGGCATGCGGGAAAAGCGGTCGATATCTGGTCGGCGCGCGGGGCGGGTGCTGTGCTCAGGCACGTTTGCCCTGCCCGGTCGCCTCTTCCGCGGCGGGGATCGTGTCCGCGTTCCGCCAGGCAACGATCTCGGCCAGGACGGAAAGCGCGATCTCGTGCGGGTCGACCCCGCCGAGGTCCAGCCCGGCGGGGGACTTCAGCTGCCCGAGCCGCGCCTCGGGCAGGCCGGCGGCGCGCAGCTTCGCCTTCAGCGCCTCGGCCTTGCGGCGGCTTGCCACCATCGAGACGCGGGCGGCGGCGCTGTCGAGCGCGGCGCGGAGCGCGGCGAGATCGCCGTTGCCCTGCGAGGCCACCACGACGAAATCCCGCGCGGCGATGCCGAGGCTGCCGATCCCGCACTCGTCGAAGCGCCGCGCGCCCTCGGGGGCGGAGCGGGCGTGTTCGGGCACCGCGACGCGAAACCCGGCAAGGCTCGCATGGGCCGCCAGCGCGCGGGAGATCGGCGTGTCGCCGAAGATCACCAGCTGCGGCGGATGGGCGTAAGGCTCGATCAGCAGGTCGACCGTGCCGCCCGAGGGGCATCCGCTTTTATACAGCTCGGCCCCGTCGGGATCGGTCAGCGTGACGACGGTGTCGGAGGGTTTCACCCGGATGATGCGCGGCGCGCCCTCGCGGAGCGCGGCGGTGGCGGCCTGGCGCACGGCGCGCCCGACGCAGGCGCCGCCGAGATGGCCGATGATCTCGCCCGCGTCGGTGACGGCGGCCTTGGCCCCCGCCTTGGCCGAGGTGGCGTCCGCCGTGCGCAGCACGGTCGCCACGCAGAAGGGCGCGCCGCCGCGGCGGAGCGTGTCGATCGTGTCGAAAATGTCGAAGCGGGCCATGGGGGGCGGTCCTTGGTCAGAGCCGCGCGAATTCGGCTTCGAGGGCGGCAAGCGCCTCGATCGTGTTCGCGGGCAGGTGGGCGTCGAGATGCGGCAGGGCCGCGGCGATGGCGGCGGCGACGGGGGCGTAATCGGCCCAGCCCTTGAGCGGGTTGAGCCAGACGATGCGCCGCGCCTTGCGGCGGATGCGGGCCAGCGCGGCCGCCAGCTGCGCGGGATCGCCGCTGCAATAGCCGTCGGACAGGATCACCACGACCGTGCGCCCGTCGAGCGCGCGCGCGCCATGCCCCTCGACGAAACGCGAAAGGCTGCCGCCGATGTCGGTGCCGCCGCCGAAGCCCTCGGCCATGAGCGAGAGCCGGGCGGCTGCGCGCAGGCTGTCGTGATCCTTGAGCGCGTCGGTCACCCGCATCACGCGGGTGTGGAAGAGATAGGCGTCAGTTTTCGTGTCGGCGGCGACCAGCCCCTTGAGAAAGGCGAGGAAGACGCGGGCATAGACCGTCATCGAGCCGCTGACATCGCAAAGCGCCACGATCCGCATGGGGCGCGGCGGGCGGGCGCGGCGAAAGAGGTCCACGGGCTCGCCCCCGCGGGCGAGGCTGGCGCGCTGGATGCGGCGCATGTCGAGCGCGGGGCCGCGGAGC
>WVSO01000143.1 GCA_015689745.1 Rhodobacterales bacterium HKCCSP123 | reverse complement strand
TCAGCCGCGCCACCTCGCTATCGCCGCGCCAGGGCGACATCTGCGCATCGACCTGCGCCAGCGCCGCCTCGAGCGGCGCACGCAGCCCCGAAAGCCCCCGCGCCACCACCCGCCAACCCGTGCCGAAGGCGCGGCCCTCCAGCCCCTCCAGCCCCGCGGCCTCGGCGCGGGCCAGCCCCGGCCAGGCGAGCGCGGCGGCGGTCATGCCGAGAAAGGCGCGCCGGTCGGGTTGCGTGGGATGTCTTTTCATCGTCTCAGACCCCGAAATCGTCGTTGAAGATCATCGCGGGCTCGACGCCCAGCCGCTTGAGCGTCGCCAGCACCGCCGAGATCATGACGGGCGGCCCGCAGAGGTAATATTCGCAGTCCTCCGGCGCCGGATGCCCCTGCATCTCGCGCCGCAGCGTCTCGTGGATGAAGCCCGTGGCCCCCGTCCAGCGGTCGCCGGGGGCGGGATCGGACAGCGCGGGCGTGAAGCTGAAATTCGGATGCGCCGCCTGCAGGTCGGCGAATTCCCCGGTGTAGAACAGGTCGACCGCCGAGCGCGCGCCGTAGAAATAGCGGATGCGCCGGGCCGAGCCGCGGCCAAGCTCCTGGTGGATCATCGCGCGCAGGGGCGCCATGCCGACGCCGCCACCGACGAAGACCATCTCGCGCCCCGTGTCCTGCACGTGGAATTCGCCGAAGGGCCCCGACACCTCGACCGGGTCGCCGGGGCGCACCGAGAAGAGCCAGGACGACACGATCCCCGGCGGTACCTCGTCCTCGCGGCCCGAGGGGGGCACGGCGAGGCGGATGTTGAAGACCGCCGCGCGCCCGTCCTCGGGGCGGTTGGCCAGCGAATAGGCGCGTGTGACGGGGGCCTGCGAGGCGACGCTCAGCCCGTCCCAGCCCGACATTTCCCACACCTCGCGAAAGGCCTGCGGCACGTCGAGCCGCGCGAAGTCGAGGCGATAGGGCGGCGCGGTGATCTGCATGAACTCCCCCGCGCGATAGTCGAAGGCCTGCCCCTCGGGCAGGTCCAGCGTGATCTCGCGGATCAGCGGCGCAAGCATCCGCGCGCTGCGCACATGGGCGGTGAAGCCGCCCCCGGCGGCCAGCACATCCTGCGGCACGGTCACCGCGCAATCGCCGCGCAGGCTGGTCTGGCAGGCGAGCCGCACGTGGTCGCGCCGCTCGTGGGCCGAGAGGATGCCGCGCTCGGTCGCCTGCGGCTCACCCGCACCCTCACCCGTCACCGTGACGCGGCAGAGGCCACAGGTCCCCGACCCGCCGCAAGCGGCCGGGATGCCGATGCCGCCCGCGTGCAGCACACCCAAGAGCTTGTCCCCCCGCGCCGCCGTCAGGTGCGTCGTCTCGTTCACCGTCACCTCGATCGCGCCCTCGGGCACCAGCCTGCGCCGTGCGGCCAGCAGCCCCAGCGTCAGCCCGGTCACGAGCAGGATCAGCGTCAGGCTTCCGATCAGGATCTCGGTCATTCGGCGGCCATGAGTGCGAAGGAGGCGAAGCCGAGCGACATCAGCCCGGCGAGTACGAAGGTGATGCCGAGCCCGCGCAGCCCGTCGGGCAGGTCGGCATAGGCCAGCCGCGAGCGGATCGCGCTGAGCATGACGACGGCCACGGCGAACCCCAAGCCCGAGCCGAGGCCGAAGACCACGGATTCCGGCAGCGTGTAGCGGCGCTCCACCATGAAGAGGCTTCCGGCAAGGATGGCGCATTGCACCGTCAGAAGCGGCAGGAAGACGCCGAACGCCGCGTGGATCGCCGGGAAGAAGCGGTCGAGCACCATCTCGAGCAGTTGCACCGTCGCGGCGATCACGCCGATGAAGGCGATGAGCGAGAGATAGGACAGGTCGAGCTCCGGCAGCCCCGCCCAGCCCCATGCGCCCGGCGCGAGCAGCCCGTCATAGATCACCTGATTGAGCGGCACCGTCACGCCCATCACGCCGATCATCGCCACGCCAAGCCCCAGCGCCGCCTCGGTCCGGCGCGAGAGCGCGATGAAGGTGCACAGACCCAGGAACAGCGACAGCGGCATGTTCGAGACGAAGCTTGCCTGAAGGAACAGGGTCCAGAGATCGCTCATTCCGCGGGCTCCCCTTGTCGGGGCGCGACATGCTCGGGCGCTTCGGCCTGCCCGGTCATGACGCTGCGGATCGCCCAGACGAGGCCGCCGAGCAGGAAAAAGGCGCTGGGGGCGAGCAGCATCAGGCTCAGCGGCGTGAACCAGCCGCCTTCATCGGCCAGCGGAAGGATGGTCTGGCCGAAAAGCTCTCCCTTGCCGAAGAGCTCGCGCAGCGCGCCGATGACGAGCAGGATCAGCGAATAGCCCAGCCCGTTGCCGAAGGCATCGACCATCGCGGGCAGCGGCGGGTTGTGGCGGGCGAAGCCCTCGGTCCGCCCCAGCACGAGGCAGTTCGTCGTGATCAGCCCCACGAAGACCGAGAGCGCGCGGGAGATCTCGAAGAACCACGCCTGGAGCACCTGGTCGATGACGATCACCAGCGAGGCCACGATCACGATCTGCACGATCAGGCGGATCGTGTCGGGGATGTGCCGGCGGATCAGGCTGATGAGACCGGCCGCCAGCGTCAGCACCACGGTCAGCGCGACCGACATGGTCAGCGCGGTGGCCATCGAGGTCGTGACCGCCAGCGCCGAACACAAACCGAGGATCTGCAAGGTGATCGGGTTCTCCCGCAGAAGCGGCGCGGTCAGCGTTCCCCAAAGGCCGGTTGCGCGCGCCATGCCCTAGAACTCCCCCCGCCGGACCGCGTCGAGGAAGGGGCCGTAGCCCTCGGGGCCGAGCCAGAAGCGGATCATCCGCGTCATCGCGTTCGAGGTGCGGGTGGCCCCGGTGATCCCGTCCACCTCGTAGACGCTCGAGGCCGCGCCGCGCGCGACGGCGAAGCGCAGGTTCCCCGCCTCGTCCCGCGTGCGGGTGCCGGGGAAATCGGAGAGCCAGGCCGCCTCCTCGATCCGCGCGCCGAGGCCCGGGGTCTCGGATTGCCGCGTGATCGACAGGCCCGCGATGGTCGTCATGTCCGCGCCCAGCGCGAGGACCGCGTCGATGCGCCCGTTGTAGCCCGTCCCGGCGATCGGCAGCAGCACGACCGACACCTCGCCCCCGTCGCGCAACAGGAACACCTGCGCGTAATCGGGCCGCTGGCCGAGATCGGCGAGGTCCTCGGCGGGGGGGATCGCGCTCCAGTTCGCGGGGTCGGCAAGGGCGGCCTCCAGCGTGGCGGGCGTCACCCCGTCGGCGGCGCGGCCGCGCTCGAGGTCGATCACCACGGTGCCGAGCGTGCCGCCCGACTGCTCCAGCAGGCCCGCCATGCCGGGGATGCCGCGCACGAGGCTTTCGATGCGGGCCTGTTCCTCGGCCGCGCGATTGGCGGCCTGGATCGGGCGCAGGGTCACGGTGGCGACGCTCACCAGCACCGCGCAGACCGCCGAGACGGCGAAAGCCACGGCGATGGTCTTGCCCCGGCTCTCGTTCGGGGCCGCGAGAAAGCGGCGCCAGGGTCCGGCGCGGTCAGGCTCTGCCATGTCGTCTCCTTCTCTGCCGGAGCCAGAGGGTGATCGCGATCTCGTCGAACAAGGGGGCCACGAGCGAGGTCAGAAGCGCCGCCGCCACGCAAAGCTGCACGGGCGCGGCCCCCTGCCAGCCGGTCGCGAACAGAAGGACGAGCGCGGCATAGGCGCCTCCCGTCAGCCAGCGGCCCAGCGTGGTCGCGGCACTCGCCACCGGGTCGGCCACGAGCAGCACCAGCACGATGCCCGCGGCAGGCAGGACATGGGCGACGGGCAGGTCGACGGCCATTGCCCCCGCCCCCGCCAGCACGGCGGCCGCGACCACGCCCGCGGGCATGACGCCCGCGGCCACCCCGATCAGGGCCGCGGGGATCGCGGCCCAGGCCACGGGCGGCACGAACTCGGGCCAGGGGAAACCGGGAAAGCCGAAGCCGAGAAAGGCCAGCGTCACCGTCGCGGGGTTCACCACGTTGCGCCCCCAGCCGCCGAAGACGAGCTCTCCGAAGACCACGCCGAAGCTGATGCCGAGGAAGAGCCGCAAGAGCCCCAACTCCTCGGGCGCGAGCATCGCCACGGCCAGCGCCGTGATCGCGCCCGCGAAGGAGGGCGGCTGCGCACGGGCCAGCATGAAGACGATGTGCCAGCCGCCCGAGATCACCAGCGCAAGGACCAGCCGCGCGAGCGCCGGCAGCCCCTCGGACCAGAGCCAGGCCAGCCCCATCGGCGCGAGCGCCGCCAGCAGCATCAGCGCCACCATCTCCCGGCCCCAGATGCCACGCATCATTGCCCCGCCTCCGCCGCCGTGCGGTCGAGAAGCGCACGCAGAAGCTCGGCCGCCCGCGGCCTGCCGCCGGTGACGTAATCGACCAGCGCCAGGTCCTCCTCGAGCAGCGAGAGCGCCCCCAGTTTCAGCGCCGTCTCGTCGTCGCCCGCCCCCAGCGCGCGCAGCATCGCCATGGCGGGAAAGGCGCCGCCTGCCGCCTGCATCACCGCGGCGCTCGGGATCAGCGGCCGGGGCCGCGAGGAGCGCGTCAGGGCCGCGAGGAACCAGTGCGGCGCGGCCGCGCGGGGGGCTGCGTCCATCACCGTCACCTGCCGGTCGCGAGGGCCGAGCCAATGGGCGGGGCGCCCGTCGACGGGCGAGCCCGCAAGGATCACGTGCGGCCCGGGCCGGATCGCGCCGTAGCTCAGGCCGCGGGTGTCCGCGCCGATCTGGCAGGTGACCAGCCGCGTCTCGGTCAGGGCCGGGCCAGCGACCCGCACGACCCGGCGCTGCGGCAGGTGGCCGGTGGCGAGAAGATCGCCGAGATCGGCGACATCCTCGGCGTCGAGGTCCCAGACCGGGTGGTCGATCTCGGCGGGGCAGAGCGCGGCGATGCGGATACCGGCAAGGCCCTGCGGGTGGCGCGCCACGGTTGCGACGATCCGCACCCCCGGCACCGTGACCCCGAGCGGCCGCACGGCGTCGTCACAGAGAAAGACCGGCCCCTCCGTCAGCCCGGTCAGCGCCTGAAGACCGCGCGACAGCGCCTCTTCCCGGCCCGCCAACGCCTCGGCGGGATGCGGCGCGAGGGGCCGCGTGTCGCAGCCCATGACGAGGATGGCGGCGGGCCGCTCGC
>WVSO01000142.1 GCA_015689745.1 Rhodobacterales bacterium HKCCSP123 | reverse complement strand
GCCGCTGCGGCCGCTTCGGCCAGCCGTGCCCAGTCGTCGCCGCCGAAGGCCATGCCCGTGTCCACCTCGGGCAGGTCGGCGCGCTCGGCCCCAAACAGCGCGATCCCCGGGAAGCGCTCGGCGGGCGGCATCGCGGCGAAGCCGTCGGCCTTGAACCCATGCGCCTCGGCGAACTGGGTCGCCTCGTCCAGGGTCTCCTGCGCGACCACGGCGACCTTCACCCGGTCCACCTCGACCGCGCGCCAGTCGTAGATCAGGTCCGCGACGGCATAGGGCGTCATGCCCTCGAGCCCATCGGTGATCCGCTCGGCCACACGCCCGGCATCGTCGGCGGGCGCCATGAAGGAGGTGTAGAGCACCTGGTCGTCCGGCAGCACCAGCAGCACCCGGCCCTTGGCGAGGCCGCGGGCCTCGGCGGCGGCTTTCAGCCCGGCCATGGCGCCGTCGAGATCCCCCTCGAAAGAGGCCTCGCCCACGAGCGCCCAGTGCCCCGCCGCCTGGCGATGGGCGAGCGCGACGCCCTCGGGTGAGAAGAAGAGCGCGAAATCGACTGTCACATCGGACCCCGGTCGTAACCATAAACGGGGGGCCGCCCGGCGGCGACCGTCCCCAGTCAGGCCGATCTACAGCACAAACCCCGCGAGGGAAACAGGCCCTGCGGAGGGGTGCGCCGATCGGCGGAAATCAGTCTATGTGCAAACGGCACAAGAAAAAAGGGGCGCGTCCTGCGCGCCCCCATTCCGGTTTTCGCACCGGCTCAGGCCGTGGCCCGCGCAAGGGCCTGGTCGAGATCGGCGATCAGGTCGTCGGCATCCTCGATCCCGATCGACAGGCGCACCACGTTGGGCGCCGCGCCCGCCGCCACCTGCTGCTCGGGCGTCAACTGCCGGTGCGTGGTCGAGGCCGAATGGATGATCAGGCTGCGCGTGTCGCCGAGATTGGCGACATGGCTGAAGATTTCCAGCGAATCGACCAGCTTCACGCAGGCCTCGTAGCCGCCCTTCACCGCGAAGGTGAACAGCGCGCCCGCGCCCTTGGGGCAGACCGTCTTGGCGCGTTCGAAATAGGGCGAGGAGGGGAGCCCCGCATAGGTCACGAAATCGACGCGGGGGTCGGCCTCGAGCCACCTGGCGATCTTCACCGCGTTCTCGATGTGGCGCTCCATCCTGAGCGACAGAGTCTCGATCCCCATCAGCGTGTAATGGGCGGCCTGCGGGTTCATCGTCATGCCGAGGTCGCGCAGACCGATGGCGATGCCGTGGAAGGTGTAGGCCAAGGGGCCGAAGGTCTCGTGGAACTTCAGCCCGTGATAGGCGGGCTCTGGGGCCGAGAGGGACGGGAACTTGTCGCTGGCCGACCAGTCGAATTTCCCCGAATCGACCACGCAGCCCCCGGTGACGGTGCCGTTGCCGGTCAGGTACTTGGTGGTCGAATGCACCACCAGCGTCGCGCCATGCTCGATCGGGCGGCAGAGGTAGGGCGTGGCGCTGGTGTTGTCGATGATCAGCGGCAGCCCCGCCGCATCGGCGATATCGGCGATGGCGCGCACGTCCATGATGTAGCCGCCCGGGTTGGCGATCGCCTCGCCGAAGATCGCGCGGGTGTCCTCGTCGATGGCGTCGCGCACGGCGTCGAGATCATCGAAATCGACGAATTTCGCCGACCAGCCGAAGCGCTTGATGGTCTGGCTGAACTGCGTGACCGTGCCGCCGTAAAGCCGGGTCGAGGCGACGATGTTCTTGCCGGGGCTCATCAGCGGGAAGAGCGCCATGATCTGCGCCGCATGTCCCGACGAGCAGCAGACGGCGCCGACGCCGCCTTCCAGCGTCGCGATGCGCTCCTGCAGCACGGCGACGGTGGGGTTGGTCAGGCGCGAATAGATGTAGCCCACTTCCTGCAGGTTGAAGAGCGCCGCGGCATGTTCCGCGTCGCGGAAGACATAGGCCGTGGTCTGGTAGATCGGCGTCTGCCGCGCGCCCGTCGCCGGGTCGGGGCGGGCGCCTGCGTGGATCTGGAGCGTGTCGAAGCCGTAGGTCGGGCCGTCGGTCATGGGTCTCTCCCCCCTCTGGGTGCCATCGTCCGCGACAGGATTAGGCCAAGCGGCCGGGCCGGGCAATCGCCGCCGCGCAACAAGGGCGGTTCGGTCTGTGGCCTCCCGGATCGGGCGAACGCCCGTTCCCTTTGGCGGCCACCGGGCGGAACGGCCTTTCGAAAGGCCGTCCGCCGTTTGCAAACGGCGGGCACGCGGTTTCGAAACCGCGTCCGCCCGGCCCCGCCCGCGCGACGCCATGGCACTGGACGGCCCGGCCCCGATCGGGCAGAACGCCCCCGACCGGACCCGCAACCCCGAAAGGGCCAGCCCATGCTCAGCTTCCTCAACCGCCTCGTCACCTGGTGGAACGGCCAGACGATCGGCACGCAGATCTACACCGCGCGCAACGGCGTGAAGGTGGGCGAGGACGAACAGGGCAACGTGTTCTACCGCTCGAAGGACGGCAAGAAGCGCTGGGTGATCTTCAACGGCGAGGCCGAGGCAAGCCGCGTGGGCGCCGACTGGCATGGCTGGCTGCACCACACCTGGGACGAGCCGCCGACCGACCGTCCCGTCGCGCACAAGCCCTGGGAAAAACCGCACCTGCCGAACCTGACCGGCACGCCGCAGGCCTATGTGCCCGCGGGCTCGATCCGCCGGGCAGACCCCGCCGAGCGCCGCGATTACGAGGCCTGGACGCCGGAATGACGCCCGAATGAGCCAAGGCGCCTCTTGGCGCGGGCGGCGCGACGCGCCATAACCGGGCGAGCACGAGGGGGCAGGGCGCATGTCCACGCAAGACAACACCTTGACCGAGGTCGCCGTGGGCGCCGCCGTGCTGGCGGTCGCCGTGGGCTTCTTCCTCTACGCCTCGGGCGCCTCGGACGGCGCGCCGGCGGGCGGCAGCTACCTGCTGAACGCCTCCTTCCGCAGCGCCGAGGGCATCGCCGTCGGCACCGAGGTGCGGCTGGCGGGCGTGCGCGTGGGCACCGTGACCGACATGGCGCTCGACCCGGCGAGTTTCCGCGCCGAGACGACCTTCAGCCTGCGCGAGGATATCGTCCTGCCCGACGACAGCGCGATCACGATCGCCTCCGAGGGGCTTCTGGGCGGCAGTTTCGTCGAGATCATCCCCGGCGGCTCGCCCTTCAACTATGCGCCCGGCGACACCGTCACCGACACGCAGAGCTCGGTCAGCCTGGTGACGCTCCTGATGCGCTTCGTGACCGGGGACGGGTCCGAGTGATGCGGCGCGCGCCGGCCGCCTGCCTTGCCGGGGCGCTCGCCCTGGCCCTTGCGACCCCCTGGGCGGCGGCGCAGACCTTCGACAATTTCGATGTCGGGCCGCTTGTGGGCTTCGAGTTCGACCCCGACGCGCTCGCGGGAACCGAGGTTCCCTCGCTGGGCGAGGACGGCAGCCTGCCCGAAGATGATGGCAGCATCACGCTCGACATCACCGAAGGGCAGGGGGGCGCGGAGCTCACCATCCTGCCCCGCGTCGGGAGCGCCGTGACCTCGGTCACCCAGCCCCGGACCTCTCAGGGCGGCCGCGCCACGCTGCGTGCGCTCGACCGGATGCTGGGCCGGCCGACGGATGTTGAGATGGCGATCGGCGAGACCGTCATGTTCGGCCGCATCGCGATCCACGTGGTCGAGTGCCGCTTTCCCGCCGAGGATCCCGCCTCGGACGCTTACGCCCATGTCGAGATCCTCGACCAGGAGGGCAGCACGCTCTTCGATGGCTGGATGATCGCCTCCTCGCCCGCGCTGAACGCGCTGGAGCATCCGCGCTACGACGTCTGGGTTCTGGGCTGCCGCGCGGGCTAGGACGCCCGCGCGCCGGAAGGGGTCAGCGCAGAAGGTTCAGGCTCTCCACCTCCACGCCCAGCGGTCCGGCGAGATCGGCGATGGAATCGTAGAGCAGCTCGAGCGCGTAATGCGGGTTGTGCGCATAGGCACCCGGATCGGCGGTGACGAGTTTCCAGTTGTAGGCCGCGCGCAGCATCCGCGGCGTCCAGCTCGCATAGGCCACGGGGCTGCCGTCGGCGGTGTCGACCATGCCGTCGCCATTGGCGTCGGTGAAGAAATAGGGATAGCGCCCGCCGTCGTAGACGATCGCGGTGCCCGCCACCTCGGCGCCGTAGCGGGTGACGAAATCGAGCAGCAGCGCGGCGTTGTTGCGGATGTCCTCGCGGATGCCCTGGCTGGTGTCGCCGCTTCCGTCATAGCTCTGACGGGCAAGGCGGATCTCCTCGGGATTGCCGTTCTCGTGGCAGGTGCTGCAACTGTCGGTCTGAACCTCGAGCGTGTGCGGCTGGTGGCAGGAGACGCAGCTGGCGACGGGGCGCGCGTGGAAGAAGCGGCCGGAATACGCCCGCCCCTCGTAGTGGTAGCCCGCCGCCCCGTAGCCGCCCAGCCAGGTCGCGGCGGCGGTTGCGTAATGCGGATTGACGAAGCGCAGGTCGGCGTTCGGGCTGTCGTCGGGCAGGTCGCCCACGGCCTCGGCCACGGTCACGCCCGCGGTGCGCCCCTGGTGGCAGGTCATGCAGGAGGCCTCGACCCCGTTCACCGGATGCATCACGCCGCTCGGCATGCGGATCTCGGTGATCTGGCTCAGGCCGGGGTTGTGGCAGGTCTGGCAATCGACGACGCCGCCCAGGTCCACCGGTGTCTCGGGGATGCCGGGCGCGCTGCCGTCGAGGCCGTGAAAGCTGCGGAAGCCCGCGCCGGAGTGGCAGACCGAGCAGGCCGGCCGGATCTCGCCATCCTCGTCCCAGTGGCGGAAGGCCTCGGCCGCCGCATCGGCATGGGCCGAGCGGAACCAGTCGGCGATCGCCTGGTTGTTCTCGATCTCGATCTCCTCGGGATTGAAGGGGCCCGATTCGGGGATCACGAAGGGCAGCACCACCTCGTCGCCGGTAAAGGGAATCGCGGCGACCCCGGGCGTGTCCTCGGCGGTCTGTGCATGGCCCGCCTCCCTCAGATCAAGGGCGAGGGCCCCCGCAAGGGCGAGGAGAACGGCGCTCAGGGCGATGGCTTTCGTGCGCATGTGTCGGGTCCGGTGCTTGTGTGTCTCTTTGCGTGTGGATTAGTGTGACCTTACAACTTTTGCGAGCAGAACGGAATTCGGTAGACTGTCGCAATGACCTTCGCCCTGACCTCCCGGTGGCCGCTGGCGCGGCGTGGCCTTGCGCTCGCGGTGGGCACGCCGCCGCCCGGTCGCCTTGATGGTGCGCATCGCGGGATCGTAGCGACGCATCAT
>WVSO01000141.1 GCA_015689745.1 Rhodobacterales bacterium HKCCSP123 | reverse complement strand
GATCCCGGCGCCCGCACCCGCCGGCGGAGCCATCGCGGCCGGTCCGGGCTGTCACCTCTGCCCGCGAGAGCGGTGCCCCGCACGGCGCTAACGCCCGCGCCGCCCCTTCTTGTCCTGCATCGCGTTGCGCACCATCTTTCCGAAGGCGCGGTCCTTGCCGCGGCGCTCGGCGAGGCTGGCGGAGTTGAAGGCATCCTCGGCCTGCAACTTGTGCCAGCGCGCCACGCGGGTTGCATCGAGCGCCCCCGCCTCGACCGCGGCGCGCACGGCACAGCCCGGTTCCGTGTCGTGCCGGCAATCGGAGAAGCGGCAGTCGGCGGCGCGCGCCGTGATGTCGTCGAAGAGATCGGCGATCCCCTCGGCCGCATCGGCCAGTTGCAGCTCGCGCATGCCCGGCGTGTCGAGGACGAGGCAGCCGCCGGGAACCGGGTGCAGCTCTCGGTGCGTCGTGGTGTGGCGGCCCTTGGCGTCATCCTCGCGGATGCCCTGCGTCGCAAGCCGCCCCGCGCCGAGAAGCGCGTTGGTCAGGGTGGATTTCCCCACGCCGGAGGAGCCGAGGAAGGCCACGGTCCGCCCCGCCTTGCACCAGTCGGCGAGCGCGCGGGCCGGGTCCGCGCCGCGCGCGTCCAGGGCGAGCGCCGGAACCCGGTCCGAGATGGCGCGGGCTTGATCGAGCCAGGGGGAAGGGTCCGTCACCAGATCGGCCTTGGTCAGGAGGATGACGGGCTCGATCCCCGCCTCGAAGGCCAGGGCAAGGTACCGCTCCAGCCGGGCGACGTTGAAATCCGCGTTGCAGGAGGTGACGACGAAGACCGTGTCGAGATTGGCCGCGATGGGCTGCATCCGCCGGTCATGCCCCGGCGCGCGGCGCTGGATCAGGCTGGTCCGGTCGAGAAGTCGGCTGTCGTGCGGGCGGTCGCGGTCCAGCAGAAGCCAGTCGCCGACCGTGACCTCGGGGAGGGGGGCAGGCTGGTGGCGATGCCGTCGCCCTGCACCTGCATCCCGCTGCGATGGACCGACATGACCCTTACGGGGGGCGTGTCGGCCAGGGCGGACGCGTCGATCTGGCGGGCGAAGGCCGGCCCCCAGCCGAGCGCCTGAAGCGCATCGGGCGCACGGCGCGGGGCCGGCGCGCTGCCGGGAAGGAAGGCGGAGTAGTCGCGGGTCATGATGGGCTTGTTTACCACAATTCCGGGCTGCGGAACGGGCGAACGCAGGCGGCTGGCCCATTGACCGGCGAGAGTGGCGCATCTGTCAGGGACTGCGCGATCCAGCCCTGTGGGTGGGACAGGGGCATGGGCGCCGGAAGCACCGCCTCGCTCACCGGGGCGAATCCGGTTTTCCCGTAGAAGGCCGGGTCGCCGTAGGTGACGGCGACGTCGGTGCCCTCGGCCCGGAGGCGGTCGAGGGCATGGGCGATGAGGCGCTGGCCGATGCCTTCGCCCTGCCGGTCGGGGGCGACGGCCATGGGCGAGAGCAGCATCACGCGCCGCGGATCGGGATAGGTGAGGGGGGTGAAGATCACCCCGCCGACGAGCTTGCCCTTGTCGGAGGCGGTGAAGGCGCGCAGCGCGTCGCGGGGAACGTCGGAGAGGAGCCGGGCGACGAGGGCGCCGATCACCGCGCCTTCCTCCGCGGCTTCGGAGGCGGTGAAGGTGCTGGCGAAAAGCGCGGCGATGGCGGGCTCCTGGCCCGCGATCTGGTCGGAGACGTCCAAGCGGAGGATCCCTTCACGGTTGCAGCGCGCGTCCTGCCCGACAAGCCGGATCGCGGCCTGCGGGTCAAGACCGATCCTTGGGCAGGCGCGGCGCCCCATTGCCTATTCGCGCGCCACGCTGCACACTCGCCCGACCCAAGGCGAGGGAGGGACAGCCATGGGCGGGCGCATCTTGCTGGTCGAGGACGAGGGAAACATCCTCGAGGCGATCACCTTCATTCTCAGCCGGGCCGGCTGGGAGGTGCAGGGCCATGGCAATGGCGCGACGGCGCTCGAGGCGGTCGGCCGCGTGACCCCGGACGTGCTGGTGCTGGACGTGATGCTGCCGGGGCGGTCGGGCCTCGAGATCCTGCGCGATCTGCGCGCCACCCCGGAGACGGCCGATCTGCCGGTGCTTATGCTGACGGCCAAGGGGCAGGCCAAGGACCGCGAGACGGCGATGGAACTGGGGGCGAACGCGTACCTCACCAAGCCCTTCTCGAACGCCGAACTGCTCGAGACGGTCACCCGCCTGGCCGAGGCGCCCGCCGGAACGGACGGCGGCTGAGGCGGCAGGCATGGCGCGGCGGCTGTTTCTCGAGCGGCGGACCTATCGGCAGAACCGGCTGCAGGATGCCGCGCGGCTCTTGCCGATCCTCGCGCTGGTGCTGTTCTTCGCGCCGATCTTCATCCGCGGCGAAGCTGACCCCGGCGGGCCGGACCTTGCCACCTGGCTGGTCTACTACTTCACCGTCTGGCTGGCGCTGATCGCGCTGTCGGCCTTCGTCTCGCGCTCGCTCACCCGCGGCGGGGAGGTCGCCCCGGAGCCGGACCGGGAGGACGGCTGATGCTGAGCTTCGACGGGCTCGTCGCGGTCTGCGTGGTCTACGTGGCGCTGCTGTTCGGGATCGCTTTCCTGGCCGAGAAGCGCGCGACCGAGGGCAAGGCGGGCTGGCTCAACTCGCCCGTCACCTACACGCTCAGCCTGTCGATCTACACAACGGCCTGGACCTTTTACGGGGCGGTCGGCTCGGCGGCGCGCAACGGGCTGGAGTTCCTGACGATCTACCTCGGGCCGACGCTGGTCTTCATCGGGTGGTTCTGGCTTCTGCGGAAGATGGTCAGGATCGGACGGGCGCAGAGGATCACCTCGATCGCCGACATGATCTCGAGCCGCTACGGCAAGTCGGGCGCGCTGGCCGCGCTGGTCACCGTGCTCGCGGTGCTGGGGGCGACGCCCTATATCGCGCTGCAATTGCAGTCGGTCACGCTGTCCTTCTCGGTTTTCGCGGGGCCGAGCGCCTTCGGCACGCTCGATGCCGGGCAGACGGCGATCTGGGTCGCGGCGGGTCTGGCGCTGTTCACCATCGTGTTCGGCACGCGCTCGCTCGACCTGAACGAACGGCATCCGGGCCTCGTTTCGGCCATCGCGGTGGAGGCGGTGGTCAAGCTGTGCGCGATCCTTGCCGTGGGCGTCTTCGTCGTCTGGGGCGTGGCGGACGGCCCCGCCGACATGCTGGACCGGATCGAGCAAAGCCCTGTGGCCAATGCCCCCTGGAACGGGGCGCGCTGGCTTGGCGTGACGATGCTGGCGGCGGCGGCCATCCTGTGCCTGCCGCGCATGTTCCAGGTGCTGGTGGTCGAGAACTCGGACGAGCGCCACCTGGCCACGGCGGGCTGGGCCTTTCCGCTTTACCTGCTGCTGATCAGCTTCTTCGTGGTGCCCATCGCGGTGGTGGGCCTTGGCCTCGAGGGGGCGGGGACGAACCCCGACCTTTTCGTCCTGACCGTGCCCTTGGCGATGGGGCAGGACGGGTTGGCGCTCCTGGTGTTCCTCGGTGGGTTCTCGGCGGCGACCTCGATGGTGATCGTGGCCGCGCTCGCGCTGTCGACGATGCTGTCGAACCACATCATCATGCCGATCTGGCTTCAGATCACCCGCCACGACGACCCGATGTCGGGCGACATGCGGCGCGCGGCGCTGACCGCGCGGCGGCTCTCGATCGCGGGGGTGCTGTTCCTCGGCTACGGCTATTACCGGCTGTCGGGGGGCGCGGATGCGCTGGCCGATATCGGGCTCATCGCCTTCCTGGGCGTGGCGCAGATCCTGCCGGCGCTGCTGGGCGGCATCCTGTGGCGCGGGGCGACGCGGGTGGGGGCGGGGCTTGGCATCGGGGCGGGGTTCCTGATCTGGGGCTGGCTCCTTCTGGTTCCCAACATCGCCGAAACGAGCGGCCTGATCGCGCCGGTGCTCGAGGCGGGGCCGCTGGGCCTGGGATGGCTCAGCCCCGCGACGCCCCTGGGGCTGCAGGCGACCGACCCGCTGTTGACGGCGATGGTGCTGTCGCTGGGGGTCAACACCTTCCTGTTCATCTTCGGCTCGCTGGTGTCCTTCCCCAGCCCGCTGGAGCGGTTGCAGGGCGCGCAATTCGTCAATGTCTACGAGCATTCCCGCCCGCTTTACGGCTGGCAGGGGGCGGCGGGGGCGGCCGACGACTTGCTGATCATGGCGCAGCGCATCCTCGGCGCCGGGCGCGCCGGGCGGCTGTTCCAATCGGCGGCCGAGGCACAGGGGCGGGGCGGCGACCTGCCCGAGCCGACGCCCGATTTCCTCGAGCGGCTCGAGCGCGAGTTGTCGGGTTCAGTGGGGGCGGCGACGGCGCATGCGATGGTCGGCCAGATCATCGGCGGCGCCAGCGTCTCGGTGCGCGACCTTCTGGCCGTGGCCGACGAGACGGCGCAGATCATGGAGTATTCCAGCCAGCTCGAGGCGAAATCGACCGAGCTGGCGCAGACCGCCGCCCGCCTGCGCGAGGCGAACGCCAAGCTGACGGAGCTCTCGCGGCAGAAGGACGCCTTCCTCAGCCAGATCAGCCACGAGCTGCGCACGCCGATGACCTCGATCCGGGCCTTTTCCGAGATCCTGATGCAGTCCGACCCGCTGGACGATGCCGCCCGCGCGCGGTTCTCGCGCATCATCCATGATGAAAGCCAGCGCCTCACGCGGCTTCTGGATGACCTGCTTGACCTGTCGGTGCTGGAGAACGGCCGCGTGACGCTGAACGAGACCGAGACGCGGCTCGGCGACGTGCTCGATCGTGCGATCTATGCCGCTGGGGCGCAGGCCGGCGATGGGCGGCTGGCGCTCGAGCGCGACCCGGGGTCCGAGGACGTGCTGCTCGTGACCGACGCCGACCGGCTCGCGCAGGTCTTCATAAACCTGATCTCGAACGCCCAGAAATACTGCGACGCCGCGGCGCCGAAGCTGACGATCCGCGTGCGCCAGCTGCCCGGCCGGGTCGAGGTCGACTTCACCGACAACGGAAGCGGCATCCCGCCGCGCCAGCAGTCGCTGATCTTCGAGAAATTCGCCCGTGCCGACAGCGCGAAAGGGGCGCCGGGGGCGGGGCTTGGCCTTGCCATCAGCCGCGAGATCATGGCGCGGCTTGGCGGCGGGCTGGTCCATGTGCCGTCCGACAGGGGCGCGCGGTTCCGGGTGCGGCTGCCCGCCCGCGCCCTGCGCGCAGCTTGAGGGTATCTTAACCCTTTGCCGCGACGGTAGCGGCCGACCGCCTGCCCGATCCGGACCCGCGCCTGCACGATGACCATCCCCGACGCCAACCCGGCCCTGCGCCGCAAGATCGCCGCCCATGTGCGGCCCGCGCCCGAGCGGCCCGACGCCGGCCTTGCGGCC
>WVSO01000140.1 GCA_015689745.1 Rhodobacterales bacterium HKCCSP123 | reverse complement strand
CCGACTTGCGCTGGCCCGCCTGACCGCGCCCCGCGCACCGCTGGCCGGGCTGACGCTCGACGCGCCGCGCCTCATGGGCATCCTCAACCTCACGCCCGACAGCTTTTCGGACGGCGGGCGTTTTTCGGGCGACGGGGCGCTCGCCCATGCCCGGGCGATGCTGGAGGCGGGCGCGGACCTGATCGACATCGGCGGCGAATCGACCCGCCCCGGCGCGGCGGAGCTGCCCGAGGCCGAGGAGATCGCCCGCATCGCCCCCGTCTTCGCCGCCCTGCGCGCCGCGGGGGTGACCGCCCCGCTCAGCCTCGACACCCGCAAATCCGGCGTCGCCGCGGCGGGGCTCGCGGCAGGGGCGGATATCCTCAACGATGTTTCGGGCCTGCGGTTCGATGCCGGTCTCGCCCGCGTCGCCGCCGACAGGGGCGCGCCGCTCATCCTGATGCATTCGATCGGCACGCCCGAGACGATGCAGAGGCTCGCCGCCGGGGCCTATGAGGACGTGCTGCTCGATGTCTTCGACGGGCTCGCCGCCGCGGTGGCAAGGGCCGAGGCGGCGGGCGTGGCGCCTGCGCGCATCCTCGTCGATCCCGGCATCGGCTTCGGCAAGACGCTGGAGCAGAACCTCGCCCTGATCCGCCGCGTGGGCCTGTTCCATGCGCTCGGCTGCGGCGTGCTTCTGGGCGTGTCGCGCAAGGGCATGATCGGCACCCTCTCGGGCGAGGCCCGGGCCGACCGGCGCGGTCCCGGATCGGCGGCCATCGGCCTATGGGCGGTGCAGCAGGGCATACAGCTGCTGCGCGTCCATGATATAGGGATACACAGGCAGGCGCTGGACCTGTGGCAGGCCGTGGCGGCCCCGGCGGCGCCCGAGACGGAAGAGTGAGCAGGAAGATGACCACCCGGACCCTTTTCGGCACCGACGGCGTGCGCGGGCGTGCCAACACCCACCCGATGACCGCCGAGATGGCCCTGCGCCTGGGCGCGGCGGCCGGGCGCTACTTCCGTCGTGACGGCAGCCGCGCGCATCGCGTGGTCATCGGCAAGGACACGCGGCTGTCGGGCTACATGCTCGAGAACGCCCTGACGGCGGGCTTCACCTCGACGGGGATGAACGTGCTTCTGCTCGGCCCCGTTCCGACGCCCGCGGTGGGCCTGCTGACGCCCTCGATGCGGGCCGACGTGGGCGTGATGATCTCGGCCAGCCACAACCCCGCCGAGGACAACGGCATCAAGTTCTTCGGCCCGGACGGGTTCAAGCTGTCCGACGAGGCCGAGATGGAGATCGAGGCGCTGGTCGCGGGCCAGTTCGAGCCGGCCCGGGCCGAGAACATCGGCCGCGCCAAGCGCATCGACGACGGCCGCTTCCGCTATGTCGAGCGGGTCAAGAGCACCTTTCCGCAAGGTTTGACGCTGGACGGTCTGAAGGTCGTGATCGACTGCGCCAACGGCGCGGCCTACCGCGCCGCGCCCGAGGTGCTCTGGGAACTGGGCGCCGAGGTCATCGCCCTCGGCGTCTCGCCCGACGGGCACAACATCAACGCCGGTGTCGGCTCGACCGCGCCCGAGGCCGCGGCGGCGAAGATCCGCGAGACCGGCGCGGACGTGGGCATCTGCCTCGACGGGGATGCCGACCGGGTGATCCTGCTGGACGAGACCGGGGCGGTGGCCGACGGCGATCAGATCATGGCGCTGTTCGCGGCCCGCTGGGCCGAGGAGGGGCGGCTGAAGGGCCAGACCCTTGCGGCGACCGTGATGTCGAACCTCGGGCTCGAGCGATTCCTGTCCGACCGCGAGATCAAGCTGCACCGCACCGCCGTCGGTGACCGCTACGTGGTCGAGGCGATGCGGGCCCACGGGCTGAACCTCGGCGGCGAGCAGTCGGGCCATATCGTGATGACGGATTACGCCACCACGGGCGACGGGCTGATCGCGGGCCTGCAGTTCCTGGGCGAGATGGTCCGCACGGGCCAGCCCGCGAGCGCGCTGGCGCGCAGTTTCGAAACGGTGCCGCAGCTGCTGAAGAACGTCCGCTATGAAGCGGGGAAGGCGCCGCTCGACCTGCCCGCCGTGCAGGCCGCCATCGCCGCGGGCGAGGCGAAGCTGAGCGGGCAGGGGCGGCTCCTCATCCGCAAGTCGGGGACGGAGCCCCTGATCCGCGTCATGGCCGAGGCCGAGGACGAGGCGCTGATGCTGGCCGTGGTCGACGAGATCGTCGGCGCGGTCGAGGCGGCGGTCTGAGCCGGGGCGATTTTTGAAAAAATCGCGGGGAGGGGGGCGCGCCGCTGACGCGGCGCGTGAATTTTCGCACGAAAATTCGGGGGGGGCTCTGCCCCCGTCCTTCGGACTCCCCCGGGATATTTTCGAAACGGAGAAGGGATCAGCCCCGTACCGGTCGACCCGCGACATAGGTCTGCACCACGGCCCGGTCGTCGCCCATCATGATGGTGGGGAAGACCGCTTCCCAGATGTCCCCGGCACGCGCCGCGCGCTGCGCGATGGCCGGGGTGGAAGCGAGGTCGAGCACCACGAGGTCGGCCTCGTGGCCCGACGCGAGCCGTCCGATCCGGTCGCCCAGGCGCAGCGCCTCGGCCGAGGCGCCTGTGGCGAGCCACAAGAGCTCGGAGGGGTGCAGCGCGATGCCCCGGAGCTGCGCGATCTCGTAGGCCGCGGCCATGGTCCTGAGCATGGAGAAGGAGGAGCCGCCGCCGGTGTCGGTGGCCAGCCCCACGCGCAGCCGCGCCCTCAGCCCCATGTCGAAAAGCCCCGAGCCGATGAAGGTGTTCGATGTCGGGCAATGGACCAGCGCCGCGCCGACCTCGGCCAGCCTGTCGATCTCGCGGGGGTCGAGATGGATGGCGTGGCCATAGAGCCCGTTCGGACCCAGGAGCCCGTGCGCCTCGTAGGTGTCGAGGTAGTCGCGCGCCTCGGGGTAGAGGGATTTCACCCAGGCGATCTCGTCGGTCTGCTCGCTCAGATGGGTCTGCATCAGGCAGTCGGGGTGCTCGGCCCAGAGCGCGCCGAGCGCCGCGAGCTGCGCGGGCGTCGACGTGGGCGAGAAGCGCGGCGTGATGATGCAGGACAGCCGGTCGACCCCGTGCCAGCGCGACAGCAGGGCGCGGCTGTCGTCATAAGCCGATTGCGCGCTGTCGCGCAGGAAGGCGGGCGCGGTGTCGCGATCCATGCAGGTCTTGCCCGCCAGGGCCCGCATGCCCCGGACCCGTGCCGCCTCGAAGAAGGCGTCGACGCTTTCGGGGTGGATCGTGCAGTAGCTCGCCACCGTGGTGGTGCCGTTGGCCAGAAGCAGGTCGAGGTAGCGCCCCGCAATCTCCGACGCGTAGGCCGGATCGGCGAAGCGCGCCTCTTCGGGGAAGGTGTAGGTGTTCAGCCAGTCGATCAGCCGCTTGCCCCAGGAAGCGATGATCGCGGTCTGCGGGTAATGGGCATGTGCATCGACGAAGCCCGGCAGGATCAGCGCCGCGCCGTGGTCGGTCACCCGCGCCTCGGGGTGGCGCGCGCGCAGGCCCTCGGCGGGGCCCACCGCCGCGATGCGCCCCTCCCGCACCAGAACGCCGCCGCGGCGCTCGTGGGTCACCACCTCGGGCCCCTCGGCGAAGGGATCGCCGCCGAAGGCCAGCGTCTGCCCGAGGATCAGCCGTTCCGTCATTGCGTCGCCGTCCTTTTCCGCCGATGTCCCCGCCCCGGTGATAGCCGCCCGGGGCGCGCTATGTTAGGGGCAAATCACGGGCACGACGCAGGAAAAGCGGGGGCGGGCATGGCAGAGCACGACGACCAGGTGATCGAACGCGAGGACGAGGCCGACGGGGACCGCGACGCCTACGCGCTCGACGACAGCCTGCGCGGCCGGTTGCGCGCGCTGGTCGGCACGGGCGACGTCGAGGGCATCGACGCGTTGATGGAGCCGCTCCATCCCGCCGACATCGCCGACCTGCTCGAACAGGTCTCGGACGGCGAGCGCGCGGCCTGGCTCGGTCTCTGGTCGCGCGGGATCGACGGCGAGGTGCTGTCGGACCTCGACTGGGGCCTGCGCGAGGAGGTGATCGGCCTTCTCCCCGACGACGTGCTGGCCGAGGCGGTGCGCGAGCTCGACAGCGACGATGTGGTCGACCTGGTGGAAGACCTCGAGGACGAGCAGATCGAGGCGATCCTCGACGTCCTCGAGCCGTCCGACCGGGTCGCCGTCGAGCAGGCGCTCGCCTATCCCGAGGAGACCGCCGGCCGCCTGATGCAGCGCGAGGTGGTCCATGCCCCCGAGCACTGGACCGTGGGCGAGATGATCGACTACCTGCGCGCCCACAAGCGCGACCTGCCCGAGCAGTTCTACCATGTCGTCCTGACCGATCCGCGGATGAAGCCCACCGGCCATGTCACGCTGGGCCGGCTTCTCTCCTCGGCGCGCAAGACGCCGCTGCAAGAGATCACCGAGGACAGTTTCCGCACCATCCCCGCGACCCAGCACGAGGATGACGTGGCCTATGCCTTCAACCAGTATCACCTGATCTCGGCCCCCGTGGTGGACGAGGACGGCCGGCTCGTCGGCGTCATCACCATCGACGACGCGATGATCGTGCTCGACGAGGCCGCCGAGGAGGACCTGCTGAAGCTCGCGGGCGTGGGCGAGGAATCGAGCCTCTCGGACCGGATCGTCGAGACCACGAGGCAGCGGTTTCCGTGGCTCTTCGTGAACCTGGTCACGGCGATCCTCGCCTCGCTCGTCATCGCCCAGTTCGAAGAAGCGATCGCGCAGATCGTGGCGCTGGCCGTGCTCATGCCGATCGTCGCCTCGATGGGGGGGAACGCGGGCACCCAGTCGCTGACGGTGGCGGTCCGCGCGCTGGCCACCCGCGACCTGACGCGGTCGAACCTGATGCGGGTCGTCACGCGCGAGGCCGCGGTGGGGCTGATCAACGGGGTGGCCTTCGCCCTGGTCATGGGGATCGTGGGGGTCATCTGGTTCGGCTCACCGGCGCTCGGGGGCGTGATCGCGGCGGCGATGGTCATCAACCTGCTCGTGGCGGGGCTCGCGGGCATCCTGATCCCCGTTGTCCTCGAACGTCTCGGGATCGACCCGGCGCTGGCCTCGGGCGCCTTCGTGACCACGGTCACGGACGTGGTGGGCTTCTTCGCCTTCCTCGGGCTGGCGGTGGTATTCCTGCTATGAGCGGGCGCTTCACGCTTCCTTAACCCTGCCGTGGCAGGGTCCCCGGTCATGGACATGTCCCGGCGGGCGGGTGACGCCGTCTGCCAACCACAAGGTCTCCGTCCCGTGGCCCGAACGGCCACGGACCGATCAGAGCCGGACACACGGGGTCGCCTTGAACGGGCGGCCAGATGGACACCGCCCTGGCGGCGCCGCCATCCCTTGACCTGACGCGCAACGCGGACCCCCTCCGACAGCGCGCCTTCTCCCCGAGCAGCCGTTTTCCCTCGCGGGACCCGGCGGAAAACACGGGTTTTCCGAAGGCCGTCCCGCGCGCGCGGAACGGGGCGCCCCGCCCCGGCGTCCATGCCGTCCCCGCCCGGCTCTCGCCTCCGGGCGCCCGCAACCGGGCGCAGC
>WVSO01000014.1 GCA_015689745.1 Rhodobacterales bacterium HKCCSP123 | reverse complement strand
CGATGGCCACCCGCTGCCGCTCGCCGCCCGACAGCGCGCCGGGGCGGCGCGAGAGCAGATCGCCGATGCCAAGAAGCCCGGTCACGCCCGGAAGCTCCCGCTGCGCCTCGGCCAGCCGCGCGCGGCGGCGGGCGCCGTAAAGCAGGTTCTGCCGGACCGAAAGATGCGGGAAAAGCCGCGCTTCCTGAAAGACATAGCCGATGCGCCGCGCCTGCGGCGAGAGCCAGAGGCCCGCCTCGGTATCGGCCAGCACGGTATCGCCCAGCCGCACCCGCGCCCGGTCGGGCCGCAGCAGGCCCGCCACCACATTGGCCACCGTCGTCTTGCCCGCCCCCGACCGGCCGATCAGCGCGGTGACCCCCTCGGGCGCGTCGAAGCGGATGTCGAGCGAAAGCCCCGCAAAGCGATGCGCGATCTCGACCGACAGCGTCATGCGCCCGCCACCCGCCGTGCCGCCCGCGCCGCGATCCATTCCGACACCAGGAGCGCCCCCATCGACACGATCACGGCGAGGATCACGAGGCGCGTCGCCGCCCCCTCCCCGCCGGGGATCTGGAGGAAGGAATAGATCGCCAGCGGCAGCGTCCGCGTCTCTCCGGGGATGTTGGACACGAAGGTGATCGTCGCGCCGAATTCGCCGAGCGCCTTGGCGAAGCCCAGGATCGTGCCCGCGATGACACCCGGAAGCGCCATGGGCAGCGTGACCGTGACGAAGACCGCCACGCGGGAGGCGCCGAGCGTCGCCGCCGCCTGTTCCAGCCGAGGGTCCACCGCCTCGAGCGAGAGCCGCATCGCGCGCACCATGAGCGGCAGCGCCATGACGCCCGCCGCGACGGCCGCGCCGGTCCAGCGGAAGGCGATGGGCAGGCCCAGGGCCTCGAGCGCGCGGCCGAGCGGTGCCTGCGGGCCGAAGACGATGAGCAGCAGGAAGCCCGTCACCACGGGGGGCAGGACCAGTGGCAGGTGCACGATGCCATTGACCAGCGCCTTGCCCGGAAACGACCAGCGCGCCAGCGCGTAGGCCGCGAACAGCGCCACCGGCAGCGTCAGGGCCACGGCCAGAAGGCCCACCCGCAGCGAGAGGATCAGAACCTCCCATTCCTCGGGACTGAGGGGCGCCCACATGGCGTCAGTCACCCCCGACGAGGCCGAAGCCGTGGCGGCGGAAGACGTCGCCTGCGGCCTCGCCCCGCATCAGGGCCAGCAGGGCCGCGCTGCCCTCGGCGTCGCCGCCCGCCAGCGCCGCGGCGGGGTAGACGATGGGGTCATGCGCCTCGGCAGGCACCTCGGCCAGGACGGCGACGCGCGGCTCGGCGATCGCGTCGGTCGCGTAGACGATGCCGATGGGCGCGGCCCCGCTGGCCACCAGCGCCAGCGCGGCGCGGACATTGTCGGCCTCGACCACGCGGGGGGCGACGCGCTCCCAGAGGCCGAGGGTGACAAGCGCCTGGCGCGCGTAGATGCCCGCCGGCACCGCCTCGGTCAGGGCGAGCGCGAGGCGGCCCGCGCCAAGGCGCTCCGGCAGGGCGGAAAGGTCGAGGGGCGCGTCCTCGCCTGCGGGCGCGATCACGACGAGGGCGTTGGTCAGGAGGTCCGCGCGGCCGCCTGGGGCCAAGTGCCCGCCCTCCTCGAGCAGGTCCATCCACGCGGCGTTGGCCGAGATGAAGACATCGCCCGGCGCGCCCGCCGCGATCTGCCGGGCGAGCGCGGAACTGCCCGCGTAGACCAGCGTCAGGCGGCCGCCCGTCTCGGCCTGCCAGAGCGCCGCGACCTCGTCGAGCGCCCCGCGCAGCGAGGCCGCGGCATGGACCGTCAGGTCCTGCGCGGCCGCCTGCAACCCGCCGAGCGCCAGTGCCAGCGCAAGGAGCACCGGACGGCAGCGACGGACAGGGAACGGGGCGCGGGGCATGCCGGCCTTCCTCAAGCGATATGTTTCGCCGGGAATATCGCGCGTCCTGACGGCGAGGCAAGCGTTATTTCCGCCCATGCCGATCGCCCTATCCCTCCCCGGGACGCAGCATCGCCGTGATGGCCGCGATGTGGGCGGCGCCGGCGCTCGCGACCTCGGCCTCGAGCGCGCGGTAGCGCGCCAGCACCGCAGCCCCCTCGGGCGTCAGCCGCGCGCCGCCGCCCGCGGCCCCGCCGCGGCTGGAGACGACGAGGGGCGCGGCGAAGGCCGCGTTCATCTCGTCCACCAGCGACCAGGCCCGGCGATAGCTCATGCCCATGCGCCGTCCCGCCGCCGAGATCGAGCCGAGCTCGGCGATCCCCTGCAGCAGGTCGGCCTTGCCCGGCCCGAGCTTCGTGCCGTCCTGCCCGAGCAGAAGGCGCAACCGGATGGTGGTGTCTCGCGCTGTCATGATCGGCAGAATGGCCGCCCGCCTCCGCCGCGGCAAGCGGCTTGGGCGGCCTAGCGTTTGCGTTCGGCGAGGATGCGGCGGCGGCTGGGCAGGAGCAGGTGATCGGGCAGCGCCCTGCCCGCCTCGCAATGGGCGAGCGAGACGGCCAGCCGGTCGGCGCGGGCCAGCGCCACCACGAACAGTCCAAGCCCGACGCCCGCGTTCACGAGCAGGCCGAAGGGCGCGGTCTGCACCACCAGCGTCGAGGCCAGCCCAAGAAGCAGCGCGGCCCAGATCTGCACCTCGGCCCGCATGGCGGTGGCCATCTGGTGCGCCGATTGTTCGGCCATCGATTCCTCGACCAGGATGCCGAACCAGCGGAAGAAGAACAGGCGCCGAAGCTCGGCCGTGTTGCGGTAGCCCGGTGGCAGGCTGTCGCGGCCGAAGAGGTCGGAGATGATGTTGTCCTCGAGCCAGCAGATACGGATGAGCGCCAGCAGCGCGATCCCGCCGACAAGGCCGAAGGGCAGCCAGAGCGGCGCCAGGGCCCCTGCCCCCACCATCGCGGCCCCCAGGATGACATGTCCGGGCTTCATCTTCGCCCTCCCTTGCGCGGTCTGCACCATGCCCATCTTGCGCCGGGCCGCCTTCAACCTGAAGGACAGATCTTAAGGGAACGATAAAGCGCGGAGCCTCGCCGAGGCAAAGCCTTTCCGCCGCACACATATCCACTTTCCTGAATATGACAGCCGCGCTAGGGTGGCGCGACACGAAGGGGAGGAGACCCGAGATGAAGATCACCCGCCGCCGCCTGATGGCCACCGGAACCGCGGCGCTGGCCGCCAGCGCCCTGCCCCGCATGGCCTGGACGCAGACCACGTTGAGCATGGGCGACACCGAGATCACGACGCTCAGCGACGGCACGCTGACGCTTCCGGCCGAGTTCATCTTCGGGCCGATGCCCCAGGACGAGCTGGCCGGGGTTCTGGCGCCGCTCGGTGTCGATCCGGGCGCGCCGCTGACCCCGCCCTGCAACCTGACGCTGCTGCGCCGGGGCGACGTGCTGGCGCTGTTCGACGCGGGCTCGGGGCTGTCCTTCCAGCCGACCGCGGGCATGCTGCCCGATGCGCTGGCCGCCGCGGGCATCGACCCGTTCGACGTGACCCATGTGATCTTCACCCACGGGCATCCCGATCACCTGTGGGGGATGCTCGACGATTTCGACGAGCCCTATTTCGCCAATGCCGAGCACATGATGGGCGGGGTGGAATTCGACTACTGGATGGACGACGCCACGGTCGGCAGCATCGGCGAGGAGCGCGCGGCCTTTGCCGTGGGCGCGAAGCGGCGGCTGGAGGTCGTGGCCGATGCGATGACGCGGTTCGGCGACGGCGACGAGGTTCTGCCGGGCGTGGTGGCGGCGCTGACGCCGGGGCACACGCCGGGGCACATGGGCTTCGTCATCGGCGAGGGCGCGGACGCGGTGATGGTGCTCGGCGATGCGATCGGCAACGATCACGTGGCCTTCGCCCGGCCCGGCTGGGTCTCCGGCTCGGACCAGGACCCGGAGAGGGCGGCGGCGACGCGGCTGGCGATGTTCGACCGGATCACGGCGGACGAGATGGCGGTGATCGGCTTCCACCTTGGCGGCGGCGGGATCGGCCGGGTCGCGGCGGAGGGAGAGGGGTATCGCTTCGTGCCGGAGGCGTGAGGCCTGATGCGGAGCGATTCATGCGATGCATGAAGATCGCACCGCAAGGCATTGACGGACAAGAAAAGAGGGGCGCCAGAGGGCGCCCCTTCGAGTTTCGCGTATCAGGCTCTGATATTTCCGCCCGAAGTTTCTGCCTGCGGCCTGATCCGCGTCAGGGGCGAGCGCACCCGCCCCGGAAGTCAGACGCCCCGCTTGGTCGGGGCGCCCGATCTCGATTGGTCAGCTGCACCCGCTCGTCGCGCCGCAGGTGTTGCACTTCATGCAGGTCCCGTTGCGGACCAGCGTGTAGTTGCCGCATTCGCCGCAGGCTTCGCCCTCGTAGCCCTGCATCTTCGCCTTGGTGCGGGCGTCCATGCTGACCGTGCCGGTGGTGACCGCCGTGGTCGAAGCGACCGCCGCGACCGTGGTGCCGCCGCCGCGGGTCTCGGGCACGAGCGCCTCGAGCGTGGCGATCGGGTCGGCCGCGCCGCCCTGGAAGACCACCAGCTCCTGCGGCGCGCGCTTGCGGAGGTAGCCGGTCGAGGCGACCTGCTTCAGCACCTCGATGGGCGAGGAGCCGCGGCTGTCGGGGACTTCGCGCACGTTCGACACGCCCTCTTCCGCGCCGCGGCCCACGTCGTCGAAGGTCTGGCCCTGCGGGGCCACATGGGCGAGGTCGGTCCGGTCGAGGTAGGACACGGCCAGTTCGCGGAAGATGTAGTCGAGGATCGAGGTCGCGTTCTTGATCGAGTCGTTGCCCTGCACCATCCCCGAGGGTTCGAACTTGGTGAAGGTGAAGGCGTCGACGAATTCCTCGAGCGGCACGCCGTACTGAAGGCCGACCGAGACGGCGATGGCGAAGTTGTTCATCATCGCGCGGAAGCCGGCGCCTTCCTTGTGCATGTCGATGAAGATCTCGCCGAGCGAGCCGTCCTGGTATTCGCCGGTGCGCAGATAGACCTTGTGGCCGCCCACGATGGCCTTCTGCGTGTAGCCCTTGCGGCGGTCGGGCATCTTCTCGCGGTGGGCCTTGATGACCTCCTTGACCACGATCTTCTCGACGATCTTCTCGGCGATGACCTGCGCCTTCTCCATGGTGGTGCCGCTCTCCAGCACCTCCTGCGCCTCCTCGTCATCTTCGACGAGGGCCGAGGCCAGCGGCTGCGACAGCTTGGAGCCGTCGCGGTAGAGCGCGTTGGCCTTCACGCCGAGGGACCAGGACAGTTCATAGGCCTTCTGGCAATCCTCGATCGTGGCCGAGTTGGGCATGTTGATCGTCTTGGAGATCGCCCCCGAGATGAAGCTTTGGGCGGCCGCCATCATGTAGATGTGGCTGTCGACCGACAGGAACCGCTTGCCCTTCTTCCCGCAGGGGTTGGCGCAGTCGAAGACGTGGTAATGCTCTTCCTTGAGGAAGGGCGCGCCCTCGAGCGTCATGGTCCCGCAGACATGGTCGTTGGCGGCGTCAATCTCGGACTTGGTGAAGCCGAGGTGGCGCAGCATGTCGAAGGTGGGGTCGTTCAGCTTCGTCGCCGGGATGCCGAGCGTTTCGGTGCAGAACTCGGCCCCCAGCGTCCACTGGTTGAAGACGAAGCGGATGTCGAAGGCCGAGGGCAGCGCGGCCTCGATCTTCTCGATCTCCTTCGGGCCGAAGCCGTGGCCGATCAGGGCGGTGTGGTTGATGCCGGGCGCCTGACCCAGGGTGCCGTGACCGACGGCGTAGGCGATGATCTCCTCGATCTGGGAGGAGGAATAGCCGAGCGTCTCCAGCGCGCCCGGAACCGAGCGGTTGATGATCTTGAAGTAGCCGCCGCCGGCGAGCTTCTTGAACTTCACCAGCGCGAAGTCGGGCTCGATCCCGGTCGTGTCGCAATCCATGACAAGGCCGATCGTGCCGGTGGGCGCGATCACGGTGGCCTGCGCGTTACGGTAGCCATGCGCCTCGCCCAGGGTCAGCGCCTCGTCCCAGGCCTGCTTGGCCAGCTCGATCAGGCGCCGGTCGGGGCAGTTGGCGTGATCGAGGGCCACGGGGTTCACGTTCACCGTCTCGTAGCCGTCGGTCTTGCCATAGGCGGCCGCTCGGTGATTGCGCATGACGCGCAGCATGTGCTCGCGGTTGCGCTCGAAGCCCGCGAAGGGACCAAGCTCGGAGGCGATCTCGGCCGAGGTCGCATAGGCCACGCCGGTCATGATCGCGGTCAGTGCGCCGCACATCGCGCGGCCCTCGGGGCTGTCGTAGCCGAGGCCCATGTTCATCAGGAGACCGCCGATATTGGCATAGCCAAGCCCGAGCGTGCGGAAGTCATAGGAGAGCTGCGCGATTTCCTTCGAGGGGAACTGCGCCATCATCACCGAGATTTCCAGCGTCAGCGTCCAGAGCCGCGTGGCGTGGATGTAGCTTTCGGCGTCGAACTGGCCGCCCGTGTAGAAGGTCAGCAGGTTCATCGACGCGAGGTTGCAGGCCGTGTCGTCGAGGAACATGTATTCCGAACACGGGTTCGAGCCGCGGATCGCCCCGTCCTCGGGGCAGGTGTGCCAGGCGTTGACCGTGTCGTGGAACTGGATGCCCGGATCGGCGCAGGCCCAGGCGGCATGACCCACCTTTTCCCACAGCTCGCGTGCCTTGACCGTCTTGGTCGGCTTGCCCGACACGCGGCTGATCAGGCTCCAGTCCTCGTCGTTCTCGACGGCCTTCAGGAAGGCGTCGGTCACGCGGATCGAGTTGTTGGAATTCTGGCCCGAGACCGAGCTGTAGGCCTCGCTGTCCCAATCGGTGTCATAGGTCGGGAACTCGATCGAGGTGTAGCCCTGACGCGCGTAATCCAGCACGCGCTTGATGTAGGTTTCCGGGATCGCTGCGGATTTCGCGGCGCGGATCGCCTTTTTCAGCGTCTCGTTCTTCGCGGGCTCGACGCCGTCCTCGAGCAGACCGTCCCACTCGCGGATCGCGGTGAAGATCGCGTTCAGCATCTTCTCATGGGTCTTGGAGCCGGCGACGAGGCTCGCCACCTTCTGTTCCTCGATCACCTTCCAGTCGATGAAGGCCTCGATATCGGGGTGGTCGGCATCGACGATGACCATCTTGGCCGCGCGGCGCGTGGTGCCGCCCGACTTGATCGCGCCCGCCGCGCGGTCGCCGATCTTGAGGAAGCCCATCAGGCCCGACGACTTGCCGCCGCCCGACAGCTTCTCGCCCTCGCCGCGCAGGTGGCTGAAGTTGGTGCCGGTGCCCGAGCCGTACTTGAAGAGACGTGCCTCGCGGACCCAGAGGTCCATGATGCCGCCCTCGTTCACCAGGTCGTCGGCGACGGACTGGATGAAGCAGGCATGCGGCTGCGGATGCTCGTAGGCGCTGGCCGACTTGGTCAGCTTGCCGGTCTTCCAGTCGACGTAGAAATGGCCCTGGCTGGGGCCGTCGATGCCATAGGCCCAGTGCAGGCCGGTGTTGAACCACTGCGGGCTGTTGGGCGCCGCCATCTGGCGCGCCAGCATCAGCTGCATCTCGTCGAAATAGGCCTGTGCGTCGTCCTCGGTGGTGAAGTAGCCGCCTTTCCAGCCCCAGTAGCACCAGGCGCCGGCGAGGCGCCGGAAGACCTGCTTGGCCGATGTTTCCCCGCCATAGCGCTGGTCTTCCGGCATCTCCTCGAGCGCCGTATCGTCGGCCACGTGGCGCCAGAGGAAACTCGGGACACCCTTTTCCTTGACGGGCTTCAGGGCCGCGGGCACGCCGGCCTTGCGGAAGTACTTCTGGGCGATGACGTCCGAGGCCACCTGGCTCCAGCCCGCCGGAACCTCGACCTGGTCCAGCCTGAAGACGACGGTCCCGTCGGGGTTGCGGATTTCCGACGTAGTGGTGGTGAAGTCCAGATCCGCGAATGCGTCTGCGCCGGCCCGGGTGAATCTGCGTTCGATCTTCATTGTGGCTGCCTCTTCTAGCCCAAGTTCCCTCCGCGCGGTCTGCCAGCGTCGTTGCGCTCTGACCGTCTTGGTCTTGGGGACAACAAGGCACCTGCCGGCCCGGTTGCACCGGTCCGGTCCGCCCCGCTCAGGAAGGCGGCTGGTCTGCCATGTCGGGATTGCTCCCTGTCCCCACCGGATGCCACCATATGTTGTGGCGTTTGATCCGGCCCGCACAAACTGACGTAGGGGGGCACAAGCGGTCAATCACTTTTTTGGCTGACAACCACCCAATTTTGGCTTGAAAACGTGGTGCGATTTCCGCCGGTCTCCGACGGTGCGATTCTGCTGCGCCGCAGCCATCCCACCGTATCGCCAAGGTTATTCTTGTTTTACGGAGTGATAGCGAGGCGCGTTCAGGCATCGCTCCAACGCGCGGACGGCATGACCCCGGCCCGAGCGGATCGGAAGGGGCGTCACAAAAGGGACACAAAATCCTGTGGAGAAGCGGCGGCAGCCAAAGCCGCGCCACCACATCGACACGTTCGAGCAGCGAGATCCACTAGATGTGGTATGCATCCGGAAGACTGGTCGGGGCGGCGAGATTCGAACTCACGACCCCCTGTACCCAAAACAGGTGCGCTACCAGACTGCGCCACGCCCCGACCTGGGCCCGCTCATAGCGCCGCGGGGGCGATCTGTGCAAGCCCGGCGGATCAATCCGCCGCGCAGGGCCAGCTGGCAAGGTCCTGGGTCATTGCCGGGTGCCGCATCTCGTTGCCCACGGACAGGCCAAGCGCCTCGGACATGCCGCCGTTGATCTCGAGCACGTACTGGATGCCGTCGCCGCCGGGAATCGGCGTCCGGTCGAGCGGGATCGCGTTTTCATGGATGCGGCGGACCGTGCCCGTCTCGTCCGCGAAGATCATGTCGAGGGGGATGAGCGTGTTCTCCATCCAGAAGGCCACCGACTCGGGCCGTTCGTAGACGAAGAGCATTCCGGCCATGCGCGGCATCTCGGGCACCCGCATCAGGCCCTGCGCCCGCTCCTGCGGGGTATCGGCCACCACGACCCGAAAGCGCACCGTGCCGAACTCGCCCCGGATCTCCACACGGTCCTCGGCGCAGGCCGCCGCGGCCTGGCTGACGGACATCGCGGCCAGAACGACGGCCGCCAACAAACTCGACACTGGGCGCATTGCGCTGTCCTTCAGATGTAATCCCAGGCACGCACCTCGGCGGCCATCTTGCCGCGCGGCCCGTCGACGACCTTCATCGCCACGGCCTCGCCGGGCATGAGATCGGCCAAACCGCAACGGCGCAGCACCTCGACGTGCACGAACACGTCTTCAGAATGACCGAAGATATTGGCGAAGCCAAAGCCTTTCGTCTTGTCGAACCACTTGACGCGGCCCGGAACGAAGGGGACGTCGGGCGCGACGTCGAGCCCGAACCCGTCTTCCTGTTCGGGAAGACCCTCGGGCGGGCTGATCTTCAAGACTTCGCTGGCCTGAACGCCGCGCGGTGTCATCTGGACCCGCACCGAGATCCGCGCATCATCCGCGACGGATCCCTGACCGAAATTCCTCAGCACATTCGCGTGAAGAAGGATGTCAGGCCCCCCCTCGTCCGCGACAATGAAACCGAACCCCTTAGCGATATCGAACCACTTCACCCGCCCGTCAACGACCAGACCGACGTCTTGCTTCTCATCCACCATACTGGCCAATCCCATACTTCTTTTAAGCTACCTATCCCTGCCGCAAGTCTGAGGATGTCTTTCTGAAGACACAAGCGGAAATTATTGTCTTCGAAAAACAAGCGCTTTGACAACGCGGGAAATTGCACACCCCCGGACACTCGGGCGTTCCGGGCTCGGCGGCTTCCCGCGCATGTTGCCCCGGATCAGGGGTTCAGGCGCGTCACCTCCCAGGGGTCCGAGGGGTCGGACCGGGTCCAGCGGAATCGGTCGTGCAGGCGAAACGCGCCGTCGGCCCAGAACTCGATCTCGACCGGCACGATCCGGAAACCGCCCCAGAAGGGCGGCCGGTCCGGGCTGGGCCCCTTCTGCGCCGTCACGCGCGCGACCTCGGCCATCAGGGCGGTGCGGCTTGCCAGCGGCTGCGACTGGCGCGAGGCCCAGGCCCCGAGCCGGCTCTTGAGCGAGCGCGACGCGTAATAGGCATCGGCCGTCGCGCCCTCCTCGCGGGTGACGGTGCCGCGCACGCGAACCTGGCGGCGCAGCGATTTCCAGTGCATCACGAAGGCCGCCTTGCCCGAGGCCTGCAGCTCACGCCCCTTGGCGCTCTCGTAATTCGTGTAGAAGACGAATGCGCCCTGCCCCGCGCCGGCCGACTCGATCTCCTTCAGGAGCACCATCCGCACGTTCGGAAGCCCGTCGGCATCGACGCTCGCCAGCGCGATGGCATTCGGGTCGTTGATTTCCGAGGCTTCGGCTTCGGCCAGCCAGGCGCGCGCGATCTCGAACGGATCCTCGCCCGCGAATTTGCCGGTTCTGTCGCTCATCTCGGTCCCCCAGCGCGCCCCCTGGCTGCCTGAGCTATCGCCCCGGCCGCCGTACTGCAAGACCGGCCATCTTGAAGCCACGCGGGGGATGGCTTACCAGAACCGGACCAAAACACGGCGGACGGGGGATGCGATGGGGTTGATGACGGGCAAGCGCGGGCTCATCATGGGGCTCGCGAACGACAAGTCCATCGCCTGGGGCATCGCCAAGGCCCTGGCCGCCGAGGGGGCGGACCTGGCGTTCTCCTACCAGGGCGAGGCGCTTCTGAAGCGGGTGAAGCCGCTGGCCGAAAGCCTGGGTTCCGAGCTGATGATCCCCTGCGACGTGGGGGACGAGGCGTCGCTCGACGCGCTCTTCGCGGAGCTTCAGGACAAGTGGGGGAGCCTCGACTTCGTGGTTCACGCGATCGGCTTTTCCGACAAGAACGAGCTGCGCGGCCGCTATGTCGAGACGTCGCCGGCGAATTTCGCCATGACGATGAACATCTCGGTCTATTCCTTCACCGCCGTCTGCCAGCGCGCCGAGAAGATGATGCCGAACGGCGGAAGCCTTCTGACGCTGACCTATTACGGCGCGGAAAAGGTCATGCCGCATTACAACGTGATGGGCGTGGCGAAGGCCGCGCTCGAGGCCTCGGTGATGTACCTCGCCGAGGACCTGGGCCGCGACGGCATCCGCGTGAACGCGATTTCCGCGGGCACGATCAAGACGCTGGCGGCCTCGGGCATCGGCGATTTCCGCTACATCCTGAAGTGGAACGAGAACAACGCGCCCCTGCGCCGGACCGTGACGCAGGACGAGGTGGGCCAATCCGCGCTCTACCTTCTGTCGGACATGTCGAGCGCCGTCACGGGCGAGGTGCTGCACGTCGATTCGGGCTATCATGTCATCGGCATGAAGAACCCCGAGGCGCCCGACATGAGCCTCGAGAAGAAGGAGGGCTAGGCCCATGATCACGCCCCTGCCCCACGAGAAAGGCTTTCACGTCTCCTGGGACCAGTTGCACCGCGACGCCCGCGCGCTGGCTTGGCGGCTGGACAAGCGCGGCCCGGGCGAGGATGGCGCCTGGCGCGCGGTCGTGGCGATCACCCGCGGCGGCATGGCGCCCGCGATGATCGTCGCGCGCGAGCTGGACATCCGCACCGTGGACACGATTTCCGTGAAATCCTACCACTCGGGCGGCGGCAAGGCCGACAAGCAGCGTGACGCCGAGGTGCTGAAAAGCCCCGATGCGGCGGTGATGGGCGATGGCGAGGGCGTGCTGATCGTCGACGACCTCGTCGATACCGGCAAGACGCTGGAACTGGTCCGCCAGCTCTACCCAAAGGCGCATTTCGCGACCGTCTACGCCAAGCCCAAGGGCGAGCCGATGGTCGATACCTTCATCACCGGGGTGAGCCAGGACACCTGGATCTTCTTCCCCTGGGACATGGCGCTGCAATACGTCGAGCCCTATCGCGGCAAGGACTGAAGCGGCGTCTCAGCGCCCTGTCAGGGCATCCTGCAGCACGGCGCGCACGGCCTCCGCCGGCACATCGCCGGTGACGAAGGCCTCGCCGATCCCGTGCGCAAGGATGAAGCGCAGCTGGCCATCGACCACCTTCTTGTCCTGCCCCATCAGCGCCAGCAGCCCGTCGGCATCCGGCAGGTCGCCCGGAATGTCGGCCAGGTCGCGCGTCATGCCCATCGCGGCCAGGTGCGCGCGCACGCGGCTCGGGTCTTCCTGGGCGCATAGCCCCAGGCGCGAGGACAGTTCGAAGGCCAGCGCGCAGCCGATCGCCACGCCTTCGCCATGGAGCAGCCGGTCGGAATAGCCCGTCGCGGCCTCGAGCGCGTGGCAGAAGGTGTGCCCGAGGTTCAGAAGCGCGCGGTCGCCCTGCTCGGTCTCGTCGCGCACGACGATATCGGCCTTCATCTGGACCGAGCGGCGCACCGCCTCGGCCCTGAGCGCGGCATCGCCCGCGGCAAGCGCCGGGCCGTTCTCCTCGAGCCAGCCGAAGAACCCGGCATCCCCCAGAAGCCCGTATTTCGCCACCTCGCCGTAACCCGCGAGAAAATCGCGCGGCGCAAGCGTGCCCAGCACGTCGATATCGGCCAGCACCAGCGAGGGCTGGTGGAAACTGCCCACCAGGTTCTTGCCGTGCTCCGTGTTGATCCCGGTCTTGCCGCCCACCGACGAATCCACCTGCGCCAGGAGCGAGGTCGGCACCTGCACGAAGCGCACGCCGCGCCGCAGGATCGCGGCGGCGAAGCCCACCAGGTCGCCGATCACCCCGCCGCCGAAGGCGATCACCACGTCGCGCCGCTCGACCTTTTCCGTCAGCCACCATTCGACCACGCGAATGAGGTTCGGCCAGCTCTTCGTCCCCTCGCCCGGCGGCAGGATCAGCGCGGCGCACGCGACACCGGCAGCGCGCAGCCCCCCCTCGAGCGCCGCCAGGTGGAGCGCCGCGACCCGCTCTTCGGTCACGATCCAGACCTTCCGGCGCCGAAGGAGCGGCGAGATCTCCTCGCCCGCCCGCGCCACCAGCCCCGCACCGATCCGAACGTCGTAAGCCCGCTCGCCGAGCGGCACATGCACCGTGACCGTCATTGCCCGTACCCCTCCACCGCGCCCGCGCGCGCCAGTTCCGCCATCACCCGCTCGGCCGTGTCCTCGATCGACCAGGCCGGATCGACATGCACCCTGAGGGGCGCCAGCGCATAGATCGGATCGCGTGCTGCGTGGATCTCGGCCAGCGTCCGCTTCGGGTTTCCGGTCCGCAGAAGCGGGCGCGTCGTCTTGTGCCGCACGCGCTGCCACAGCAAGTCGAGGTCGGCCTGCAGCCACAGCACCACTGCCTCCCGCGTCAGAAGCCGCCGGTTCGCCTCGGACAGCCACGCGCCCCCGCCCGTCGACAGGATGCAGGGCGGCCCGTCGAGAAGCCGCGCGATGACCGCGCTTTCCTTCTCGCGGAAGAAGGGCTCGCCGTAGCGTTCGAAGATCTCGGCGATGCTGAGCTGCGCCGAGGCGACGATCTCGGCATCCGAGTCGCGCATCTCGACCCCCAGCCGCGTCGCCAGCGCCCGGCCCACGGCCGTCTTGCCCGCACCCATCATGCCGATGAGAACGACCGTCCGCAGAAGGGATTCGCCCGTCCGTTCACACGAATGTGGCGTGGTTTCGCCCATGATTCCGAAATTTCTTTCCCTTGGCTGGCGCAATCGCGCCCCGCATGGCTTATAAGGAAACCAGAACGGCGGCAAACGCCGATCCGCGGCGACGCGCGCCGCGGAGCCGAACCGAGGCAAGACGGGGCAAGGACGACAAGGACCATGGGGCGCATCATCCGGTTTCTGCTGTTGCTGATCGTGCTCGGCGCGCTCGGGCTGATCGGCTATTCCTACTCGGGCTACCTCGTGCCGGACCAGGTCACGGTCACCAATCCGGTGGACCTCGATGTGGACTAGGGCCGCGGTTCTGCTGCTCGGCGCCTCGGTCCTGCCCGCCGCGGCCCAGGAGGTGCCGGTGGTGCCCCCGGAACTCCTCGACATGTCCGACCTGCCGGAGCTCTCTTCGCCCGACTGGCTGTCGGACACCGTCACGCGCCCCCATGCCGATATCGCGACCTCGGCGCTGCCGCCCGAGGTGACGGTCATGCCGCTCGGCGCGGTGACGATCGATGCGGTCGGCCTTCTGCCCCGCTCGATCACCGGTCTTCCCGCCGATCTCTGGGGCAGCTCCGAGACCGAGACGCTGACCCGTCTCTTCCGGGCCCAGCCGGTCCAGGGGCTGCCCGCGATCCAGTCCTTCACCGAGACGCTCGCGCTCGCCGAACTCGATCCGCCGGCCGATGCCGCGCCCGACCTGCCGCAGCTCTTCCTCGCGCGGGTCGACATGCTGCTCGCGCGCGGCGCGCTCGACCCCGCCCAGGCGCTGATCGAGCGCGCGGGCGCGTCGGACGCCGAGGTCTTCCGCCGCTGGTTCGATGTCTCGCTCCTGACCGGGCATGCCGACCGCGCCTGTCAGACGATGGAAGCCAGCCCCGACCTCGCCCCCACGCTGCCTGCGCGCATCCTCTGCCTCGCGCGCGCGGGCGACTGGCCGGCCGCCGCGCTGGCGCTGGACACGGGCGAGGCGCTGGGGCGCATCACGCGCCCCGAAGGCGACCTGATCGCCCGCTTCCTCGACCCCGAACTCTTCGAGGAGGAACCACCGCTGCCGCCCGACCCCGACCTGACGCCGCTCGCCTTCCACATGCGCGCGGCCATCGGCGAACGGCCCGCGACGACGACCCTGCCGCTGGCCTTCGCCCATGCCGATCTCAGCGATCTCGCCGGGTGGAACGCGCAGCTCGACGCGTCCGAACGGCTCATCCGCTCGGGCGCGATCGAGGCGGGGCAATGGCTCGCCATCTACACCGCCCGCGTGCCCTCGGCCTCGGGTGGGGTCTGGGACAGGGTGGCCGCGCTGCAACGCTTCGATGCCGCGCTGCTCGCGGGGGACGCGACCGAGACCGCGGCGCGCCTCGCGCCGGCCTGGGACGCGATGCAGGCGGCCGGGCTCGAGACCGCCTTTGCCGAGGCCTATGCACAGCGCCTCATGCGCAGCCCCCTCACCGGCGAGGCGGGTCTGCTCGCCCGGCGGATCGGCCTGCTGTCCCCGGTCTACGAAGAGGTCGCGCAGGCGGCCGTTCCCCAGACCGATGCCGAGCGCTTCGCCTTCGCTCTCGCGCGCGGTCTGCCCGCGCCTGCCCCGGCGCGCCTCGGGCTGGTCGCATCCGCCGCCGCCCGGGCCTTCGCCGCCGAACCGCCCGCGCACCGCTATGCCTGGTTTCTCCAGAATGACCGGCTGGGCGAGGCGCTCCTGCGCGCGGCGCTGGTCCTGTCGGACGCCGAGCGCGATCCCGACGACATCACGGACGCCCTCACGCTCTACCGCACCGTGGGCCTGGAGGACGTGGCGCGCCGCGCGGCCCTCCAGCTCGTCCTTCTCGAGGGCTAGACCCATGACCGGGGGGGAGGCGGCGCGCCGGATCTCGACCTTCCTCGAGGCGCAGGCCGCCGAACAGGGGGCCGCGCGCAACACGCAGCTCGCCTATGGCCGCGACCTGTCCGATGCCGCCGACTGGCTGGCGCGCAGGGGCAGCACCCTCGCCGCCGCCGACCGCGCGATGCTCGAGGCCTATCTCGCCCATCTCGACGCCGAGGGGCTCGCCCCCGCCACCCGCGCCCGCCGTCTGTCCGCGCTGAAACAGTTCTTCCGCTTCGCCGTGGACGAGGGCTGGCGCAGCGACAACCCCGCGCTCCAGATCAAGGGCCCCGGGCGCAGGCGCAGCCTGCCCGGCACGCTTGGCATGGAGGAGGTCGACGCGCTTCTCGCCGCCGCCGAAACCCATGGCCGCGCGCTCGCCGACCGGCTGCGCACCACCTGCCTGATGCAGGTGCTCTACGCCACGGGCCTGCGCGTGTCCGAACTGGTCGCGCTGCCCGCCGCCGCCGTCCGCGGCGATCCGCAGCTTCTGCTGGTCCGCGGCAAGGGCGGCAAGGAGCGCATGGTCCCGCTCTCGCCCCCCGCCCGCACGGCCATCATCGCCTGGCTCGCCCACCGCGACGCCGAGGAGGCGCGGCAGAAGGCCGAGACCGGCGCGCGCCCCTCCCCCTTCCTCTTTCCCTCGCGGGGCAAGGCGGGCCACCTCACGCGCATCCGCTTCTTCACGCTCATCAAGGAGCTTGCGCTGGCCGCGAACCTCGACCCGGCCCGCGTCACGCCGCACACGCTGCGCCATGCCTTCGCCACGCACCTGCTGCAGAACGGCGCAGATCTGCGCGCGATCCAGGCGCTCCTCGGCCACGCCGACATCGCCACCACCGAGATCTACACCCATATCCTCGACGAACGCCTGAAACGCCTCGTCCTCGAGAACCACCCGCTCGCAAACCGTCAAGGTTAACGCGCGCGCCCCCATCTCTATCCCCCAAATATGGCGGGGGAGTCGCGGCACGCGACGGGGGCGGAGCCCCCATCGGCGCAACACAAGCCACGCTGCGCACCGCAGCCATCTTGAAGCGGCGCGCGCCCCACCCCATAACCGCGGCATGGACAACCTTCCCCCGCCCGAGGCGCTTTCCGCCCTCGCCGATCCCGCAACCTGGATCACCGCCGCGGTGATCCTGTTCCTGCTTCTGTGCTCGGGGTTCTTCTCGGGCTCGGAAACCGCGCTGACGGCCTCGACCCGCGGCAAGCTGCGCTCGATGGTCGACCGCGGCGAACAGGCGGCGGGCGCCGACCGGGCGCTGGCGCTGAAGGAAGACAACGAGCGCCTGATCGGCGGCATCCTGCTGGGCAACAACCTGGTGAACATCCTCGCCACATCGCTGGCGACAGCGCTTCTGACGACGCTACTCGGCGAAGGCGGCGTCGCCATCGCCACGCTGGTGATGACGGCCCTCGTCCTGATCTTCGCCGAGGTCCTGCCCAAGACCTACGCCATCAACGACCCCGAACGGACCGCGGCGCGCATCGCGCGTCCCGTCGGTCTCGTCGTCTCGGTCATGGCGCCCGTGGTCTCGGTCGTGCGCCTGCTTGTCCGCGGCGTGCTGCGCCTTTTCGGCGTGCGGATCGACGCCGGCGCGAACATGGTCTCCGTCCATGAAGAGATCATGGGCGCCCTCTCGCTCGGCCATTCCGAGGGCACGGTGGAAAAGGAGCAGCGCGACCGGCTTCTCGGCGCGCTCGACCTGCACGAGCGCACGGTCGAGGAGATCATGCTCCACCGCTCCGGCATCGAGATGATCGACGCCGACGCCGACCCGGAAGAGATCCTGAGCCAGGCGCTGCAATCGCCTCACACCCGCCTGCCCGTCTACAAGGGAGAGCAGGAGAACATCATCGGCCTCGTCCACGCCAAGGACCTGCTCCGCGCCATCGACCGGCTGACGCGGGGTGCGGAGGCGCCCGGGCTGAAGGGATTCAAGATCACCGACGTTGCGGTGAAACCCTACTTCATCCCCGAGACCACGACGCTCGACGACCAGCTGCGCCAGTTCCTGAAACGGCACACGCATTTCGCCCTGGTGGTCGATGAATACGGCGCGCTGCGCGGTCTGATCACGCTCGAGGACATCCTCGAGGAGATCGTGGGCGAGATCACCGACGAGTTCGACACGCCCGAGGCCGCCATGCTCGCCCCCGGCCCCGACGGAACCTACCTCATCGACGGCGCCATGACGATCCGGGACTTCAACCGCGCGACCGACCTGACGCTGCCCGACGACGAGGCGAACACGGTCGCGGGCCTCGTCATCCACGAGGCGCAGTCGATCCCGGTCGTGGGCCAGGTCTTCAGCTTTCACGGGTTCCGCTTCGAGGTGGCCGAACGCGACAAGAACCGCCTGACGCGGCTCAAGGTCCGGAAGCTCGGCTGACGGACTTCTGCAGGCGTTCGAGGTCGGGGCGGTGGGAGATCTGCGTCTTCGCCCGTGCCATGTGACCTGCCGCGGCCTGCCGGGCGGCCTCGGCCATCGCGTCGTCGCCCACGCGCCCGATCGCGGCGAAGGCATGGGCCAGCGCGACATGAACCTCGACCGCGTCGCCCGCGCAGCGCGCGATGGGGGCGAAGCTCGCCTCGAACAGCGCCTCGACCGACAGGGGTTCGATCCAGACCCGGTCGTGTCGCGGGGCGTCGAGCTCCGGCGCGACCCGCGCCTCGCCGATGACATGCGACAGGCGGTGGATGATGTCGATGGCGGTGCCGGGGTCGTTCACGCCGGGTGACAAGGCGCGCGTGGCGATCTCGGCCAGCACGGTCACGCCGAAGACCGGGTCCATCTCGAAGCTGCGCACGTCATCGACCGGGATCGCCGCGCGCAGGCGGGTCATCGCCTCCCGGCCGGGCGCGTGCGCACCCGCGATGCGGGCCAGAACGTCGCCGCGCTGGACGTAGCGGCCCGGGGGCGCAAGCACGAAGATGCGGGCGTCGAGGGTCTTCGCCTCGTCCTGCAACGCCTCTTCGAAGATCTGCTGGACATAGCCCGCCCGTGCCGCGCGCAGGTCGGTGCCCTCTTCGGGGAGGGTCACATCGGGGGTCAGCGGCTGCGCCCCCTGCGCCGGAAAGCGCGCGGCCTCGCGCACCGCGGTCGCGGCGCGGCGTTCCAGCTGCCGGGCGGTCAGCGTCAGGCTGCCGTAGCCCTCGAGATGCAGGATCCAGCGGATGATCGACCAGATGATCGCAGCCACGACGAGCAGCGTGGTGAAGAACAGCACCACCAGCTCGCTTTCGCCGAAGACATCGGCCGCGCGCAGGATGATGGCGATCAGCGCGTAGAGATAGGCCCCGAGGAAGGTCGCCAGAACCGAATGGGTCCGCGTGTCCTCGCGCAGGAGGATATGGCTGCGCGGGGTCCATTGCCCCTCGGCCCGCGAAAAGCCCGTCACCATGATCGTCAGCGAGAAGGTGACGACCGCCAGCATGGACGAGGCGATGACCTGCAGGATCGTATCGACAGAGCGCGCGCCGATCAGGTCGCCCAGACCCGGGGGCAGAAGCGGGCCGATGACGACGGCAAGGCCGAGGGCCGCCATGTTCAGCACGGCGAAGAGGATCACCCGCACGTGGATGCGGCGCGACTGCTGTCGCACCCAGCGAAGGATCGAGCGGAACATCGGGCCCCTTTCCGACCTGCGACACGGAATGTCGCCTTTGGGCTTGTGGCAGCACGCGCCGCGCCGCAAGCCTGCCCGGACGAGGCTAACGGAGGCGTCCCATGAAAACCACCACCCGCGTCTGCATCATCGGCGGCGGCGTCGTCGGCTGTTCGGTCGCCTATCACCTGACCAAGCTGGGCTGGTCCGACGTGATGCTGCTGGAACGCTCGGAACTGACCTCCGGCTCGACATGGCACGCGGCGGGCGGGTTCCACACGCTGAACGGCGACACTAACATGGCCGCGCTCCAGGGCTACACCATCCGGCTCTACCGCGAGCTGGAAGCGCTGACGGGCATGTCCTGCGGCCTTCATCACGTGGGCGGCGTGACGCTGGCCGACACGCCCGAGCGGCTCGACATGCTGAAGGCGGAGCGCGCGAAGCACCGCTTCATGGGGCTGGAGACCGAGATCATCGGGCCGGAAGAGATCAAGGCCCTTGCCCCGATCACCAACGTGGAGGGGGTTCTCGGCGGGCTCTACGACCCGCTCGACGGCCATCTCGACCCCTCGGGCACGACGCATGCCTATGCGCGGGCGGCGAAGATGGGGGGCGCCGAGATCGTGCTTCACACGCAGGTCCTGGAAACCAACCCCCGCCCCGACGGGACGTGGGACGTTGTGACCGCCAAGGGCACCATCCATGCCGAGCACGTGGTCAACGCGGCCGGTCTCTGGGCGCGCGAGGTGGCGGCGATGGCGGGCTGTTACCTGCCGCTGCACCCGATGGAACACCAGTATCTCGTGACCGAGGAGGTGCCCGAGATCGCCGCGATGATCGACGCGGGCGGCGAACACCCGCACGTGATGGACCCCTCGGGCGAGAGCTACCTGAGGCAGGAGGGGCGCGGGCTCTGCATCGGGTTCTACGAACAGACCTGCCGCCCCTGGGCCGTCGACGGCACGCCCTGGGAATTCGGGCACGAGCTTCTGCCCGATGATTTCGACAAGATCGAGTCGAGTGTCGCCTTCGCCTATCGCCGCTTCCCGGTGCTGGAACGCGCGGGCATCAAGTCGGTGATCCACGGTCCCTTCACCTTCGCCCCCGACGGCAACCCGCTGGTCGGCCCGGTGCCGGGGCTGCGCAACTACTGGTCGGCTTGCGGCGTGATGGCGGGCTTTTCGCAGGGCGGCGGCGTGGGCCTGTCGCTTGCGCAATGGATGGTCGAGGGCGAGGCCGAACGCGACGTGATGGCGATGGATGTCGCCCGCTTCGGGCGCTGGATCGGGCCGGGCTACACGCTGCCCAAGGTGATCGAGAACTACCAGACGCGGTTTTCCGTGGTCTACCCGAACGAGGAACTGCCCGCCGCCCGGCCCCACCGCACGACGCCGATGTACGACACCTTCGACGCGATGGGTGCGGTCTGGGGCCAGCAATACGGGCTGGAGGTGGTGAATTACTTCGCGGCCCCCGGCGAAGCACGGTACGAAACGCCGTCCTTCCGCCGCTCGAACGCCTGGGAGGCGACCGCGCGCGAGGTCCGCGCGGTGCGGACGGGCGTCGGCATCAACGAGTTGCAGAATTTCGGCAAGTACCGCGTCACGGGCCGCGATGCGCGGGCCTGGCTCGACCGGGTCATGGCCGGCCGCATTCCCGCGCCGGGACGGCTGTCGCTGACGCCGATGCTGTCGGAGAAAGGCCGCATCATCGGGGATTTCACCGTCTCCTGCCTGTCGGAGACCGAGTTCCAGCTGACCGCGAGCTACGGCGCGCAGGATTACCATTTGCGATGGTTCGACAAGTGGTTGGAGGGCGATGTTCATGTCCGGAACATCTCGGACAGCCGCACCGGGTTCCAGATTGCGGGGCCGCGCGCGCGCGACCTTCTGGCCGCCGTCACGCGGCAGGATGTGTCGGAGATGCGCTTCATGGACGTCCGCCGCCTGACCATCGGGCTTTCGGACGCCATCGTGCAGCGCGTCAGCTACACCGGGGATCTCGGCTACGAGATCTATGTCGATGCGATGGAGCAGAGGGCCCTCTGGCGGGTGCTTTGGGACAAGGGACAGGCCTTCGGCATCAAGCCCTTCGGGATGCGCGCGATGATGTCACTGCGCCTCGACCGCGGCTTCGGATCCTGGATGCGGGAGTTCTCGCCCGACTACACCCCCGGCGAAACCGGTCTCGACCGGTTCATCGCGTGGAAGAAGGACGCGCCGTTCATCGGCCGCGCGGCTGCAGAGGCCGAGCGCGCCGCGCCGCCCGCCCGGCAGCTCGTCACCTTCGTGGTGGAGGCAGAGGATGCCGATGTGGTGGCCTACGAGCCGATCTGGCTCGACGGCGCGGTCGTGGGCTTCTGCACATCGGGCGGCTATTCGCACTGGACCGGACAGTCGGTCGCGATGGGCTTCCTGCCCGCGCAGCGGATCGCGGACGGGCTGGCCGTCGGGATCGAGATCCTCGGCCGGATACGCCCGGCCCGTGTCGTGACGGCGCCGCTCTGGGACGACCCCCGGATGCGCGCCTGATCGGGCGCTCCCGCCCGGGACCCGATGCCGGAGGCATCGGTCCCGGTTGGGCCCGGCACCCGTTCCGGGTGCGGTCGGCGCTGACAGGCGGCGGCGCGCAGGGTAGGACTGTGCAGCGGTCGGGGGCTCCGCCCCCGTCGCGGTCCGCGACTCCCCCGGAGTTGCATGGGTCCAGATGAAGCAGGGAGACGGTCATGGCCGAGCCCACGATCCTGGTGCTGGCGGCGGGCGCATCGCGCCGCATGAAGGGGCGCGACAAGATGCTGGAGGAGGTCGATGGCGACCCGCTCCTGCGGCTCATGGCGCGGCGGGCGGTGAAATCCGGCGTCCCGGTGAGGGTTGTGCTGGGCCCCGGGCAGACCGCGCGCCGGGAGGTGCTGGAGGGGCTGGAGGTCGCGATCGTCGAGGCAAGCGGCACGGACGGGATGGCGGCCTCGATCCGGGCGGGGGTCGCGGGGCTGGACGGGCCCGTGCTGGTCCTGCTGGCCGACATGCCCGAGATCACGGCGGGCGACATCTATCTCATGGTCTCGCTCCATGCGCAGATGCCGGAGACGATCCTCAGGGCGGCCACGCGCGACGGCCGGCCCGGCAACCCGGTGCTCTTCCCTGCCGAGCTTGTCCCGGATCTCGCCCGGCTGTCCGGCGACGAGGGGGCGCGGCGGCTGCTGCAGCGCGAGAGCGCGCGGGTGACCCTTCTGCCCCTGAAGGACGACCGCGCCGCGCTGGATCTCGACACGCCCGAGGCCTGGCACGCCTGGCGCGCGGGCCGCGCATCATCAAAGGAATAGGGCGGACGCGCCGGACCGCCCTTCCCCGTGCCTGTGCCCTTGCCCCTCCGGGGCGAATGGCTCAGAGCTGCAGCAGTTTCGCCTCATGCGCCCTGAGCGCGCGCCGTGCGGAGGTATAGTCCGAAATCCCCTCGGAGGTCGCGAGCTCGGGGAAGAGCGCCACGATCTCGTCGCGGGTCTCCCGCCCCATGGCCCCCAGGGTCTGATCGCCGGGCTGGAAGCTTTCGGTCCAGGCGCCGTCGGACAGGACCACCTCGTGCCGGTCGAACATGAAGTGGATGTAGGTGGTCCGGAGCGTATCGACCATCCGGATCGAACCATGATTGACCAGGTGCTTGGCGGCCACCAGCACCTCGCTCTCGTCGAAGTAGAGCTGGGTCCGGTCGCCGCTGATCAGCATGCGGTGCTGCGGCGAAACGAGCATGTCGCGTTCGGGCAGACCGTTGCCGAGCGCACCGGCAGCGATCAGCACGGGCTTCAGGTTCGGTGCCCTGGCAAGGTGCTGGCGGGTCAGGGTCCGGCGGCCGAGCCAGCGGATTTCCTGGATGCCGTTGTCGCGGGTGATGACCTTTTCGCCTTCCTTCAGGCTCTCGACCGGGACCTCGCCCTTCGGCGTCGCGATCAGCGAGCCGGGGGTGAAGCAGGGGATGACGTTCTCGATCCCCGAGAAGGTCAGCGTGCCCGCAACGGTCGTCTGCGCGGCGTCGGTGAAGAAGGTCACGGTACCCGATTCGCCCGGTGTGCCGGTCGGATCGACCGCATCGTCAACGACGATCCGGAGCGGACCGGCCCCCGAGAGGTCCAGCACGTCGACATCGACGTCGCCCGGATCCTCACCGCCGGCGACCGTGTCGCCCGCCCCCTCGGCATAGGTGTCGCCGTGGATCGGATCGGTGAAGAGGCCGACCGTGAAGGTGTCGCTGCCAAGCCCGCCCGAGAGGCTGTCCGCCCCCTGCCCGCCGAGGATGACGTCGTTGCCGGCGCCGCCCTCGACGACATCGTCGTCGATGCCGCCATCGAGCGTATCGTTGCCCGCGCCGCCGAAGATGGTGTCGTCGTCATCCTCGCCGAAGACCAGGTCATCGCCCGCGCCCGCGTCGATCAGGTCGTCGCCGTTGTCGGTCACGGGGTCGTTGCGCGACGGCAGCAGGTTCTCGTCGACCAGGTTGACCGAGTCCCCGCCCAGGGCCCCGACCCCGCCGTAGATGGTGTCGTTGCCATCGCCGGAGGACACGGTATCGGATCCCTCGCCGGACGCGATCCTGTCGCCACCGCTGCCCGACGTGATGTCGTCATCGTCGAAACCGCCGTCGATCACGTTGTTGCCGTCGCCGGCATCGATCACGTCTGCGTCGTCGCCGGTCGAGATCGTGTCATCGCCCGCGCCGGTTGTGACCACGTCGATGTCGTCGGCGGGGACCGGGTCGGCAGTGCCGAGGAACGGAAAGCCGCGGTCGGGAAGACCGTCGACGCCCGCGGTGACGAGGGTGTGACCGTCGAGATCGGTGATCCTGTCGTTGCCCGAGCTGCCGTTGATGGTGTCGTCGCTGCCGCCGCCGTCGAGGACGTCGTCGCCGGACCCGCCCGTGAGCGTGTCCGCCCCGGAACCGCCCTGCAGCGTGTCCGCACCTTCGGCGCCGCCGATCCGGTCGTTGCCGTCGCCTCCCTGGACGCTGTCGTTACCGTCGTTGCCGAAAAGCTGGTCGTCGCCGGTGCCCCCGAGGAGGATGTCATCGTCCAGACCGCCCGACAGGAGGTCATCGCCGCTGCCGCCGATGAGAAGGTCATCGCCCGCTTCGCCGTTGATCGTGTCGTTGTCGGCCCCGCCATCGACGATGTCATCGCCGCCGCCGGCGCTGATGACGTCGCTGCCGCCCCTGCCGTCGATCACGTCCGCACCATCGGTGATCGGGTCGCCGCCACCATCGGTGGGCAGGTTGCCGTCGTCGTAGCCGGGGCCCATGACCTCGCCCGTCTCCTCGCCCTCGACCACGCCGCCGTCCGGGGCATCGAAGAGAAGGGTCTCGATCTGGGAGAACTCGATCGTGATCGGGTCGCCATTGGCGTCCTTGACGATCACCGTGCCACGCTCGCCGAGGCCCGTCACCGGGTCGAAGCTCGGGTCGGTCGGATCGTAGCTCACCAGGACGACATCGAGGCCCCGCAGGTCGAGCACGTCGCCCACCGGGTTCGGCGCGCCGGGGTAGGCGTCGTTGGTCGTGTTCGCGCCGCCCTCGTCGGTCTCGCCGCCGACAAGGGAGATCGTGCGCGGCCCCACCGTGCCGGCCGGGTCGAGCAGGAACACGTCGTCGCCGCCGCCGCCCAGACCGCTGTCGCCCGGTGCGAGCGTCAGGATGTCGTCGTCTTCGCCGCCGTCCAGCAGGTCGGCACCCGGGCCGCCCTCCAGCGTGTCCGAGCCCTCGCCACCGCGCAGGGTATCCGCGCCCTCGCCCCCCTCAAGGACATCGGTACCCGAACCGCCCTCGACGCTGTCGTCGCCGCCGCCGGCGGCCACGAAATCATCGTCCTCGCCCGTCACGATCGTGTCGTCGCCCGCGCCGCCGATGACTTCGTCATTGCCCGAACCGGTGTCGACATGGATCGCCGAGGCGGCGGCACCGCCGTCGATCGTGTCGTCGCCCCGTCCGGTCAGGATCTTCTCGATCTCCGCGAAGGCGATATCCGGCGTCGCGTCGCCATCGAGGCCATCGACCGTCCCGGTCTCGGGATCCGTCCCGAGCTCGACCACAAGCGTTTCGAACCGGTCGCTCAGGTCGAGGATGTCGCCCGCGTCGCCGTTCTCGGGGCCCTCCGGGTTGCCGTCGGTGCCGTCGGTCCCGCCGTCGAGCGTGACCGGCACAAGCCCATCGGCCGGATCTGCAGGATCGAGCGTGAACACGTCGTCGCCCGATCCGCCGACCGCCACCGCGGACCCGCCGACCGCGATGTCGTCATCGGCTCCCGCGCCGTCGGCTGCGGTACCGTCGGTTGCGGAGGCGTCGGCTGCGGAGGCGTCGGCGAGGCGGCCCATGATCCCCCCCGTCTTCCCGCCGTCCACGTCGCCCTGTGGCGGAGGCGCACGCGTCACGGTGACAAAGGCGGTCGCCGTGTCGCTGCGCCCATCCGGACCGGTGGCCGTGTAGGTGATCTCGACCGGCTGGCCGATCGACGCCGGGGAGGGCGTGAAGACGATCTGGTTGCCGAGAACCACGGCGGTCCCGAAGGCCGGGTCGTTCAGGACCGGGTTCGACACGGTCAGCAGGTCGCCGTCCGGATGCGTGTCATTCGCCAGGACGTCGATCGTCAGCGGGGTCAGGCTGTCGGTCGTCAGCGCCGGGTCATCCACGGCATCGGGGGCGTTCGCGGCACCCGAGAGATCACCGGTGCCCGTGGTTCCCGTGGTGTCGTCGTTGCTGTCGGAGGAGAGGCGCCCCGCGCCCGGGCCGCCGGAAAGCGGGGTCATCTCGGGCCTCCCGCGTGGCCGTCGTCACGGCCGTCCGCGAGAGAGCCGACAAGGTGCAACGCGGGCACTGGGTCACTGGAGCTCGTCATCTCATCCACTCGTCAACACGACCGGCTAGACCGGCCCGTCCCGCGTTCCGGGCAATCACTGGTTTCGACCGGCAGGCGATGCCTCGGGGTCCTGGGGCGCGACCCGCGCGTCGACCGTCGCTGGGTACAGAGAGACGAGCCACCCGATCCCGCCGCGATACCGCCGCGCGTCCTCGCGGCTGGCACCGGCAATCGCGATCTGTGCAACCGGCAAGGTCGCACGGCGCACGTGTCTCCCGCATCCCGGATACGGTCTTCGTGCGGCCGCCCCCGAGGCCTGTTCAGACATCACCCCCCAGCCGGGGTCCTTCCTGAATATCCGCAACGCGGGCGTCGTAGAAAGCGAAAAATTTTCAAGGAACTTCAGGCGCGCGGCCCGGGGCGCCCGATTCCCGACGCCTGCCCTGCCCCCCTGTCGCCGATTGTGCAGGCAGGTGAAACGGTGCCGCCCCCCGCGCCGCAGCCTCGCCGTACGGCAGGCCCAACGAAACCGGGACCTTGAGGGCATCTTCGGCGTGATCGCAGGGCGAGGGACGCCGGTCACTGTCATTGACGCGGCAACGATGCGGCCGGCCCGACCTGGAAACAGTATGTCGCGGCTGCCGCGTCCCCGCCGAATCCCGGCAAGGCCTCCGGCCGGGACGGCGGGCCGGGTCCAACGGCGAATCGAGCTCGCCGGCCACGCTTGGACGGCAGGCCGCGACCGCGGTCTCCGGCATGAGGTGGTACCCGTGGCCGGACCCTTGGGCTTGTTTCCGGACGTCCGCGCCTGCCTGCCGTCGTCCACACGATCCGCGCAAAGCCCCTCAAACGCTGGTATTTCTGCTTCCATTCGTGTCCGAGGCCGTCTAGTTCTGTCCATCTAGGAATGTGTGACCCAGATGGAGACCCGACATGCCCCTGCACAAACTGACGAAGGCCCAGATCGCGAAGCTCCCACCCGGGAAGCACGGCGACGGCGGCGGCCTCTGGATCGTGAAGAAGGAGGGCGGCGGCCACAAATGGCTCCTGCGGTTCAGCCTACACGGTCGGCGCTGCGCGATGGGGCTGGGCGGCGAGGACACGGACCTCGACACAGCCCGTCAGCGCGCCGCTGACGCCCGGGAGCTGGTCCGGCAGGGGATCGACCCCCGCGCGGAAAGACGGCGGCAGGAGCGCGAGCAGGCGCGCCTCTGGGCGACCGAACGCGCCACCTTCGCCGTCATGGCGCAGGAGGTCTACTCGGCGAAGAAGTCCGAGCTGTCGACCGAGGCGTCCCGCAAGCGGTGGCTGACCCCGGTCACCGGCTACGTCACCCCCACCCTCGGCCCGATCCCCGTGACCGAGATCACCGGCAATGACCTTGCCCGGGCGCTGCGCCCGATCTGGCGCTCGAAACCCGAGACCGCGCGCAAGGCGCTGGAGCGCACCGGCCAGATACTGAAGCACGCGGCCGCCCGTGACCTGCCCGTCGACCTGAACCTGACCGTGAAGGCGCGGACCCTCCTCGGGCCGCAGAAGGCCGTCGTGAAGCACCGCGCGTCGGTCCCGTGGCGCGAGATGCCCTCGCTCTATATGAGCCTCGGGGACAGCATCGCGGAGCTGGCCCTGCGGTTCACGATCCTGACCGGCCTCCGCGTTGGAGGGTGCTGCGCGTTGCGCCGGGACGACCTCTACTACGAACATGCCGAGATGGACGGCGGCGGGCCTGTGTGGCACCTGCCCCCGCGCTACAGGCTCAAGAAGGGAGCGAAGACGCCCCTACGCGTCCCCCTGTCCCCCGAGGCCGAGAACGTGATCAGGGCGGCGTCCCCGGCGACGCGCGACGGCTACCTGTTCGTCGCTCAGGGCGCGAAGCCGGTAACGACCGACTGGGTGATCAAGGTGCTGCGGGATCACTACCCCAAGGACCCGGAAGTCACGACGCACGGCTTTCGGGCGACGTTCCGCGACTGGGCCGAGAACGAGGGCATCGCCTACGAGGTCCGCGAGCTTTGCCTCGACCACTCGCCCGACCCGGATCGCGTGGTCGCCGCCTACCGCCGCGACGACCGGCTGCATGATCGCCGGGTCGCGCTGGAACGCTGGGCGGCCTTCCTGACGAGCGATGCGGGCGATCCGGTCCACCCGCCGCGCCAAGTTGACGTAACGTCACCCTGACGCGCGAGGCCCGGTCTAAGCCCCGACCGGGCCTGCGTTTTCCATGTGTCTGGGCCAGACAACCCATTGTTCTGGAACAGAAATATCTAGCCGATACCGTCGATTTCGCTTGATCGAGATTTTGCCGTGGTTTTCCCTAGAGGCATCCAAACACGGACAAGCCAATGGAGGACCAGATGGTCGAATACCTGAACATCAACCAGCTCGGCGAGCTGCTCGGCAACCGGAGCCGTGCGGCGATCTACACCGACGTCGAGCGTGGTGATCTCCCGAAGCCGATCAAGCTCGGCCACCGCGTCTACTGGAGCCGCAACGAGGTGCTGGAGGCTCTCAAGGACGCGCCCCGCGCCAAGATCGGCGGGGAGGCCGCAGCATGATCCGGTCGACCCTGTTCCTTGCGCTCGCCGCTTCTCTGGCGGCAGGAGCGGCTCATGCCGAGACTTGGGTTTGCCTCATAGAAGGCGGCGAAGTGCTGATTGCCGATCAGCGGCTAGTCTTCCGCGAAACTAGCGGGAATGAAGACTACTTGACGGTATTCACCTGCGACAACGATGGCTGCGTGGCCGAGCTCGAACCCATTACTGCGGGGCGGGGTTTCTTCGTCATGCAGATCGAACGCAACGCTAATGGCGTGCCCATCCAAAGCCGCCACATGATCTTCGTGGCAGATCCGGAAGGTGTTGTAGAGGTATCGAGCCACATGGACGAGCCGCAAGAGCTGTTCGGCTGCGTAACGCCCGGAACCGATTGATCACGGCCGCCCCGGCGGCCATGATTGCCCCAACCGCGCGGGTCTGTTCCCACCCCTCGCGGGCCATAGCTTCGGCCCATGAAGGAGACCACCGAAGCAAACAACCCCGCCCGGAATGAACCGGGCGGGGTGTTTGAAGACTGCCGAGGACGGCCGTCTAGTCTCCTTCAGATCAGGATCAGGAGAGTAGACGTCTACCGCCCCCGGCGCAAGCTAGGAGGGCTAGAGATGCTCACCACGAACTTGATCGACATTCTCATGCGGGAGTTCGACGCCGGTCGGCTCCCCGAAGACCTGAGCCTCGACTGGGACGAGGAAACCCTGAGGGGCTTCATGGGCCGCGACGCCTGCTTCGGCGAACACAAGCGGTTCCGGGCGGGCCTCGAAGCCGCGACCGGCGAGACCCTCGGGACGCATGACTTCTTCGAGGAGCTGCTCGACCAGACCTTCGACCACTTGGACCGCTCGAAGGTCTGCGTGGCCGTCAACAAGACGTGGGGGTCTGTTGACCGCGAGGGCCGTCAGTTCGCTATGATCCGGCGCTGGGTCGACAAGATGCTGGGGGAGCTGGCGCGCATCTATGTGCCGACCTCCGAGCAGGAGGCCGCGCGGGCCGAGGTCGAGGCCTTCTTCAGGGTGGCCGGATTGGTGACGACCGACTGGATCGTCGAGGGCCTGCTCGAGCGCGGCTGCTCGACGTTGAAGTTCGGCGTCCCCGGGGCCGGGAAGACGCTCTTCGCGACTACCCTCGCCTTCGGGCTGGGCTTTCGGCGTCTGTCGGCGGCTCTGGGGCTGCCTGAGACCGACAGGCCGTTCAAGGTGGCGATCTGGTCCTCCGAGCAGCCTAGCTCGAAGCTGAAGCAGCTCATGGCCGCGCTGAATGCCCGCCACGGCGCGGACAAGGACGGCTTCATCCCGACGATCCGGGGGTCGGAGCACTCGCCGCCGGACCTGACGACCGAGGAAGGCCGCGAGGAGCTGGCGGCGTTCGGACACGGGCATGACGTCGTGATCCTCGACACGGTCTCCGGCTTCGCGCCGCGCGAGGACACAGAGGGCTTCAAGGCGCTGGGGCTGGCCGTGAACCGGATCAAGGCCGAGGGCGCGGCCGTGCTGCTCCTGCACCACCCTGCCGAGGACACGCGCAAGGGCGGCCGCTGGGACTACTACCGGGGCGGCTACCAGTGGAGCCGGGGCGGCGGGAAGCTCGTCGCCGACGTCGACTACGTCCTGACGATCTCGAAGCCCGGGAAGGACGTGACGGTCTCGGAGATCGTGCCGACGCCGAAGTTCAGGGGCAGGCAGCCGGACCCGATCCGGCTCCGGCATGTCGTCGGCGACGACGGCCTGACGACCTTCGAGCGCGACACGATCAAGCGCGAGACGGCCCACGCGGTCGAGGTCGACGACATGATCGAGGCAATGGCGGCCGTCATGGCCGAGCGCGGGGTCTCGTCGGTCGAAGGCGTCACCGAGGCGAAGGAGCTGTTCCACGGCTCCGTCGCGGGCTGGCCGGGGAAGGCGAAGGGCTGGACCGGCCGGGCGCTCGCGGCCTTCGAGACGCTCCTGAAGAAGCCGCGCGAGACCTCGAACGGGACGCTCGCGGGCTGGGAAAAGGGCGAGGGTCGCGCGACCCGTCGCGGCTTCTCCCTGACGTGATCTCGTTCCCCGTTCCCCTCGTCGTTCCCCGGGGAACGGAGGGGAACGGGATGCCTAAGTGCTTGTTATCGCGTGGTCTTTCGTTCCCCGTTCCCCGTTCCCCTTGGCGGCCTCCGGCAGGGTGAACGAACCCAGAAAACCCCAATAACCCCAGACACTTACACCCCTCGTTCCCCGTTCCCCTTCAGCTTGCCCCCTACGGGGGCGGTCGCGGACAGCGGCGACCGCCCCGGGTGAACGGCAGCAGCATCGAGAGAATGACCCAGACCCCCCAGCCCCCCGCGCCCCCCAGACCGCGCCCCAGAACACCCCGCGCCCAGACCCCGCGCATAACCCCGCGCTTGGTGACAGGTCCGCGCGCCATACCTTCCAGTTACAGGAAGGTCGTTTTCGGGGATCGCGAAGCTCTGGCCGAGACGCCCGCGCGGCCCGGTCCCCAGCAGAAACAGGCCGCGCGCCTCGGCGGCGTCGCCTACAGACCGCGCTCGTCCCTCAGATCGGGACACACTCCGACCCCCCACCCGCCCTTATTTCGTTGACCCGTCGGCCCCTTGCCGTCACACTTCAGGAACCGAACTGCGCCTCGCAACCCATTGAGATCATACGATGAAATACGATGCTGGACACAGACGGACACAATAGGGACACCGACGGGGACACACGCATCCCCCGCGACGCCGTCCACGACTGCTACCGCGCCGTCGAGCTGCTCGACCGGACGCTGGCCGGGGACGCTCTTAGCGCCGCCGTGAGCCGCGCCACGGCCGCCTCGGGGTCTGACCCGTCCGGACAGCTCCACGCGGCTCTCACGGCCGCCCTGAGCCGCCTGACGAACCGCATCGCAGCCAAGGGCCGCGCCCTCGACGAGGTCCGCGCCATGATCACCGAGGAGATCGACGACGATGCAGCTACCTGACGCCGCCGACCTGATCGCCCTGACCCGCGCGGCCCGGGACGAGATCGACGCCGCCATCGAAGGCTCCGACGAGCTGGCCCGGTCCTTCGGCACGATCCGCGCCATATCCGGCGCGTGGAGCGCCGAGCAGCAATCCGAGGCTTTGGCCCTCGCGGCGTCCATGATCGCCCTGAGCGACGCGCTCCGCGCCCATGCCGAGGCGATCCGCACCGCATCCGCCACGATCCACTAGGAGGCTGACACATGCCTGAGACGAGCGAGATCATCGCGCAGAGCCGCGCGACAATCGACGAACACGCCAAGAAGGGCCGCCCGAAGACGAAGGACGTGGTGGCCCGCGAGAGGATCGCGCAGGGGCAGGTTCTGCCGCCGATGTTCCTCCAGAGGACGCACCGGATCAGGACGAACACCATCGCCGATTGCCGCCGCGCGATCAGCACGATCACGAACGCCGTCGTCTCCGGCAACCTCGACCACGACGTCGCGCGGTCGGTCGTCTGGATGATCACGCAGGTGATCAACGCGCTGAAGGCCCAGCGGGAAGACGAGGCCCTGCGCGGCGCGCTCGACCGGCTTCAGGAGGCCACGAAGCGGCTTGAGAAGCTGGGTATGGCGAACGTCATCGACATTGACGAGGTCCGGCGCGCGGTGGGTCAGTCCAATGGCTGACCTGCTTCGGCTCGCCGACGACCTCGAGGAGATGGTCGCGACCGCCGAGGCCAAGCTCCGGCACGCCTTCGCGGCCCAGATGCTGCACGGGGTCCCGACCGCGACATTGATCGACGCCGGTCGCGCGCTGGTCGCCGCCCAGACCACGCGCCGCCGCAAGACCGGGAAGCGGCTCGAAGACTGCACCGACGCCGAGCTGGAGGCCGCCGCAGGCCTGATCCAGCTCCTCAGGGGAGGCACACCTGGACAAATCCGGACCTTGTCGGACGAACAGATCTAACCCCCTGTTTTATGTCGATTTTCCGTGAACTGGCAGGCGCGGTTTGTTACCCTGCACCTGCTCCGGTTGCGTCGCTCACAGTCGGCCGAGCGTTCCGGGCGGCGGGGTCTCTTTGTCAACCTCGCCGCCCACACACCACGAGGAGACCGACAGCATGGTCTACAAGCTCGAAGACCTCGAGATCGAGGAGGTCAGCGTCGTCGATGTGGGGGCGAACCCCTACGCGAGATGCGTCCTCGCGAAGCGCGCGCCCAAGGTTCTGACCGAGATCGGCGACCAGCTCGAGCGGCTGCGCGGGATGCTGAACGACCCCGATCTCGGCCCGGCCATGAAGCAGCAAATCCGCGAGCAGATCGCGGCCATGGTTGCGACCGACGTCGGCAAGAGCGGGAACCCGCACGAGATCGCCTTCCTCGAGAGGGTGAAGGCTGCGGCCGAGGCGATCCTCGCCGCCGGGGAAGACCCCGAACTGATGGAACAAGCCCGCGCCGAGCTGGCGCGCATGATGGGAGAACAGACCTATGGCAAGCGACATGATCGCGGAGGCGAAGAAGGAGGTCCGGCTGGCGCAGGCGGCCTACGAGCGGCTGGAGGCCGAGCTGACGGACGCGACGGAGGCTCTGGCGACGGCGCAGGAGCAGAGGGACGCGGCGCAGGAGCGGATCACGGAGCTTCTGCCGCTGGTGCGGCGGCTGCGCGGAAGCGCGCAACTTCGGAAGTCGGAGATCGGACAGGCTCATGGCCGTCTGAAGGAAGCGGAGCGGCAGGCGAAGACGGACGTCTTCGCAAGGGCGGCGAAGGCGCTGAAAGCGGAGGAGGAGGCCAAGGCATGAGCAGCAACTACCAATCGACCACCTTCGACCCCCACGGCGGGAAGACCGGCCTCGACCGCGCGGTCTCTCTCGCCAAGCGGAACGAGGTCGAGGCCCTGTCCTCGACGCGCTGGAGCGAACACCTCGACGAGCTGGCGCTCTCGATGCAGCGCGACGGCGACACCTTCGAGAAGGCCTTCAGCCGGGCCGTGTCGACCTACAAGGGCGCGCTCCTGCTGAACGCCCTTCAGGCCTCGAAGCGTTACGAGCGCACCGGCCGCCTGCCCCCGGCGCGTAAGCACGTCAACAAAGCGGCGTCCGACTACGCCGCGATCTCCGACCTTCGGAAGAAGAAGACAACCGCGCAGGAGCGCATCGACGCCCATATCGCCAAGCTGCGGGAGGTCGACCCCTCCCTGAGCTACGAGGGCGCGTTCGTGAAGGCGTGGTCGCACGGCAGCCCGGTCCTCGGCGACATTGTCGCCGTCCGGGAGATCGACGCCCAGCTACAGTTGCGGGAGGGCGACGCATGATCCAGCGCGCACCCCGCCGCTACAGCATGGAGCAGGCCTGCGAGCTGCTCGAGCTGACCGAGCCGGAGATCGGCGCTCTGATCGCCACCGGCCGCCTGCCCCAGATGCAGGAACACTTCGCACCCGGCAAAGGCCGGATGAAGTGGTTTGACGGCCCCGCGTTCACGCGCGCCGTCGCCAGGATCGCAGAAGTGGCCTCGCGCAGCCCATGACGGCCGCGGTATCAACGATGTAGAAAGGTCTGGGGCCGTCCGTAGTCCGCATCGCAGTTGGGGCAGACGTAGTGGAAGCTACCTCCTTTTTGGACGACCTTCGCTGTCAAGAAAAGACCATCGCGCCGCTCGATGCACGCCCCACAGAACGGCTGTCCCACCGGCTGCCCATTTTCCCCGGCCTGATACAAGAAGCCCTTGCAGTCAACGAGACTTGCCGTTCTTGCTGACAAATCATCCCGGGCCGCCAATTCTTCCTTCAACGCGGCGTTTTCCGCGCGCAGGTCAACTATCGCCTCACGGGCGTCTTGCAACAGCTCACGCTGCTCAAGAAGTGCCTCCTTCAAATCGAGCTGCTGCACGCTATCGGCGAACTCCTTGAGGCGCTTTGCACCGTTCGCCAAATCACTAAGCGAGATCATCTTGCCAACCTCCTGATACGCAGCATCTGCCACCGCGCGAAGTTGCAGGGCGCGGTGGCAGACCAATGACTAGGTGCGGCGCAGAGCGCGGAGCATGTGGACTTCCACGCTCTTGTGGACGTTGTTCCAATGGCCACGCGATTTACCCAAGACGTCCGGCTTGCGGCCGTAGTCTTTGATGGCCGCCTGCGTTTGGCGCGCCAGTTCGACCGAGGTCTCACGCCAAAGGTCGACGACCGACTGGAAGCCACCATCCCACTCAGCCAAGCCCGTCTCCGGGTTGATCCAGACCTTGTTCCGGAAGGCCGCGAAGATGGGATATAGGGCGCCTTTGGTCAGGCGATACTCAGCAGGCGGAAGGCCTGCGAACGGGAAATCGTACTTATGGCCCTTGCGCGCCTTTTCCACGATGTCGAGGCCTCCAGCGAGCCCCAGTTTTTCCCGGTTGTAGACCTCGCGGAACTCAGCCCGAATGAGGTCGTAGAGATACAAGGCCTCCTTCAAGATCGGGCGGAATTTCCGATACGTGGAAAGCTTGGGGTCAAGCTCACTCCGGTCGGCGTCGTCGGAAAAACGCTTGGTCACTCGCTCCCGACCCTCATAAGCGGAAAGCGGGTGAACGCCACTGTCGTTCGGGAAGTCGACGACGTTCATCGCCTCCATGACGCAGATGAGGTCACGCACGTCGTAGTCGCCATCGTCACTTTCCCGCCAAGCGATGCGGCTCTCGTAAGGCTCGCCGTCGATCTCATCCTTGATCCAGTCGTATTTCCCGTCGAGGTTCGCAATGGAGTGGTGCTTCACTGCGATCCCCGTGTTGAGACCGGCAGAAATCTCCGTGATCAAGTCCTCGTCGACACCAGTCCTGATCTGCACGTCGATATACTGGTCCTCCGGGATGTTCTCGTCAGCCTGCGCCTTGCAGATGATCTCGTAGGTGTGTCCGCCATCGACGATGCCTTGCCCGTCGGAGATCGTGACCTCGTAGGCGTTTTCGCCCACCTTTTTGACGGAATCGGCGAGAATGACGATGCCCTTGTTCTTGAGGTCAAACGTACCGGGCAGGGACTGGTCAGCAAGCAAGCTGCGCTGGACCTCTCGGTATACCTGCTTGCGAAGGTCCTTACCTTCCCCGTCACGCGCATTGGCGTCCTTACGGATGCCGTCGGGCATGTCGACCGCTCGCACGGTCATGTAGTGTTTCTCGATTTCGGGGAATACGGGGTGCTTCACGCGGCGTGCTTCGGCAGCACGAAAGAGATGGGTGGTTTTGCCCATGTGTCGTCTCCTTGGGTTAGTGTCGCGGCGCGACCTTTTTCAGCCCCGGGCGAACCCAGTGGCAGAATCGAAGGTAGACCCAAGAGGAACCAGCATCAAGGTATAAGGTGCGTCCGCTCGCCCATCTACGGCAGCATTCAGCCCGCCGGCACAGCTAGGTAATGTGTGACCTGAAGGGGGACCCCAAAACGACAAAACGCGCCTAAGTCCCTGCATGAAATCAGGAAAATGGATTCAAAATGGTACCCGTGGCCGGTCTCGAACAATCTTTTCACCACCCTGCCCCATACCTCTCCATCTTTCTATATTATACAATATTTTAGAGGCATCTTCACAGCCCCGCGCACATCGCGCATTGACCACCCTTCACCATCCTGTGCATCTTCGGTCCACCATTATGCAGACAAAGTGGTGGACCAATATGGCGGACCAGATCGACAAGGACACCCAGATCAAGGCGGCAGCGCCGGGCAAGCACCGCGTCACGGGCGCAACCGGTCTCTACCTGTACAAGCGCGAGGGGCGGCAACCGACATTCGTTCTTCGGTTCCAGCTTCGAGGCAAGCGCCGGGAGATGAGCCTTGGCCCCTACCCCGCCACGTCTCTCGCGGCGGCGCGCAAGGCGGCGATCTCGGCGCAGGAGGAGATCCGGGCGGGCGTTGACCCCCTCGAAGCCCGCCAGGAGGTCGAAGTCGAGGAGCCGATCGAGACAGCCCCGACCTTCGCGGAGGCGGCGGAGGAGCATCACCGGATCATTCAGCCCGAACTGCGGAACACGGGAGGCCGGTGGCTTTCGCCCCTGGTGCAGCATGTGATCCCGGAGATCGGATCGATCCCGGTCGATCAAATCACCGACCACGACATGCGCCGGATCTGGCCGCGCGTCGAAGCGAAGCCCGACACCGCCAGGAAGGCGCTCACCAGAACACAGATGGTCCTCGATCGGATCGCGGATGAAACGGCGCTGGACGTGTCGCGGGCGATGATGGGCATCCGTTGGCTTCGCAACCGACTGCGACCGGTCCAGAAGGCGCACCGGGCAGAGCATCACGACGCGATCCCCTGGGAGGAGGTTCCAACCTTCTATGCCAGCCTCGCAGAGATCGACAGCGCGTCGGCGCGGGCGCTTCGGTTCCTGATACTCACCGCCTCACGGACGACACCGGTCATCATGGCGCGGATCGAGGAGATCGAGGGCGACGTGTGGACGGTTCCCGGATCTCACATGAAGGCCACCAAGACCCGCGAAAGGGATTTCCGGGTGCCTCTTTCCCCGGAAGCGATCGAGGTCGCCTTGGAGGCCGCACAGGGGCGCTCAGAGGGCATCCTGTTCCCCGGCAGCGACGGACCCATGACGAAAGACACCTTGCGGATGAAGATGCGGCGCATGGGCCGCGCTGAGACGCCCCACGGGTTCAGGAGCAGCTTCTTTGAGTGGGCGGTCGCGCACCGGAAGGACGTGGCGCTCACGAAGCTATGCCTCTCGCACTCGCTTCGGGCGATCATGGGCGAGGACGTCACAGCGGCATACTGGCGGGGCGATGCGATCGATCAGCGCCGGGAGATTATGGAGGGGTGGGCAACCTATGTCACATCCGCTTGACCTGTATCGCATCTTCGACATCGCATTGATGAGGGCGAAGAACCCGCAAGAATATGAACGGCACCTCAAAGCTGAATACGCGGAATTTCTGTTTCGCGGGGATGATCTTGAACCGTTGTGTCGGACTGCACTGGACATGCTGACACGCGGCGACCTTCCTCCAAAGGATGGGCCGGGGAAGAAGCCAGTAGTCAGTAGCGCGCTCACCACAGCTAAGCACCTGCGCGATGATCCTGTCACCGGCAAGAAGCGCAGCTTCGAGGAAATGGAGCGCCGTTTCGGGGTCAATGCGGAGCAGCTCAGGGATCACGTCGATCGAGGCCGCAAGTCACGCGCAAAGCGAGCGCGCACCGACCCAAATGAAGAACACGTCAGGATTTTATGGCTGGCCTATCTTCAAGCTAAGCCATTGAAAGAGATTTGATTACAACGCGCGCTTGTCGCGGTCCGGGAATATTGCGTGGATACGGCAAAGGTCGGCGCTGCCATTCGTTCTCCATCAACCACCGTTCACGATGGAGAGCATCATGGAAAAGGCTGGACTGGCCGACATTGACGAAACGCGCCGCTTTCTGGGCGGTCGCAGCCGATCGACGCTGATGCGCGATGTGGCGACCGGGGCTGTTCCGGCCCCGATCCGAATGGGCAACGGCCCCAAGGCGAAACTGTATTGGAACCGCGCGGCGCTTCACGAGCATGTGGAGAGGCTGTTTTCCGAGGAGCCGCAGGGCGCCGCCTGAAACGACCCGCACCCCCGAGAGCAATAGGGCGCGGGCCGGATCAACACTACGCACGTTGAAGATACCGGACGCGCCCCGTCACGACAACCAAAGGCAGAGAGGACCATATGCCTATGCGAGCGACGAGGCAGCGACATGACTGCACACTTTCCGAAACCGGCCCTGATCTGGCCCAGGCTATCAACCCGACACAAGAGCGCCCTTCGCAGCCTCTCTAACGCGCTGATCCTGCAATCCCCCGAGGATTGGGAACATGCCTATCTAGTGGTGGAGGCTTGTTTCAGCCCGGTCGAACGCGACTGCAACGGCTTCTGCGCTGTTGGCGCCATGACGCCGGAGGGGCGCGATGCACTCCGCGTCGCACTTAACAGCGAACCTGCCCCGCCCCCGAAATGGCAGACCGACGCGATCGTGGCGTGGCGGCGGGAGCGCGATCGGAGGGCGCGTCGATGAATGACGCCCAGATCGATGAGTTTGTCCACTTCCACGCGCGGCGGCTGATCGATGAGGGCGACAATTGGCAACGCAGGTTCGTGTTCTCGATCCTCAAGGCCGTGAAACGCCCCGGCTGGCGACCGACCCCGAAACAAGCCCGCGTGATGCAGGGCATGATGGCCGACCTGAGCGGCGAGGTAGTCGAAGATGAGTGATCGCATACCGCAGCGGGAGCGCGAAGTCCGCGATGCCGTGAACCACCTTCGCAAAACGCTGGAGCGGGCAAAGAACGTGCCGGTCTCGATGGAGCGCCAGATTTGCCAGATGGTTGGCGCCTACGCGCGGCGTCAGTTACGCGGCGGCGGTCCGATCTACCCCGGCATGAAGAAGATGGCCGAGTGGGGGCAAGTCACGACGCGGCAGGCCCGGACGAACTACACAGCCCTGGTGAATTGCCTTGTCGTGGTCCCGGTCCAGCACGAGCGCGGCGGCAAGGGCAACGCAACCGAGTGGATCATCGACTACACCGGCTTGAAGCGATGGCTTGTGCATGTCGGGGCGAACCCTCACCCGACCTTGTTGGACAAGCTCAGCAAGGCGCTGGAGAGGCCGCAAAAGGCCAAGGTCATCCCCCTTCAAAGGCGGAAGTCGGGATAACCTCAAAGGCGGAAGCAAAGGAGGAAGTCACTTCCGCCCGTATATATACAATTACAGCGTGGTCTTGGAATGAGGTTCGGGGTGGATAGATGGGCATCGCGCGACCGTCGATTTCGTTGCCGAGCTCACTCCCGCCGTGCAAACTCCAACCGTTGTCTAGGGCTCAGAAGCCCTTTGGTCTAATTTCGCGGGCTACGTTCGCGTACATCACCAGAAGAAGAGAACAAATCGCCGCCAGAATAGCCGGTCCAAAGGACACTAAATGATAAGCAAGAAACAGAACATCATTCTCGGCGGCCCAGCTAATAAACGGGAGGGCCCAATTTGGAATAAGTTGAAGTTCTTGTTCACTCTCTGGAAAGATCGGCAAACCCAGAAACATCCATACTAGCGCTCCAATTACTAATGGATATGATATTAGAAGATATCCAAGCAGGGTGTCTGCTCTAATAAATTGACGGTATTCCCTACCTTGTGACTTATCTATTTGATCGAACGCTTTAAGCACGTTCATACGTTCCACCAACGTCATACCTTCAATCTCCTCCAATGTTCCAGTAAAACCACGTCGCTGCGCCAACGAAAATAGGTAAAACGGTTCAATACAGAGATCCTCTGTTTTTCCAACATCGATCAGCTGCAGGGCCACATCAATTTGATCCCTTGACCATTTTGTTATTTCTTTCTTTGACACGAAACGCAGGTGATCCAACGGTAGCGATCTCCAGATCTTTTCAATTCGACGCTCGTGTTCATCCAACTTGTCGAAGTACCAATTCCAGAATTCGTCGTCTTCATCTCTGAAATGCACTTCGTCAAATAAAAGGCCTTGGGTGGCACGCTCTAGATCTGCTGGCGACATCTCTTCAAACAGCCAGGCTTCACCTCGGATATTCACTTCTTCAGCCAATGCAGCCGCCATGATGGCGCGTCGTCTGTGGATATCTTTTTCGGTCATTCTGTCGTCTGTGTCCTTCATCCGAACAGAGAAAGATTGGGCGTTTCACCCTGCTTGGAGGTTCGTCGCATCTAGTTTGATTTTGGTCAACTTTGCGCTGAGCAGCGAACGAAATGCACTAGCCAACGGTTGAGGCCTTCAGGATGGAGGGCCAAGAGCCGTCGGCGGGGTCGCAGCCTCGCGAAAGAGGCGTACACGCCTGCCACCTGCCCCTTCTCTGCTATCCCCACGGAGACATCGAGACCCGGCGGAAAGCCCAACACGCCGCGCACATCAACCCGACACTCAGAACACCCCCTCGCCAATAGGCAACCGCCAGAAATCATGTGTGCGGAATTTGCGTGATGCAGAGCCTAGGCCGTGATAAGGTGCGAAAATACACAGAAAGCATAGTCGAAAGGTGCGATTAGGCCAATGAAACAAGGGCGAAACGCAATTCGCGCATTCATGGCAGAGATCGACTGGAAAGGTCAGAAACCCCACCGGCACAGCTTCGACCAGCCGATCGAGCAAGACGCTTTCCCTATCTCGGTGCCTGGGACCGGACGCAAACGATGACGGAAAACCAGCACCTTACAGACGCGGACGCACTGGGTCCGCCACACACGACCGCCACTGACCGGGAAATCTGGTCCTGCATCGCGCATCTCGATCGGTTGGCGAATGGCGATTGGATCTCGCACAACCTCGCCCGCGCCACCATCCGCGCCAGCCTGCCCGAGAACCGAGCGGATGCGGACCTTCTCCTCGACAGCCTTCGCCGCCTGATCGGTCGCCTCTCGGCCCGTGGCGCACAGATCCGCGACATGATGGGAGACCCCGATGAGTGATGCCTTGCACCCCCAGGAGATCCTGGACCTGACCCGCCACGCTTGCGGCGCGATCGACAGCGTGACCGACCAGACCGGGAGCCTCGCCAACAGCATCGCCGCCATGCGCGCCCACAGCGCCCGCTGGACGCCCGCCCTGATCGAAGCGGCCCTGACCCTCTCGGCATCGATGGAGGCGCTCGCAGAGGCGCTGAGCAACCACGCAGCGGCATTGCGCGCCGCATCCACCACCCGACACTAGGAGCCGATCATGCCCGACCTGACCCGCGCCAAGCTGGAGATTGACGACGAAACGAACATGGTCATGAACGCCGCGACCGGCTTGCCTATCCACCTGCCGCGCAAGGCGAGGTTCCAGACTAACACGCTCAAGGGTATTCGGACGGCAATGGGGTCCGTCACAAGCGCAATCGCTCACGGACGATTGGACCCAATGGCGGGGCGTAACATCGTCCAGCTTCTCACTGAGGTCAGCCGGGTTCTGGAGCGCGAGCGCCGGCTGGAAGCGCTGGAGGCCAAGCTGGCGCGCCTGGAGCAGCTACTCGCCACGCTTCCCCAAGCCTCGCAGTCTGTTGACGTGGCCGCGATCCGGCAGGCGATGATGGACGACGCCGATGGCTAACGAGGCGGCGCTGGACTTGGCGATCGCTGCGCTGGAAGGGTCCGGGGCGCTGGACGACATCAAGTCGCGCGTGATCCGGGCGGTGGCCGATGCGTTCGGCAAAGATGATCTGGAGGCTCTGGACGCGATCCAGAAGGTGCTGGTGACCGGGGTCGATCCTTGGGCCGAGGATGCGTCTGAAACCCTGACGGAGCGCGAGATCGAACTGGCGAAGCGGTTTGTCCGGGGGCTTCGGGCGGGCATGGCTCAATTCCAGAAAGGTCCGTCGTTTCCGCGATAGCCCCTTTCAGTTATCTATGTGTTGAATGCTTTACGGCGGGCGCCCATTATCGAAGAATGAAGAGTTTATTGGATCCGATGGCTACTATGCACTCAACGACGGGACCAATCTTTAGCTCCCGACTGCTAGTTGATTTGTTTTCGGCCTGACCGGTCATTTATGCTATCTCCGCGTTAATGCTTCTGCAATCTTCTTCTGAAACGCTTCTTTCGATGGCGCTTCCTTGTAGAGGATCGCCTGTTGCAAACTTGAATGACTTGTACCCTCAACCCGCCTCAAGGTCGGACGAAACTGACCTGGAATTTCTGGATCATCTTCGAAAACGTAAGTCATAAATACGATATTTACAGTAGCGTCTTTGATATCTGATGAGCGCATAAATGCTGCTTTCTGCAGCACGTAGTCATAAACTTGATCTTGAATTACTGCTACTATCTTTGTGCCCCAATGATGGTGAAAGTAGCCCTTGCGGATAAGCTGAGTAATATACCTTTTGTAGACATTGTCCCAATTGAAGTTGTAGACGGGGCGTTTGGGCAATACTTCGTTGGCACGTAGCGCTTTGTAGGCAGGGAACGCAGAGCCGGTTATGTCAATAGCTTGAAGTTCGACTGATAGAAAATGGCCTATACTTCCATCTGAAGCCTGATCTGCAATCACGAAATCCACATTTCCAAACCCTTTCATCTTCACTTCGGTGGCGACGATAGGATTTTTCGGAGGAGAAAACGGCCAGCAATGCTCAACGACGGCTTTTAGCCAATCAATTTGATAGAAACGCTTTGGGCAGACGCAAATCAAGTCACGACTTGGTTCGCGATCGCCTTTTTTGCTGCGCCATAAAGTACATACCGGGTACGCTTCTCCGTCGGGAACGCTCTGGGAACGTTTCGGACAACGAGAACCAATATATGGACAATGAAACCCATCGGAAGCCGGATCGTATCCCCGGCGGGCCCGAGCACCCAGCACTTCTCCTACGGCATCACATGGGTCAAACGGCATGCAGTAGACCGCGCTCGCTAATGCCCGGCTTGTCATGCTTGCGGGCCGTGTCTGCATCTAGGATCGCGTTCGCGACTGCTCGCCCCAAAACCGGCGGCACTGCATTTCCCACTTGCACATACTGCTCGGTCCTGCTGCCCGCGAAGTTGAAAAAGTCCGGGAAAGACTGGAGCCGAGCAGCTTCCCGAACCGAAAATGAGCGGTCCTGCGTAGGGTGAATGTAGGCCCCCCAATGGACGTCACACTTGGTCAGAATGGTGCATGCAAGATCGGTCTTTGCTGGGCGCCCGTATCGTTTTGTATGGTCGCTGCGCTTTGCCTTCTTCATGCCCTCCGGGAGAAGCTCAAAGGGGATGTCGCGCCAAGAACCTCCGGGTGGTATGTGCTTCATTCTCTCGAGGTTGGTCTTTGATAGGCGCGGCGCACTATGATTGTACAAGTACTTCAGGTTGCCCCGCAAAAGAGCCTGATAAGCGTTCTTGGCCTCCGATGCGTAGGGTCGCGCTTCTGCGTCCTCGCCATTCTTTAGCGGTGGCAAATCAGAAATAGCGTCCCACACAGTCACAAAGGGTGTGAGTTCGGGCCCATGAGTAGCCTCTGGGAAGAGGATAGGCGCGTGCTCCTCGCATGTCGCAATGAAGAAGACACGCCGCCGCTCTTGTGGAACCCCGTACTCTTCCGCCTTGAGAAGCTTCATGTCTACGCGATAGCCAAGGCGGCGCATACCAGCTTGGATCTCTCGAACGATCCCCCCGCCCGCAATCGATGTGATACCTGTGACGTTTTCCATCACCAGCCACCGCGGTCGAATGGCCTCCACAATACGCAAATACTCCTTGAAGAGCCCGGCCCGAGGGTCGTCGGCCCCACGCTGGTGATTGTAAACCGAGTATCCTTGACATGGCGGTCCGCCGATGAGGATATCGACCTGCCCCGGCTCACAGCCCGCTGCGCCAAGCAGGCTCTCAGCTGAGATCTCCTGGATCGGCCCACCAACAAACGTTGCTTCACTGTGCGTAGCAGAAAAGGTCTGCCCGAACGTGCCGTCGATATCCTGACCCGCCAGCACATGGACACCAGCTTGGCGAAACCCCTCAGACAGGCCACCAGCCCCGCAAAAGAGATCAATCGCTGTGCACTTCCTCGACATGCTCGTTTCCCTCATGTTGTGCGACGCCTCAAGAGAACTACTACAGGTTGGAATGGACAAAGCAACACGGAAGAGCTCTGCCGGCGTCCACTTGTCCGTCGTGATCAGCTCACGCTGTCTCATGGTCGCGCTGTGGCTATCTGGCTTACGGCACGGTGACGACCTCAATACCAATGGCCTGCAGCATGGCTTGAGCGTCTGGCAGGGAGGTCGAGTTGGCCAACGTCTTGAGCATACGCAATCGATCAATCGGGATCACACCAGACACCATATTCTTGTCAATCCAAGTACCGTTCGGCGAGCGAAAAAAGGCGGGCACGAAGAGTGCCGGAGACGGAAATACCAAGCAGTGAAAGGTACCTGTCTTCTGAAGAAAATCCGCTTCCTGCCGCTTTTGCTGCCAAGATTTTTCATCCTCGATGGAAGCGCACTGGCCCACCACAACGAGGAAACCCTCCGCAGTATCGTTGAAATCGTAAACGCCTACGATATCGATCTTGCCATCTCCCGACGCGCCGCTGGGAGGCTGCCAACCTGGGGCCATCGCCATGCCAAGCGTGCGCGCAAGAATTGGAAGTGCATCTTTTAGAGCAGAGCCAAAATGATGCTTCCTATCGTCAGAGTTTGGTCCAAACATAAACACGCGACCGTGAGGTGATATCATCTCACGCAGACAAGCCGCAGACACCTCCTCGAAGCGATCTGAAATATTTTGAACTATGCCTTTTCGATCCAAATAATCGGCATCACCCTTTTTTGGCTTGAACGTACGCGTCCGAGCGCAGGCCAACAGAAAGAGATAAAGAAACTGCAGTTCACTCAGGTCGCTCTTTATACGAAGTACTTCATCCCCAACTTCATACGGATAGATCTCTCCGAGACAGGCAGCTCGGTATTCGAGGGTACGAAAGGCATCTTCTACATAACGCTGCTCGTTCGATTTCTGTTCGATATTTGATACGTCGTCCGGCAAACCATCATCGTCAACATCAGGCTCGTCAACATTCACCAAGTCGCCTTCTGACTTAGGCAAACTTTCAAGTAGGCCAATAGCATCTGCTTGCGAAACCAACTCGTAGGAAAGAAAAGCAACTGCAATTTCCAGCGTATCCGCCAGAAGGTGAGCGCGCGTTTTTTCAATACGCCCGAGATCGTACAATTATTCGTCCTCAAGAAGGCGCGACAAGTTCCTTGCCTGTTTGGCAATGCTATTCGCCAAGTCTTGTCGCTCCTCTGTTGGCTTTACATCGCTAACGATAGATATCGCCTCTCGTAGATGACGTTGTATTTGATTACACAGAACATCAAAGTCGTCGTCGATGCCGGTCGTAATAAGATAAGCTTGATCCAACGAAGCTCCCGTTCGGATCGCATTAAGTCCTTCTTCGTTTGCTAGGACCTTAGACAAACGGGATAAGTTTCGGCTCTCTCCCAATAGCGTCGTATTGTCAGGCTTTCGTTCGAACAGCCACGAGAAAAATTCCCTTACGCGATCGAAATTCGGTACGGCCGGTATGTGGGCTTCGCCATCAATATGATCTGAAAAGAGAAATTCGTTGACGCCTTGATAGTCTACTGCCGTTGAAATGATCGAAAATTTGACTGTTTCTTCATCTACGCCGCGCAACTGGAAATATTCGTGCTCCTCAGCAAGCTCAAGAATACTAAGTGCACGCAGCGTCCGAGAGATGAAATCGCGCCGGCTACCAATCACCCGAGCCACGTCAAGGCATCGGTCATAGAAGGTCTTACTTGAGCTTGTTGTGTCGAAGATCTGGCGGATGTATCTCGCCTTGGCGAGTGCGCCCCACGCCTTGACACCGGCGATATGTCTATTGCCGAGATAATTAAGAACCTCAGCTCTGTCTTCACAAACATAGACAGGGAGCCTGCTCGGACGATGCCGAGCGTGTTCCCTCACGTCAATTATTCGCTTTGTGATGCCATCAAAGGTTTGGCCTGCCAAAAGCAAAACCGCCGTGATACGCCGGTTTCCCTCGACAACCGTATAGTTTTCGCCATCAAAAATGGCAATCACGGCTTCGGCTGCAAAAAAGCCGTTCTCTGCGATGGCGGACATGAGCTCATCGATGCTCGAAGTCTTCGCCAAAAATTCGAACATCTCCTGTTGAGAGCGCCCGACGTACTTCGGAAGTCGTGGATTTTCAGGATCCAGCTTGAGTTTTTCTAGCTCAACTTCCTTGAACCTAGATGCGTCCATGTTTGCCAGCCGTGATTAGGGTTGTACACGCGTGTTTGGTTCCGCTACCCGCCTTCTTGCGCGAAAGTTGTGTTGGGCTGCTGATCCTCTTAGCGTCGCGCATACGGCTCCCACCCGCAACCGACAAGTTGTCATCCCACATCACGAGCCTTCACTAAGTTGACGCATCGCGGCTGTGTTGACCATGCTTGAGGCAATGTTTTTTTTGATCAAGTTCGATCAAGAGAGTTGAGTTGTGCGCGCAATGTTGAAAGTTGTTAGGCACTAAGAATGCTTGGTTGACAGACAGGTGCGACGGATGACCGGTAAGGTTGCCTCCTATTACGTATACGCGCTCAAGGACCCTCGCGCGAACCCAGTCTTGCCGTTTTACATCGGAAAGGGCACGGGAAACCGAGCTTGGGAACATACAATCAACGTTGACAGCACGGCTAAGGGTGAGCGCATCAAAGACATCATGGCCGCTGGTCACGAGGTGGTCACTACGAAGCTTGCGGACGGACTTACGGAAGAACAAGCGCTCAAGCTGGAAGCGGAATTGATATCTGCATTCGGCACCGAAGCCACCGGCGGCTTCCTGACCAACGCAGTTACTCCGTCGGGAAAGGGACAAGGCAGGCTGCGGGCAGACCTCAAAGTGCCCTCCGGCGTATACGAGAAGGCGGTAATCGGACTAGATCTCCTAAAGGATGCGATCGTAGAGCTTGCAAAAGCAAACACCGATGGTGTTACCAATGCCGATTGCTCGAAGGCACTGGGCCTTCAAAGCAACTACGGCGGCGGCGCCAAGGATTATCTATCATATAGCATTCTGGGCCTTCTCTTGGAAGAGGGTAGATTGAAACGTAACGACCGCATATCAAAAGGTAGGCATGTTTCGGTGCTGAAATGAAGCCAAAGTTCTAATTGGCTATGCGTCTGAAGATGCGACTTGGCCTGCATGGTGACATGCATCCAATTTGCGTTTTTAAACCGTCCGAAGAATTTGAGGCTTTCTTCGCGACGCATATAACCAGAAATATTGCGCTCTGAAGAATTAGCGGGCATTGAGCGCCGCGACTTTTACTCAGTCACAACTCTCAATCCAAGCAATCTATCCCGGGACAACCACCGAATAGCGTCACTTGGAGTTTCTACTGTAAGTCGCAAAAAATCTGATGAAACATTACTTTGCTCCAACAAATCAGTTAACCTCAGAAATTCTCTAGCCCCAATCTGATACGCATATGTGAGACAGCTTATCTCATCAGACGCAAGTCGCGGAGTGACTTCGTGCGCTTCCCTTTCCCTCACATCATTAAGTCTTACTATTTGCCAAAACCCATTAGAAGTTTCATACATGGCGGCTCCACCAACATCAAGAGAAGTTAGAATTTCTCTTAAGTTTGGACTAATGGAACGCACCCATCTTTCTCTCTCAAAAGACACATCGCCCCAAAAGTTTGAAACATCAGCACCAGCCAAAATTTGGATTAGCACATCACGTGCCGCGGCCCTCGAAGAATAAGTCAGTTTAGTGATATTGAACTCTCCATCCCACCCGGGCACTGTATGATCGGTTACACGACCAGAGTTTATAAAGTGTTCGGTAAGTTCGTAGGCTAGGGAAAGACAAATATTTTGAAAATTTGCGCCGCTTTCTGAGAAGAAGGGAAGATGAACGCCTAAACGCGCGGTAGGGGACATATACCTTTCAGAGCCATGCAGAAATAGAATTGCGCAGGCGCTTGCACAATCTGTCTCGTCGGTAAGGATCGTGCGGAGGCCATTGTCTGCGATCAGAGCTCCTAGTTCCCAAGCAGCGTTCAGGCTACCACCGTCACTTGACAAGATTACTTCATCCACGCCGCGCTGAAGCTGTCGTTCAAACTCGGACACATCCGCCATCTCGAGCTCGCCCAGAATTGCTAGGGTGCGTGAGCCGGGAAGCAGCAAGAACTCTGCTGCTTTCGCGTCCTGCCACACCAAGCTGATGACACTGGAAAGCAGAAATGCGCAACAGTTTCTTCCACCAAAAAAATTCTTCATTGGGTGTCTCTCACTGCATTTTGCGAGCGCGTAAGCTTTGCGCAGTAGAGATCTATATTCAACCGAACTCATTCAAACACCAGTTCGGGACGTGGCCTGATGCAGATCAACCACGCAGCATGTTAAGTTAGAAGAGCAAGTTATGAAGTCATTCCCCCCGCCTTGGTGGTCTGTGCGTCGCTCCTCGCGGCTATCTTCATCGCGGCATGACTGGAGGTGTAAGGCGCTAAGTCGCCGCTCCGGCTCTTGAGCAATTGGCGGACTGACCGGCGGACCAACACAGGGCCCGCCGCTTAAGTAACTGTAAATATTATATAAGTGGTACCCGTGGCCGGACTCGAACCGGCAAGCCTTGCGGCGGCGGATTTTGAATCCGCTGCGTCTACCAATTCCGCCACACGGGCACTGGCGCTTGCCTACGCCGCCGAACACATGCCGTCAATCGCGCATGCTGCGCAATCGCGCAGCCGCAGGCTGGTGGGCCGGAAGAGGATTTGCTAGGCGGTGCGCGATGATCCGGGCGCCCCATCGGACCCCGACCGCATTGGAGTGACGCGCATGTCGGCGCATGCCTCGAAGATCCAGTCCACATCCGAGCGCCTCGGCCAGCTGGCCGCGGATGCGACTGGCGAGACGGTCACGCTCGATTGGATCCTCGAACAATTGCGCGAGCGTGCCTTCGGCCTGTTCCTGCTGGTGCTCGCCTTACCCTGCTGCATCCCGTTTCTCTACGGCATCCCCCAGATCGTCGCCCTGCCGCTGCTCTTCGTCTCGGGACAGGTGATGATCGGCCGGCGCCTGCCCTGGCTGCCCGCAAGGCTGGGGGCGCGGACCGTGACGTCCGAGGGGCTTGCCACGCTCGCACGGCGCTCCGAACCCTGGCTCCTGCGGATCGAGGCGGTCAGCCGTCCCCGGCTGATCGCGCTGACGCACAGGCCGCTGGACCAGCTCGTCGGCGTGGCGCTCGTGCTATTCAGCGGGTCGATCCTGGTGCCCCTTCCCGCCACCAACACGGTGCCCGGCATTGCCGTCGTCATCGTCGCGATGGGACTTCTGCAGCGCGACGGGCTGCTCGTGATCCTCGGCATGGTCCTGGGCACGGCATGGATCGCCACGCTGATCGCCGCCGGGGCGACCTTGACGAGCCTTGTGCGGGGATGGCTCGGGCTGTGAGACTGGCGCACCCCTTGCGCCTTGCACTAGACATGTGGCGCCGCGCCCGGCGGCCAGGCCACGACCCTGAGAGGACCGCATGACACGACGCCACCTGATCGCCCTTGCCGGACTTGGATCGCTTGCCGTGCTGCTCGGCGCCTTCGGCTTCCAGTACATCGGCGGGCTCGCGCCCTGCGCGATGTGCCTCTGGCAGCGCTGGCCGCATGCCGCGGCCATTGCCATCGGCGCGCTCGGCGCCGCCCTTCCCCATGCCGCCATCGCGGCCCTCGGCGCGCTGTCGATGGCCGTGAACGCGGGTATCGCGCTGCTGCACACCGGGGTGGAGCGCGGCTGGTGGACGCTCAACCTGAGCTGCACGGGCGGGTCCGAGGACCTCGGCTCGATGTCGATGGCCGACCTTCTGAACCCCGAGATCGGCAGCGGCATCGTGATGTGCGACGAGGTCGCCTGGGAGATGTTCGGCCTGTCGATGGCGTCCTGGAACGGCATCGCCTGCCTGGTGCTCATGGGCATCTGGATCGCCGCCGCGCGCGCCCGGGCCGCCGCCTGAGCGCGCCACGCCGGTCAGTGATAGGTGAACTCGCCCGTCACGTTGCGCCATTCGCCGGGCGAGATCATCTTGCGATGCACGAAGCGGACCGAATGCAGCGGCCCCTCGATCGCGTCCTGCCAGAACTCGATGAACTCGAAGAGCTTGGGGTAGTCGGGGGCCAGGTCGTACTCCTGCCAGACGAAGGTGTTCAGGACGCTCCGGTAATCGGGCATGCGGTAGATCATCTCCGCCGTGGTCAGCCCGTATCCCTTCAGCAGCAGCTCGGTCTCGGTTTCGCGCATGGGGCACCTCTCATGTTGCCTCTTCCACGGCTCCAGAGTGCCTCTGATTCATTAAAAATCAACGAAAAGAGTGTGTTGGCAGTCGCATGCCCCGGCTGCCAAAGGAAGCGGCCCTCCGGCATTGCACCCCATATCCGGGCCACGTATACTGCCGCACAACAAGATATAGAGCATTCGTGACAGACAGGCCGAGCACGTGAACGACACGCCCGAACCCCCTGAAAACGATACCGAATCCGGCCCCGAACGGGTGCCCTACCACGGGCCCTCGATCGACATCTCGGCCGAGATGAAGACCTCGTTCATCGACTACGCGATGAGCGTCATCATCTCCCGCGCGATCCCCGACCTGCGCGACGGGCTGAAGCCGGTGCACCGGCGCATCCTCTTCGCGATGCACGAGACGGGGAATACCCACGAGAAACCCTATCGCAAATCCGCCCGCCCCGTGGGCGACGTGATGGGCCAGTATCACCCGCATGGCGACTCGGCCATTTACGACGCGCTGGTGCGCATGGCGCAGCCCTTCTCGATGTCGCTGCCGCTGCTCGACGGGCAAGGCAACTTCGGCTCGATGGACGGGGACAACCCCGCGGCCATGCGTTACACCGAGGTGCGGATGGACGCGCCCGCGGCCTATCTTCTGGCCGATATCGACAAGGACACGGTCGATTTCCAGGACAATTACGACGGCAAGCAGCAGGAACCGACGGTTCTTCCCGCGCGCTTTCCCAACATGCTGGTCAACGGCGCGGGCGGCATCGCCGTCGGCATGGCCACCAACATCCCGCCCCACAACCTGGGCGAGGTGATCGACGCCTGCCAGGCGCTGATCAAGCAGCCCGATCTCAGCTCGGAAGAGCTGATCGAGTATATCCCCGCCCCCGATTTCCCGACCGGCGCGCTGATCCTGGGCCGCTCGGGCGCGCGCAAGGCCTATCTGGAGGGGCGCGGCAGCGTCATCATCCGCACGAAAACCCATGTCGAGGAGATCCGCAAGGATCGCTACGCCATCGTGGTGGACGAGATCCCCTACCAGGTGAACAAGGCCTCGATGATCGAGCGCATCGCGGAACTGGTCCGCGAGAAGAAGCTCGAGGGCATCTCGGGCGTGGCGGACGAGAGCGACCGCGTCGGCGTGCGCGTGGTGATCGAGCTGAAGCGCGACGCGACGCCCGAGGTGGTGCTGAACCAGCTCTTCCGCTTCACGCAGATGCAGACAAGCTTCGGCTGCAACATGCTCGCGCTGAACGGGGGCCGGCCCGAGCAGCTGACGCTGCGCGGGTTCCTGACGGCCTTTCTCGACTTCCGCGAGGAGGTGGTCGCGCGGCGCACGGCCTTCGAGCTGCGCAAGGCGCGCGACCGCGCGCATGTGCTTTGCGGCCTTGCCGTCGCCGTCTCGAATGTCGACGAGGTGGTGCGCACCATCCGGGCATCCGCCGATGCCGCCGAGGCGCGCGAGAAGCTGATGACGCGGCGCTGGCCCGCCGAGGAGATCCTGCCCTTCATCAAGCTGATCGACGATCCGACGCATACCGCGAACGAAGACGGCACCTACAACCTGTCCGAAACGCAGGCCCGCGCGATCCTCGACCTGCGCCTTCAGCGCCTGACGCAACTGGGCGTGAAGGAGGTTACCGACGAGCTCGAGGAGCTTGCGGGCAAGATCAAGGATTACCTCGCCATCCTCGCCTCGCGCGAACGCATCCTGTCGATCATCTCGGACGAGCTGGCCGAGGTGCGCGAGAAATTCGCCGTCCCCCGCCGCACCGAGATCACCGACTGGTCCGGCGACATGGAGGACGAGGACCTGATCGAGCGCGAGGACATGGTCGTCACCATCACGCAGGGCGGCTACATCAAGCGCACGCCGCTTGCCGATTTCCGCGCGCAACGGCGCGGCGGCAAGGGCCTGTCGGGTGGCGGTCTGAAGGAAGACGATGTCGTCACATCGCTGTTCGTGGCCAACACGCACACGCCGCTCCTGGTCTTCACGACAAGCGGCATGGTCTACAAGCTCAAGACATGGCGCCTGCCCCTCGGCAGCCGCGCCAGCCGCGGCAAGGCGATCGTCAATATCCTGCCGATCGAACCGGGCACCGGCATCGCCGCCGTCATGCCCGTCGACCGGGACGAGGCGCATTGGGACGAGCTGCAGATCGTCTTCGCCACTTCGGCGGGCGACGTGCGGCGCAACGCGCTGTCGGATTTCACCAACGTGATGCGCAACGGCAAGATCGCCATGCGCCTGCCCGAGGACGGCTCGGTCAGCCTGGTGAACGCGCGCATCTGCTCGGAAAGCGACGACGTGATGCTGGTGACCGCGGGCGGCCGCGCGATCCGCTTCCCGACCACCGATGTCCGCGTCTTCAAGGGCCGCGATTCGACCGGCGTGCGCGGCGTCCGGCTGGCGGAGGGCGACAGCGTCGTCTCGATGGCGGTGATCCGCCATTTCGAGGCCGATCCGCAGGAACGCGCCGCCTACCTGAAGCAGCGCCGCCTGATGGCGGGCGCCCCGGAGGAAGAGATCGAGGCGGACGAGGACGAGGTCGCCGTGGCCGAGGGGCAGCTGTCCCCCGACCGCTATGCCGAGATGTCGGCGGCCGAGGACCTGATCCTCACGATCACCGCCAAGGGCTCGGGAAAGCTGTCGTCCAGCCACGACTACCCGGTGCGCGGACGCGGCGGCCAGGGCGTGATGGCGATGGACAAGGCGATGCGCGGCGGCGCGCTGGTCGCCTCCTTCCCGGTCGAGATGGACGACCAGATCATGCTCGCCACCTCCACCGGCCAGTCGATCCGGGTACCGGTCGAGGGCATCTCCTTCCGCTCGCGCAGCGCGGGCGGCGTGAAGGTCTTCGACACCGCGAAAGGCGAAGAGGTCGTCAGCGTGGCCTGGATCGCCGACCAGGGCGAAGGCGAAGACGAGGGCGACGGCACCGCAGCCTGACGGAACGGGTGCCCGCACCGATCCCCGGTGGGGGGCCGGGCCGGGCCGGCCGCATGTCGCACCGCGCCCCGAAACGGGGATCCTGCCGCCGCGTGTCGCCCTCCCCCGCCGATGAACGCCGCAATTGGGCAGAGCCTGCCCGATTCTGGCCACATCTGCCCAGAACAGGCCACAAAAACACGCTGACATTCTCACGATTTCACCCCGGAATCGCTCCCAATCGGCGTGTCAGGTCACATGTGACGCCGTCTCGCCGAGGCCACCTGCTCTGGCCTGGAGGGGGAGCGAAGCTGCCAGTTCAAAAGGACCACCGGTCATGTCACAGGGATCTGCCACACACGTCGCATTCAACACCACCGCGCAAACCACGCTGCGGATCTTGATTGCATCCTACTTCCTTGCCGTCGCGCTGCAGATCATTCCGGGCACCGACCTGGGCGCCCTGTTCTCCCCGATCCTGCCCGCACCCTTCGACGGGGCCACGGCGGCCGCAATCGTCTTCATCCTGTCGTTCATGGTGATGACGGGCGTCTCGACCCGCGCCGCCGCGCTGATCATCGCGCTGATGACCTTCTACGCCAGCTATCTCGCCATGGTGGAACTGGGTGTCGAGGAGGAGCTCGGGTCCTTCTGGCGCGATCTTGCCCTGATCGCCGCCCTCCTTCTGACCTATTCCGAACCGAAGGTCGGCACCCGCCGTCGCCGCCGCCTGTTCAGCCGCAGCATTTCGCCACGCCGCATCAACGCGGCGGCCCGCGTGATCATCACGCCCCGGGCACCCCGCCCTGCGCCGGCGATGAACCTCGCCGCGCTCAAGGCCTATGCGAGACCCGTGGCGGATGCCGAGCCTGACACCACGGCGACCCGCCGGGAGCCGGCCCCGCAGCGCGACCACGACGAGGCAACGGACAACATCTTCGCCGAAGACTACGCCTGGAACTAGGGCGCGTCCGGGGCCATCACGCGTGACGGGCTGTGTTGTCCATGGACAACACAGCCTTTTCCATTGGCAGGCCGCACCCTGACCCTGGTTGACCTCGGCCACTCTCATGCGTCCTTTCTGGGCGGTGTAGTGCAAGCATTCACGAGTGACAGAGTAATGAAACACACATCCGCAGCCGCCGTTTTCGCGGCCCTTCTCACTGCCTCGAGCGCCTTGGCGCAGGGTTTCGACGGCGCAAGCATCCTTCTGGAAAACAACGACTCCGTTGATCGAGACTACAGCGTCGCGAGCGTCGAAGGTCGTCTCTCCTACGGTCTCGGCGGCGGGTTCGGTGTGCAGGTCGATGCCTATGCGATGACATACGATGACGGCGACTCCGGGCATGGCCTGGCCTTGCACGGATATTATGCCGTCAATTCCGACCTGACCGTCGGCGTGTTCGCAGGCCGTGATGATTGGGAATGGCTCCGGTCCGGAGCCCGGTTTTTCGGTCTCGAGGCGCTCTATGAAACCGACGCCTGGTCCCTCGAAGCCTATGTCGGACGCTACAGCGTCGCGAACAATCCCGACGAGACCTATTTCGGCGTTCTGACCTCCTACGAGATGACCGACAGCCTCGAGGTCCTCGCATCGACCGAAGCGTGGAACTATGCGCGCTTCGGCGGCGGCACCTGGGGCCACTACACGATCGGCGCACGTTACAGCTTGAACAACGGCGCCTTCTTCGAGGGGCGCGTCGGCCAGCTCCGGGACGGCAACTACACCCGCAATCTGGTGTCGCTGACCTTGGGCTTCGACCTCGGGGGCGGTGCCGTCTTCACCCGCCGCGATTACATGGCCATCACCGACGGTTGGTAAGCCTGCCCTTGTGCGGCCGGGCCGAGTTCCGTATCCCGGCCGCATGAGCGATCGAGCCATTCACATCATCGGCGGCGGCATGGCCGGGTCCGAGGCCGCCTGGCAGGCGGCCGAAGCCGGCGCGCGCGTCATCCTGCACGAGATGCGGCCCGAGGTCGGCACCTTCGCCCACCGCACCGGCTCGCTCGCCGAGATGGTCTGTTCGAACTCCTTCCGGTCGGATGACGACGAACAGAACGCCGTCGGCCTCCTGCATTGGGAGATGCGGGCCGCGGGCTCTCTCATCATGGAAATGGCGGACCGCCACCGCCTGCCCGCGGGCGGCGCGCTCGCCGTGGACCGCGACCCCTTCGCCGAGTCCGTCACCGCGCGCCTGCAGGCGCACCCGAATGTCGAGATCCGCACCGGCGAGATCACCGCGCTGCCCGAAGACGGCCCGACGATCATCGCCACCGGCCCGCTCACCTCGGGCGCGCTCGCCGCCGCCATCGCCGCCGAGACCGGGCAGGAGAGCCTCGCCTTCTTCGACGCCATCGCCCCCATCGTCTATGCCGACACGATCGACATGACCGTCGCCTGGGAACAGTCGCGCTACGACAAGGGCGAGACGCTCGAGGAACAGCGCGCCTACATCAATTGCCCGATGACCCGCGACGAGTACGAGGCCTTCATCGACGCGCTTCTCACCGCCGAGAAGACCGAGTTCCACGAGGGCGAGACCGCTGGCTATTTCGACGGCTGCCTGCCGATCGAGGTCATGGCCGAACGCGGCCGCGAGACGCTGCGCCACGGGCCGATGAAGCCCGTCGGCCTCACGAACCCGCACCAGCCCGACGTGAAGCCCTGGGCCGTCGTCCAGCTGCGCCGCGACAACGCGCTGGGGACGCTCTACAACATCGTGGGCTTCCAGACCAAGATGAAGTACGGCGCGCAAACTGCTGTTTTCCGGATGATTCCCGGATTGCAGGAGGCAAGTTTCGCGCGGCTCGGCGGCATCCACCGCAACACCTTCATCAACTCGCCCACCCTGCTCGACGACCAGATGCGTCTTCGGTCGAAGCCGCATATCCGCTTCGCGGGCCAGATCACCGGCGTCGAGGGCTACGTGGAATCGGCCGCGATGGGCCTGCTTGCCGGGCGTCTCGCTGCGGCCGAACTACGCGGCCAAACGCTGCCGCCCGTGCCGCAGGTCACCGCGATGGGCGCTCTGATCCACCACATCACCGGCGGGGCCGAGGCAAAGACCTTCCAGCCGATGAACGTGAATTTCGGCCTTTTCCCGCCCGTCGAGGGCCTCAAGGCCGGCCGCCGCGGGCGCAAGGACCGCTACAAGGCCTACACCGACCGCGCCAAATCCGCCTGGTCGGGCTGGCTGGGCCGTCCCGCCGCCGCCGCGGAATGATCTGGACGCGGGCGAAGACCCCGCGATAGCCTGACACCATGACCGACGATCCCCAGGGCAGCACGCTCGACACCCAGCTGTGGAAACCCCGCAGCGTCGAAGAGACCCGCGCGCTTTATTCCGGCTGGGCCAAGGCGTACGACGCCGACGTGACCGGCGCGGGCTACCGGACACCTGCCCGCCTCGCCAGGGCGTTGGCCGCGGCCAGCGAAGACCTGGCCGCCCCGATCCTGGATTTCGGCTGCGGCACGGGGCTTTCGGGCAAGGCGCTTGCCGCCGAGGGGTTTACCACCATCGACGGCACCGACATCACGCCCGAGATGCTCGCGATCGCCCGCTCCCTCGGCCTCTACCGCACGCTCTCGCTCAGCGAACCGGGCGACGCGCCCGCCCCCGGCTACGCGGCGATCGCCGCCATCGGCGTGGTCAGCCTCGGCGCCGCCCCGCCCGAGACGCTGGACCGGCTGCTCGGGGCCCTGGCCGCGGGCGGGCACCTCGCGCTCAGCTACAATGACGCGACCCTGGCCGATGCCCGCTACATGGCCGCGCTCGCCGCCGCGTCGACCCGGGCCGACCTCCTGTCCGAGGCCTACGGCCCGCACCTGACGGCCAAGGACATGGGCTCGACCGTCTACGTGTTCCGCAAGCGATAGGGCCGCATGATCCGCACCCGTTTCGCGCCTTCGCCCACGGGCCCCCTGCATCTCGGCCACGCCTACTCGGCGATCCTCGCGCATGACATGGCGCGGACCGGGGGTGGCGCGTTCCTCCTGCGGATCGAGGATATCGACCGCGCCCGGGCCCGCCCGGAGTGGGAGGCGCTGATCCTCGAGGATCTCGCCTGGCTCGGCCTTGCCTGGGATGGCCCCGTGATGCGCCAGTCCGAGCGGATGGACAGCTACGAAGCCGCGCTCGACCGGCTCTGGGACACGGGCCTCCTCTACCCCTGCACATGCAGCCGCCGCGACATCGCCGAGGCTCTGGCGGCCCCGCAGGAGGGCGCCGGGCCAGCGATGGGCCCCGACGGCCCCGTCTATCCCGGCACCTGCCGCCCCGCCACGCCACCGACCGGCCCGCGGCCCGAAACGGCGCATCTGCGCCTCGACATGGGCCGGGCCATGGCACGCCTCGGCCCCGCCCCTTGGTTCGAGGAAACCGGCCCCGCCCATGCAGGCCGGATCCCCATCGACCCCGCCACGGCCTGCGCCGAGATCGGCGACATCGTGCTCGCGCGCCGCGACATGGGCACCTCCTACCACCTGTCCGTGGTGGTCGATGACGCGGAGCAGCGGATCACCCATGTCACCCGCGGCGAGGACCTCTTCGAGGCGACGCGCATCCACGTCATCCTCCAGCGCCTCCTCGACCTGCCCACGCCCCTTTACCACCACCACCGCCTGATCCGCGACGAGCAGGGCAAGCGGCTTGCAAAGCGCGACGACGCCCGCGCGATCCGCCTCTACCGGGCCGAGGGCGTCCCCCCGCCGGAGATCCGCCGCATGGTCGGCCTCTGAGCCTTCATCTTTCCACAAATACGCATGGCGACCGGCCGCTCACTCGGGCGACATCAGTTCAACCTCCTGCCCGTCCCGCACCGCGGTGTAGAAACACACCCGCCGGTTCGTATGGCAGGCAGGCCCCGTCTGGCGCACGATGGCCAGCAGGCAATCCCGGTCGCAATCGACGCGCAACTCCACCAGCTCCTGCACATGGCCCGAGCTTTCGCCCTTCACCCAGAAGGCAGACCGCGACCGGCTCCAATAGGTCACGCGCCCCGTCTCCAGCGTGCGCGCGACCGCCTCGGCGCTCATCCAGGCCATCATCAGCACCTCGCCCGTCGCCGCCTCCTGCGCGATGCAGGGGATCAGGCCAGTGGCGTCGTAGCGCAGCGTCGCGGGGTCGAAGGCGGGCATGGGCGGGCTCTTTGCAAATCGGGGCGTCGCGGCTACCTATAGGCCAGACCGACCGGAGGCAAACCTCATGTCCACCGACAGTGACCTGATCAAGCTCTACTCGCAGCGCATCCTCGCGCTCGCGGCCGATATCCCGCATCGCGGGCGGCTGGAACACCCGCACGCCAGCGTGAAGAAGCGCGCGCCGCTTTGCGGGTCGACCGTGACGGTGGATCTCGACATGGAGGATGGGCGCATCACCCGCTTCGCCCAGGACGTGAAGGCCTGCGCCCTTGGACAGGCCTCGGCTGCGCTGATGGGCGCCGACATCATCGGCCGCAGCCGCGCCGAGGTCGAGGCCGCGCGGGACGCGCTCCGCGCCATGCTGAAGGACGGGGGCGAGCCCCCCGGCGCGCCCTTCCACGGTTACGAGGTGCTGGAACCCGCGCGCGAGTACCGCAACCGCCACGCCTCGATCCTGCTGTCGCTGGACGCGACCGCCGAGGCGATGCAGGAGGCCGAGCGCGCCGCCTGCGCCTGACCGCAGGCAATCCGGATACTCCCTGCGCCTGACCGCAGGCAATCCAGATACCCCCTGCGCCTGACCGCAGGCAATCCAGATGCCGCCTGCGCCTGACCCAGGGCCGCTGTCCTGCCGCCCGCCACGGGCGCCCGCAGGATTTTCCAAAATCCTGCCGGGTCCCGTCAGGGACAAAAAAACCGCCGCGCTCCGTGGGAGGAGGCGGCGGCAGTCAGCGTGTCCGTCGGCAAGGCCGGGCCCGGGAGGCAAACCGGGCGGGGGCAGTGGATCGGCGCGGGAAGGTTGGGGACAGACACCGCGCCGAAGGCCCTGCCGGACCGCAGGCAGAAAGGTGAAGCTCAGACCAGCCCGGGCAGGTGCAGCAGGCCCAGCGTGAATCCCGCCAGCGCCAGAACACCCAGCGCGTCCGACAGGATCGTGTCGCGGGAGCGGGTCAGGATGTCAGCGATGCGGGTCATGGCCGGGGCCTCCTCTGATCTGCGTGTTAACGCTTTGTTCTCATTTTCCGGGCGACCTGTCCAGAACTTTTTAAGAACATCTGCGAACAAAACGCGTCAGCCCGCCGAAATCAGGCGGATCGCCTTGTCCTGCTCCAACAGCCACAGGAGGACGCGCGCCGAGCTGCCCTGCGGCCCCTCGAGGCCGGGATCGCGCGCCAGAAGCGCCCGGGCCGCGGTCTGAGCCAGCGCCATCAGCCCGGTCTGCCCTTCGAGGTCGGCGATCCGGAACCGCGGCAGGCCCGATTGCGCGGTGCCGATCAGGTCGCCCGCGCCGCGGATCGCGAGGTCCTCCTCGGCGATGCGGAAGCCGTCCTCGGTGTCGCGCAACACCATCAGCCGCCGCCGCGCGGTCTCGCCCAGTGGCGGGCGGTACATCAGCAGGCAGGTCGAGGCCGCCGCGCCGCGCCCCACGCGCCCCCTGAGCTGGTGCAGCTGCGCCAGCCCGAAAATCTCGGCCTGCTCGATCACCATGATCGAGGCGTTGGGCACGTCCACGCCCACCTCGATCACGGTCGTCGCCACCAGCACCCGCGTGTCGCCGCGGGCGAAGCGCGCCATCGCGGCGGTCTTCTCGTCGGGGGGCAACTGCCCGTGGACCAGCCCCACCACCCCCTCGCCGAGCGCCGCGCGCAGCATCTTGAACCGCTCCTCGGCGGCCACCGCGTCGAAACTCTCGCTTTCCTCGACCAGGGGACAGACCCAGTAGGCCTGCCGACCCTCGGCGAGGGCGCGGCGCAGGTGGTCCACCACCTCGTCCATCCGCCCCGCCGAAACCAGCGCCGTGGTCACCGGCGTGCGCCCCGGCGGCTTCTCGTCCAGCACGCTCACGTCCATGTCGCCATAGGTGGCGAGGCTGAGGGTGCGCGGAATGGGCGTCGCCGTCATCACCAGCACATCCGCCCCCTGCCCCTTCTCGCCCAGCCGGATGCGCTGGCGCACGCCGAAGCGGTGCTGTTCGTCGACGATGGCAAGGCGCAGGTCGCCGAATTCCACGTCATCCATGAAGACGGCATGGGTGCCCACGAGGATGTGGATGTCGCCGCGCCGGAGCGCCGCCAGTTTCGCGCGCCGCTCCGCGCCCTTGTCGGCACCCGTCAGCATCTCGATCACCACGCCCGCGGCCTCGGCCAGCGGCCTGAGGTTCGCGTGATGCTGCCCGGCAAGGATCGAGGTCGGCGCCATCAGCACGCCCTGCCCGCCCGCCTCGACCGCGACCAGCAGCGCCATGAACGCCACCAGCGTCTTGCCCGCCCCCACGTCGCCCTGCAAGAGCCGGTTCATCCGCGTGGGCCGGGCCATGTCGGCGGCGATCTCCTCGACCGTGTCGGCGTCGAGGTCCGACAGCTTGCCGCCGCCGTCCGCCTCGGGA
>WVSO01000139.1 GCA_015689745.1 Rhodobacterales bacterium HKCCSP123 | reverse complement strand
GGGCGCGGTCGGGCGAGCGCGACTGGATGGCGTGGAGCGTGACGCCCGCGGCGTCGGCGCAGGCCGCGACATGGGTCGCCGCCACCATGCCGGCCCCGATCAGGGCGGCCCGTTTCGGGGTCTCAGGCGCCATGGGGAACCGGGCCTCCCTCCCGATCTGCGGTGCGTTCGGGGGAGAGTGGCACAGGCCGCGGGGGATGTCAGCACGCCCCGCGCGCGGTCGCCGCGGCAGGGCGCCGGAGGGTCCTCCCCGCCTTGCGCAGCACCGCCCGGACCGGTTCAGCCCCTTTCGGCAGAGCCGGTCAGGGCCGCTTCGGTGCTGGTCCAGGTGGCCCGCAGGCCCGGGCCGGTCGCCGGGTCGGGCTGGTCGCCCCTGCGGATCAGCTCTTCGAGCGCGACAAGCTCGCCGCGCAGCGCCGTTGCCCCGAACATGGCGGCGGAGCCGGCCGCGTGGTGGACGGCGTCGGCCAGCCCGAAATCGACCTCGCCGCGCGCGAGGCGGGACGTGATGGTCTCGACGGCATCCGTCATCTCGGCACGGAAGGCGGCCAGGAGCTCGGCGAGTTTCCCTGCCCCGAGGGCGCTGCCCAGGTCGTCGAGCTGGGCGCGGTCGAGAACGGCAGGCGTCGCCGCCGCGGGTGCGCCGGTCCGCATGCCCTTGTGCGAGAACCCGGCCAGAACGGCGCGCAGACCCTGCCGCGAGATCGGCTTGACCAGGATGTCGTCGACACCCGCGGCCCGGAAGCGTTCCTTGTCGACGGCGGCCGCATGCGCCGTCAGCGCGACGATGGGAAGGCGCGTGCCCCGCGCCTCGTCCGCCCGGATCGCGCGGGTCGCCGCCACACCGTCGAGCACGGGCATGGAGATGTCCATGAGCACGATGTCGTAGGAGGTGCGCGCGGCCATGTCGACGCCCTGCTGGCCGTCATGGGCTTCATCCACCGCATGACCGTCCTGTTCGAGAAGGTCGCGCAGCACGATGCGGTTGATGCGGTTGTCCTCGACGATCAGGACCTTCATCGGCGCGACGACCGCGGCCTCGGACACTCCATCCGCGGCGGTCTCGGGGCGGTCGGAGGGCGTTGCCGACCGGACGATCGACGGCAGGGGCAGGCGTACCCGGAACAGGCTGCCTTCGCCCTTGGTGCTTTCGACGCCGATCTGGCCGCCCATCGCCTTGACGAGGCGCCGCACGATGCCGAGGCCAAGTCCGGTGCCGCCGACGGACCGTGTGTAGGAGGTGTCGAGGGTCACGAAATCCTCGAACACGCGATCGAGGTCGGCCGCGTCGATGCCGATGCCGTCGTCGATCACGCGGAACTCGATCATCTCGCTGTCATCGAGACGCTCGGCCTCGACCGCGATGGCACCGTTGCGGGTGAACTTGATCGCGTTGCCGAGCAGGTTGAGCAAGACCTGCCGCACCCGGGTCGGGTCACCGAGGACATGGTCTGTTCCACCGGTCTCGACGAGATAGGACAGCGCATTGCCGCGGTGCTCGGCCACGCCGCGCTGGCTTTCGACCAGCTCGCGCACGAGCGCGGGCAGCGAGAACGGCTCTTCGGCAAGGACGATCTTTCCCGCCTCGGCGCGCGAGATCTCGAGCACGGTATCGACATGGTAGAGAAGCTGGCGGCCCGAGGCACGGATGATGTCGAGGTATTCACGCTCCTTCGGCGGCCGCTCGCCCGTGTCCAGCAGGTCGAGCGTGCCCAGCATCCCGTTCAGGGGCGTGCGCATCTCGTGGCTCATGACCGCGATCAGGTCCGCCTTGGCCTTTTCACCGGCGACGGCCTCGTCGCGCGCCTTGATCAATTCGCGCTCGGCGGCGACTTGGTGGGAAATGTCGCGCGCATAGGAGATGAAGACCTCGCCCTTGCGGGTCTCGGCCGAGGAGATCGACAGCTCGACCGGGAAGATGTCGCCCGATTTGCGGCGCGCCTCGAGCTGGACGCGGCCCTTGCCGATCACGTGCCGTTCCCCGGTGGCCTGGTAACGCTTCATCCCGGCGACATGGGCCTCCCGGTGGTGCTCGGGCACGATCAGGTCTTCCATCCGGGCGCCCATCGCCTCGTCGCGGGCATAGCCGAAGATCTTCTCGGCGGCGGGGTTGAACTCGAGCACGCGGCCCTCCTGGTCGGCCACGACGATCGCGTCGAGCGAGGTGGAGATGATCGAGGCAAGACGTGCCCGTGTCCGACCCTCCTGGTAGGCGCGGGTCCTTTCCTTCCGCACGAAATGCGCGAGCAGCGCGACGAGAACGACCATGACGAAGAAGAGCGCCGCCGTGATCTTCGAGACGAGCGAAAGGGTCGACGCCACGCCGGTCCGCTGATCGTCCGCCTCGCGCGCGAGGGCGGCGACACCCTGGAGGGTGACGGTGCGCACATCGGGCCGGATCGCCTCGGTCCGGGCTTCGAGCAGGGGAAGCGCGGCCCTGAGCCCGGCGTCGTCCGCGTCGATCAGGGGGATCGTCTCGGCGAGGAACGCCTCGATCCGCGACAGCGCCTCGACCGCGACGGGGTCTTCGCGCACGGAGGCGAAGATCGGGCTGGAGCGCAGGATGCTGACACGGCTGTAGAAGATGTCGAAGCGGCTGCGCACCTGTCGCAGGGTGTCGGCGTCCACCTCCGCGTCATCGACGACCAATGCCACGTCGATGGCATCGTCCAGCGCCAGCAGCTCCACATCGGTCTGCGCGAGGGACCACTGGGTATTGTCGGAGTTGGCCGTCGCCAGCGCGTCGATCTCGCGGGCGATCTCCCGTCCCATCTCGACCAGGAGGCCGAGCGCAAGCGCAAGCGAGATCGCGCCGGCCAGGACCACCGCGAAAAGGCGCAGGCGCCGGCCGCCGAAGCGGCGACGGCGCGGTCGCGGTCGCTCGCCGGCTTCGGTCAGGGCTGCACCTCGATCCTGTCAAGCTGCCAGATGCTGCGCGAGTAGATCGTCTCGCTCTGGTAGTCGGGCGAACTGTCGAAGGGATAGATCACCCAGAGCGGGCCCTTGTCCCGCAGGCTCATCGCCTCGCCGTTGCGCAGGAAGGCCACGATCGGGCCACCCTCGACGGCGTCGGCGACGGGGATGTCGACCGCATAGTCGTTGTGGGCGATCCCGCGCAGATTGGTGCCCTCGGCCTCGATGGCGGCCAGCAGGTCGACGAGTTCGACCCCCTCGAAGGTCTGAAGGCCATCGGTCCAGATCGTCGTGGTCTCGATCACCACCGTGCCCAGCCCCTCGAGCAGGGCCCGGTCGAACTCGGCCGCATCCCCGGCATTGGTCTGGCCGATCGCGCCGGTCACGGTCAGGAGAACCTCGCCCTCGGCGGGTTCGAGTGCCGCCGCGGCGCCCGCGGCGAAGAGGGCCGACGCGAGGGTCAGCGAACGGGCGAGCGTGCAAAATGTCATGTCGAGGCCCCTTGTGGCGTGCTGCAGGCAGATTCCCAGACGTCTTGCCATAGCGCAGGGTGTCGGTCATCAGCGCAATAGGATGGCGACCTATACTTTGGTATAGGCGAGACAGCGCCAATGCCCCGCGCCCGTGCGATCCGAGCGGATTGACCGATGCAATGATTGGACACTAACTAGGGAACCCGGCGCGGCGCTTCGGACCGCGGGCCGGAGCTGATGGAGTCACGCCATGCGTATCCTGGTTGCCGATGATCACGACCTCGTCCGCGAGACGATCGCCGCCTTCCTGAAGTCCGAAGCCGAGGCCGAGGTCGCGACGGCCGGTTCGCTTGCCGACGCGCTCGAGAAGGTCGCGGCCAACGGTGCCTTCGACCTCGTGCTGCTCGACTACAACATGCCGGGCATGAACGGGCTCGAGGGGCTGCGGCGCATGATCGATGCGAACGGCGGCAAACCGGTCGCCGTCATCTCCGGCACCACGACACGGGCGCTCGCCGAAGAGGTGCTGAAGGCGGGGGCGGCGGGGTTCGTGCCGAAGACGCTGGCGTCGAAATCGATGGTGACCGCCGCGCGCTTCATGGCCGCGGGCGAGATCTACGCGCCGTTCCAGCTGGTCCGCGACCGCGACGAGGCCGCCTCGGAGCTGCTGACCCCCCGCGAGACGGATGTCCTGCGCGGGATCTGCCGGGGGCAGTCGAACAAGGAAATCGCGCTCGACTTCGACCTGCACGAGGCGACGGTGAAGCTTCACGTCAAGACGCTCTGCCGCAAGCTGGACGCCAAGAACCGCACCCATGCCGCGATGATCGCACGGGACCGCAACCTCGTGTGACCGCCCCTCGCGGGGGGGGGGGGGGAGGGGAGGGGGCGACGCGCGTCGGCGTCGCGCGTACAGGCCCGGTCTTGCCGGGCACCCGACCCCGCACCTACCCGAAGGGATAGGTCGGCCTGTCCGACCGGGTCGCGGGCTCGCCTCCTGCGCGGAAGACGATGGCATCGCAAGAGCTTATCGCTGCCTCGACCAACCGAGGTGGACCCATGATCACGATTCTCAACGCCGCGCCGGATACCGGAAACCAGGGCGTCAGCGCGCTGTGCCATTCCGTCGTTGCCGGGCTCTGGCAGCGGGGTGGACGAGCGATCACTGTCGCCGACCACGGCCGGGGTCTGCGCCGCGCGGACTGGGGGTCGCTCAGTGTCGGTCTCGTGGGGCTGACCCATCACCGCCGGGTCTGGCGCGGCGACAACCTGCGCGCCACGCAGGCGATGCTGCGCCTCGGCGTCGCCGGCACGGCGCCCGCGCGCGTCGTGGCGGGCTCGCAGGCCGTGCTCGACATCTCGGGCGGCGACAGCTTCACCGACATCTACGGGGCCCGGCGGTTCCGCGCGATGGTGCTGACCAAGCGCCTTGCACTCAGCGCCGGTGTTCCGCTGATCCTGCTGCCGCAGAAGCTGGGTCCCTTCCGCGACCCCGCGAACGAGGCCGAAGCGGTGGACATCCTGCGCCGCGCCGCCGCCGTCTGGGTCCGCGACGCGGGCAGCTTCGCCTTCCTGCAGGCGGCCCTGGGCGAGGCCTTCGACCCCGAGCGCCACCGCCTGGCCGTCGACGTGGCCGTCGCCCTGCCCGCCGAGGCGCCCGCTGGCCTCGACGCGGAGACGATGGCCTGGCTTTCGCCCGGGCGCGGCTTTCCGCTGGCGGGGCTGAACGTGTCGGGCCTGCTGTGCAACGATGCCGTCGGCGCGCGGGGGACCTTCGGCCTGGCCGAGCGTCACGATGCCCAGGTCGAAGCCATGGCCCGCGCGCTGATGGCGGCGGACCCGTCGCTGCGGCTGCTCCTGCTGCCCCATGTGCACCGTCCCGAGGGCGACGCGGAGAGCGACCTTGCCGCGGCCCGGGCGCTGGTGCGAAGCCTTGGCCCGGCGGCCGAAGGCCGGGTTCGGGTTCTCGAGGCACCGCTGCCCGCGATGCAGCTGAAATGGGTGCTTGCACGGCTCGACTGGTTCGCGGGGGCACGGATGCACGCCACCATCGGCGCCTTCTCCTCGGGCACGCCGACGCTGGGGCTGGGCTACACCGACAAGGCCGAGGGCGTTTTTGCCGAATGCGGGATCGCCCGCGACGTCGCCGACCTTCGCAGGCTCGACGCGCGCGCGCTGTCGCAGCGCGCCGTGGCCTCCTACGCGGGCCGGCAGGACCGCGCGGCCGACCT
>WVSO01000138.1 GCA_015689745.1 Rhodobacterales bacterium HKCCSP123 | reverse complement strand
CGGGGGCGGCGAGCGCCGCGCCTTGCGCCGCCGCCGTGCGCGCCAGCGCCACGAGGACCGAGGGGCCGACGGGGTTCTGCTTCTGCGGCATGGTCGAGGAGGCCCCGCCACCCGCAAGCCGGACCTCGGCCACGTCGCTGCGGGTCAGGATCAGCAGGTCCTCGGCCGGTTTGGCGCCCGCTGCCGTCACGCTGACGCAAAGCCCCGCGATCTCGGCGATGAGCGAGCGTTCCGCATGCCAGCTGCGCCCCGGATCGGCGAGGCCGAGCGCGCGGGCCAACCCCGTGCGGATCGCCGCCGGATCGGGGCCGAGCATCGTGCCGGTGCCGCCCGCGCCCGCCAGCGAGACGCAGAGCCGGGGTTTCAGCGCGCGCAGGCGCTCGAGCGACTGGAGAAGCGGCCAGCCCCAGGCCGCCACCAGCGCGCCGAAGCTCGTGGGCACGGCGACCTGCCCGTAGGTGCGGGCGGCCATGGGGGTCTCGGCCTCGGCCTCGGCCAGCTCGGCCAAGGCGCGGGCCGCCGTGACCAGCCGCGCCTCGATCAGGCTCAGGGCCTGCCTGAGCCGCAGCATCAGGCCGGTGTCCTGGATGTCCTGGCTGGTCGCGCCCCAGTGCAGGTAGGGCGCGTGTTCGGGCGCCTCCAGCGCCTTGCGCATCGCGGTGACGAGGCCCGGCAGGCTGACGCCGTTCTGCCCGGTGGCCGTGGCGAGCCCGGCGGGGTCGATCTGCAGTTCCATCGCGGCGCGGTGCAGGAAGGCACCGGTCATCTCGGGGATGACGCCGGCCTGGCCCTGCACCTTGGCGAGCGCGCCGAGGACCAGCATCATCGCCCGCACCTCGGCGCTGTCGGAAAAGAGCCGCCCGATCTCGGCATCGCCGAAGAGGTCGCGGTAGAGCGCGCTGTCGAAGGGAGAGGCGCTCATGCCGCGCCTCCCAGATGGCCGATATCCGCGAGGAAGCCGTTAATGAGCGCAGCGTAGTCCCCGGGCCGCTCCACGCAGGGCAGGTGCCCCGCGCCCCGGATCAGCTCGAACCGCGCGCCGGGGATGAGATCGGCCAGTTCCCGCACGAGATCGGGCGGGGTGGAGCCGTCCTCGCTCCCGCCGATCACCAGCGCGGGCAGGCGCAGGGCCGCGGTCGGCGTGTAGAAATCCGTGCCCGCGATGGCCGCCGAACAGCCCGCGTAGCCCTCGGCAGGCGTCACCTCGACCATGCGCCGCCAGGGGGTCACGGCGGGGCTGTCGCGGAAGTCGCGCGAGAACCACCGCTCCATGATCGCGCCGGACATGGCCTGCAACCCCTGCGTCTCGACCATGGCGATCCGCTCTTCCCACATGGCGCGGGTGCCGATCTTCGGCGCGGTGTTCGACAGCACAACCGCGCGCACCTGGTCAAGCCGCTTGGCCGCCAGGCCTTGCGCGATCATCCCCCCGATCGAGAGGCCCACGAAGACGCAGTCGCGCACCCCGAGCGCGTCGAGCAGACGCTCGGCGTCATGCACCAGCGCGCCCATGGAATAGGGCGCGGGCGGGCAGGTTGACAGGCCGTGGCCCCGCTTGTCGTAGCGGACCACCCTGAGGCCCGCGGGCAGATGCGGCAGGATGCCGTCCCAGAGCCGGAAGTCGGTGCCGAGCGAATTGGCGAAGACCAGCGCGGGCGCATCGCGCGGGCCGGTGTCGGCGTAATGCAGGGCGACATCGCCCAGGTCGAGGCACTCCATTCCGGTCTCCCTTCCGTTTCCCCGGTTCTGCGCCAGAGCGGCCCGGGCTGCAAGCCGGGCGCGCAGGTGATGACGCGGACAGGCCGCCGGGTGACGGCATTTCGCCTTGCCGTGCCGGGCCACTGTGCAAGGATGGGCGGGAGGAGACGAGAGGGACGAGAGGGACACGCGCCATGCCATCCACCATCCGCGCCGCGGTCTGCCGCGCCTTCGGCGCGCCGCTGGAGATCGAGACGCTCACGCTCCGCGATCCGGGCCTGGGCGAGATCGAGGTCGCGATCGAGGCCGTGGCGATCTGCCATTCCGACATCTCCTACATGGAGGGGGCCTGGGGCGGCGCGCTTCCGGCGGTCTACGGGCACGAGGCGGCGGGGCGGATCACCGCGCTGGGCGAGGGTACGGCCGGGCGGAGCCTTGGCGAACGGGTGCTGATCACGCTGATCCGCGCCTGCGGCACCTGCCCCGACTGTGCGGGCGGGCGGCCCGTCTATTGCGGCGCAAAGGGCGCCGCCGCGCCCAAGCTGACGGATGCCGAGGGCGCGCCGGTTCACGCCGCGATGGAGTGCGGCGCCTTCGCCGAGAAGGTGGTCGTCCACCAGAGCCAGGTGGCCCCCCTGGGCGAGGGGATGGTGCCCGAGACCGGCTGCCTTCTGGCCTGCGGCGTGCCCACGGGGCTGGGTGCTGTGGTCAACACCGCCCGCGTGCGGCCCGGCGACACGGTCGTGGTGATCGGGGCGGGCGGCGTCGGCCTCAACGCGATCCAGGGCGCGCGGCTTGCCGGGGCGGCACGGATCGTCGCCATGGACCTCAAGCCCTCGAAGCTCGAGGATGCCCGCGCTTTCGGCGCCACCGACACGATCCCCGCGACGGACCCGAAACCGTGGAAGGGGCTGGCGCGCATCACCGGCGGGCGGCTGGCCGATCATGTCTTCGTCACCGTCGGCGCGATCCCCGCTTATGACGTGGCCTTGCGCCTGGTGGGGCCGGGCGGCACGGCCTATGCCGTCGGCATGCCCCATTCCGGCGACAGCTCGGCCTACGAGCCGGTGATCCTCGCGGCCCTCGGGCAGGGCATCCGCGGCACGCTGATGGGCGACGTGGTGATTGCCCGCGACATTCCGTGGATGGTCGACCTCCACGCGCAGGGGCGTCTCAAGCTCGACGAGCTGATCTCGCGCCGCTGGCCCTTCGAGCAGATCAACGCCGCCATCGCCGACACCAACCGCGGACAGGCGCGGCGCAACGTCCTCACCTTAAACGATCATCAAGGTTAACGCGCGCCCGCCCCCCTTCATCTTTCCAGAAATACGCCGGGGGGGGGAGGGCGAAGCCCGACGGGGGGCAGAGCCCCCCAGACAGCGCATCACCGGCCAAGCGGAGCCACGACCATGAAACTCCAGTCGCTCGAAACCTTCGCCATCGCCCCCCCGCCTCCCGGCTGGGGCGGGCGCTACTGGCTGATCGTCCGGATCACCACCGACAGCGGGATCACCGGCCTCGGCGAGGTCTATGCCGCGGGCGTGGGCCATGGCGCCATGCAGGCCGTCATCGAAGATGTCTTCGCCCGCCACATGGAGGGCGAAACCCCCGAGAACATCGAGCTGATGTCGCGCCGGGCCTGGTCCTCGGGTTTCACGCAGCGGCCCGACCCAACGGTCTTCGGCGCCTTCGCGGGGCTGGAAATGGCCTGCTGGGACATCCTCGGCAAGATGCGCGACCGGCCCGTCTGGGCGCTGCTGGGCGGGCGGATGAACGCGGGCTTGCGCGCCTATACCTACCTCTACCCCGCGGACGGCGCGCCCGACGCGGAGGTGCGCCGCTTCTGGATCGACGCCGACGCCCAGGCCGAGGCGGCGGCCGCGCGGCTGGCCGAGGGCTGGACGGCGGTGAAATTCGACCCCGCGGGTCCCTACACGATCCGCGGCGGGCATGCGCCCGCGGCCTCGGACATCAGCCGCTCGGCGCTTTTCTGCGAAAGGATACGGGGCGCGGTGGGCGACCGGGCCGACCTCCTCTTCGGCACCCATGGGCAGTTCACGCCGGGCCATGCGATCCGGCTGGCCAGGGCGCTCGAGCCCCACGACCCGCTCTGGTTCGAGGAACCGATCCCGCCGGACGACATCGCGGGGCTGGCAGAGGTGGCGCGCGCCACCTCGATCCCCGTCGCAACGGGCGAGCGGCTCTGCGGCAAGATGGAGTTCGCCGCCGTGCTGCGCGCGGGCGTCAGGATCGTGCAACCGGCGCTGGGGCGTGCGGGCGGCATCTGGGAGGGGCGCAAGATCGCGCTGGTCGCCGAGACCCACGGCGCGCAGATCGCGCCGCACATGTACGCGGGGCCGGTCGAATGGGCGGCGAATGTCCACCTTGGCGTCGCCTGTCCGAACCTCCTGATGGTCGAGGCGATCGAGACGCCGTTCCACGAGGCGCTGGTCAGCGGGCGGCCCAGGGTCGAGGGCGGTTTCGTCGAGGCTCCCTCCGCGCCGGGGCTGGGGATCGAGCTGAACGACGCGGTTGCCGCGGCCCATGCCTATGCAGGCGACCGGCTGCACCTGGAGATGCAGGAGGCGCCCTGCGACTGGAAGAACGGCAACGCCTTCGCGGGGGGCGCGGCGGACTGACGCCTCAGCCTTTCCGGCGCAGCGGCACGCCGTAGAGCTCGAGCTTGTGGCCCTTGAGACGATAGCCGAGCTTCTCGGCGATCTTCTCCTGCAGGGCCTCGATCTCGGGGTCGCAGAACTCGATCACCTCGCCCGAGTTCATGTCGATCAGGTGGTCGTGGTGGTCGCGCTCGGCATCCTCGTAGCGGGCGCGGCCGTCGCCGAATTCGAGCCGGTCGATGATCCCCGATTCCTCGAAGAGCTTCACCGTGCGGTAGATCGTGGCGATCGAGATGCGCGGGTCGCGCGCCGAGGCGCGGGCGTAGAGCTCCTCGACATCGGGGTGATCGTCGGCGGCTTCCAGCACCTGCGCGATGACGCGGCGCTGCTCGGTCATGCGCAGGCCCTTGGCCTCGCAGCGTGCCTCGATCGTGTCGGTCATGGGCCGGCCCCCGCGTCGGTCTCGTGGGCGGCAGGTGTAGGGGATTTGAGGCCCCGAGAAAAGGCTTCGCCTTGACTCGGCCGCGCGGCGGCAGGAGACCGGGCCGGGCAGGCAGGGAGAGGCGCGGAGCATGGCGCAGAAAGACCGGATCGACGCCTTCGGCGCGGCAGGGCTGACCGTCTTTGCCGCCCTTCTCGCCTTCAACCAGGTGGTGATCGCGGTCGGCAACGAGGGGCTTCAGCCGGTCTTCTTCGCGGCGCTGCGCTCGGTCGGGGGGGCCATCTGCATCTTTCTCTGGATGCGGGCGCGCGGGATCGCGGTGGAGGTCGCGCCGGGAACCCTGCCCGCCGGGCTGGCCATGGGCGGCTGTTTCGCGGCCGAGTTCGTCGGCCTGTTCATCGCGCTCGACCTGACGACGGTCACGCGCACCTCGGTCATTTTCTATTCCATGCCGGTGTGGCTGGCGCTGCTGGCGCATGTCCTGATTCCCGGCGAGCGGATCACGCGGGTGAAAGGGATCGGGCTGGCCCTGGCCTTCGCGGGCGTGGTGCTGGCGATCACGCGGCGCGAGGGGGCGGGGGGCGAGGCCTCGCTTCTCGGCGATCTCTGCGCGCTGGGCGCGGCGCTGGCCTGGGCGGGCATCGCGCTTCTGGCCAAGGGGTCGCGGCTCAGGACGGTCCGGCCCGAGATGCAGCTTCTGTGGCAGCTCGCGGTCTCGGCGCCGCTTCTCCTGCTGGCCGCGCCGCTCTTCGGGCCGCTGCTCAGGGGGCCGGGGCTGATCCACTGGGGGGCGCTGGCCTTCCAGATCTTGGTGATCGTCTCTGTCGCCTTCCTGTTCTGGCTCTGGATCCTGTCGCTCTACCCGGCGGCCTCGGTCGCGGCCTTCAGCTTTCTCTCGCCGGTCTTCGGCGTGGCGCTCGGCTGGGGGGTGCTGGGCGAACGGGTGGGATGGGAGATCGGTGTGGCCCTGGTGCTGGTGGCCGCCGGCCTGATCCTGATCAACCGGCCCGCGCGGGGGCCGGCAGGGGGTGCGCCGCCTGCGGCGTCGCCCGGGGCCGCGCCGCTGGCGCGGC
>WVSO01000137.1 GCA_015689745.1 Rhodobacterales bacterium HKCCSP123 | reverse complement strand
CGGGCCCCGCCGCCGCCAGGCGGCCAGCGCCCGACAAGGGCTGCCGCAGGCAGCGCGCGGAGGGCGCTCGCCCCCCTAGCCCTGCCAGTCCTGCAGCCGCGCCACGTAGCGCGCCAGCGTGTCGATCTCGAGGTTGATCCGGTCACCCACGGCCACCGCGCCCCAGGTCGTCACCGCCTTCGTGTGCGGGATCAGGTTCACCCCGAACTCCGGCCCGGCGACCTCGTTCACGGTCAGCGACGTCCCGTTCAGCGCGACCGAGCCCTTCGGCGCGATGAAACGGGCCAGGGCCTCGGGCGCACGGAAGGTGATCCGGGTCGACTCCCCCTCGTCGCGCAGGCCCACCACCTCGGCCACGCCATCGACATGGCCGGACACGATATGCCCGCCCAGCTCGTCGCCCACCTTCAGCGCGCGCTCGAGGTTGATGCGCCGCCCCTCCGCCCAACCGCCGACGTTGGTCTTCGATACGGTTTCGGCCGAGATATCCACCTCGAACCAGTCCGCGCCCAGCGCGGTCACCGTCAGGCAGACCCCGTCGCAGGCGATCGATGCGCCGATCTCGATGGTGCCCGTGTCATAGCCCGTGCCGATGCGCGCCTTGAGGTCGGCCCCGCGCGTCAGCGCCCGGACCTCGCCCAGGTCGGTCACGATCCCCGTGAACATCGCCGATCATCCCCGTGTTGTCCGGTCGAGACAGAACCACGCGCGCGCCGCCGCTTCAACCCGCAAGCGACCCGCCCGGCGCGGGACTCAAGCGCCACAGTCGCGCCCCAAAGACGCCCCGCTCAGGCCAACCGGGCTTGCATTCCTGCGACGAAGTCACATGCTGACCCGTAGTATGAGTGCCCGTTGTCATGTCCCTCAGCCACGCAGATCGCTGTTTCCTCTTCCTGCAGGGACCCCACGGGCCGTTCTTCTCCCAGCTTGGCCGGATGCTGCGCGCGGCGGGTGCGCGGACCTGGCGCGTGGGCTTCAACAGGGGGGACGAGGCCTTCTGGCCCGACGCGGCGAGCTACATCGCCTTCACCGACGCGGGCCGCCACTGGCCGGACCGGGTCGCGTCGCTTCTCGACGAGAGGGCGGTGACCGACCTCGTGCTCTACGGCGACACGCGGCCGATCCACGCCCAGGCCATTGCCGCCGCCCGCGCCCGCGGCCTGACCGTGCATGTCTTCGAAGAGGGCTACCTGCGCCCCTACTGGATCACCTACGAACGCGGCGGCGCCAACGGGCATTCCCGGATCATGGAACTGTCCGTCGACCAGATGCGCAAGGCCCTCGACGGGCTCGACCTCGACCTGCCGGATGCGCCCGCGCGCTGGGGCGACATGCGCCAGCATGTCTTCTACGGTGCCCTCTACCATGCCTTCGTGTTCCTGCGGGGTGCGGCCTATGCCAATTTCCGCCCTCACCGCGCGCTCTCCGTCGCCGAGGAATTCCGCCTCTACCTGCGGCGCCTCGCGCTGATGCCCCTGCACTGGCTCGACCGCGTCCAGGCGACCTGGCGCATCAAGACCGGCGGCTTTCCCTATCACCTGGCGCTCCTGCAGCTCGAACATGACGCGAGCTTCCGCGACCACAGCCCGTTCTCGAGCATGACCGAGTTCCTCGAGGTGCTGATCGCGGGCTTCGCCGAGGGGGCGCCGGCCCATCACCACCTCGTCTTCAAGGCCCACCCGCTCGAGGACGGGCGCACGCCGCTGCGCCGCGATCTCCGCCGGATCGCCGGGGCCCGCGGCGTCTCGGCCCGCGTCCACTACGTCCGGGGCGGCAAGCTCGCGCGGCTGATGAACGACGCGCGCTCGGCGGTCACCGTGAACTCCACCGCCGCGCAGCAGGCGCTCTGGCGCGGCCTGCCGCTCAAGGCCTTCGGCCAGGCGGTCTACCTCAAGCCCGAGTTCGTCTCGGATCAGCCGATGGACGCCTTCTTCCAGAATCCCATGCGCCCCGACAGCCGCGCCTACCGCGACTACAGGCACTTCCTGCTCGAGACCTCGCAGGTCACCGGAAGCTTCTACTCCGCCCGCGGCCGGCGCCAGCTTCTGCGACAGGTGGTCGACATGATGCTCTCGCCCGACGATCCCTACGAGGCGCTGCAGGCCGGACGCCCGGCACCACGGCAACACCTCCGGCTCGTCACGTGATGCAAGTACTGGCGCGAAGAGGCGAAAATCGCTACTGTGACCCAAAACGATAAGATCCCGAGGCAGTATCAGGCAGTAAGGAGCCACCCAGTGACATCGTTGGCCTCCCGTGGCGCGCGCATCGGCGCGCTGTGCGTACTTGTGACCGCCGTTACGGCCTGCGGTCTCCTGCCCCGCTCGGGCCCCACCCGGAACGAGATCTTCGCCGGCTCCGTCCAGCGCGACGGCGACGCCTTCGTCGTCGAGGTGAACCAGCGCGTGACCGCCGCCACCGCCGTGGTCCCCGCGCTCGGCTTCCCGCCGGAACTGCTCAACGCGGGGCTCGCGGACACCGACGTGATCCGCCCCGGCGACCTCATCTCGCTCACCATCTACGAGAACGTCACCGACGGCCTTCTGGCCGGGGAAGGTGCGGCGGCCGCCGTCATCGAGGAGGTCCAGGTCGATGGCACGGGCTTCATCTTCATCCCCTACGCGGGCCGCATCCGTGCCGCGGGCAACACGCCCGAGGCGCTTCGGGGCATCATCACCCGCAATCTCGACGAACAGACGCCGGACCCGCAGGTCATCGTGCGCCGCGCCGCGCGCGACGGCGCGACCGTCACCGTCAGCGGCACCGTCGGCGGCCAGGGTGTCTACCCGATCCAGCGGCCCACCCGCACGCTCTCGGCCATGCTGGCCGCGGCGGGCGGCGTCACCGTCCAGCCCGAGATCGCGCAGGTCACGCTGGTGCGCGGCAACCACCGCGGGACGATCTGGTTCCAGGACCTGTTCCGCGATCCGGCCATCGACATCGCGCTCCGCAATGGCGACCGCATCCTGGTGGAAGAGGACGGGCGCGCCTTCACCGCGCTCGGGGCCACGGGCACGCAGACCGTCGTGCCGTTCGACGCGCAGGTGATCTCCGCGATCGAGGCGATCGCCTCGGTCGGCGGCCTCAACCCGCAACTGGCCGACCCCACCGGCGTCTTCATCCTGCGCAACGAGCCCGAGCCGATCGCCCGCGCCGTGCTGGGCCGCGACGACCTGGTCGGCGCTCAACGCATGGTCTACGTGCTCGACCTGACCGCCCCCACCGGCATGTTCGAGGCACGCGATTTCGTCATCCGGGACGGCGACACCGTCTATGTCACCGCCGCGCCCATCACCCAGTGGAACAACGCCATCAGCGCGCTGACCGGCTCGCTGACCAACACGGTGGGCGCCGTGAACACGCTGGCCAACGCCGGTCAGCAGTGACGCGCGCCATGGCCGGGACCGGCCAGAGGCGGCGCGGCTACCACTACAACGCGGGCTTTCTGACGAATGCCCGCGTGCGCCGCATCCTGACGCTTTCGGGCTACGACCTGAAGCTCGGCAAGCCCGGCCCCGGCGACGACGTGCTCGTCTGGGGCCACTCCCCCTACGCCCCCCGGGGCGAGGCCGTGGCCGAAGCCACCGGCGCGCGACTCGTCCGCGTCGAGGACGCGTTCCTCCGCTCGCTTCACCCCGGCCGCTCGGGTGATCCGCCGCTGGGCCTCGTCATCGACCGGCAGGGCCTCTATCTCGACGCGCGCGGGCCCTCGGACCTCGAGACGCTGCTGGCGACCCATCCGCTCGACGACACGGCGCTCCTCGACCGCGCCCGCGACGCGCTCGCCCGCATCGCCAAGGCCCACCTGACGAAATACGCCGCCGTGGACCCCGCGCTCGAGCCGCCCGCGCCGGGCTATGTCCTCCTGATCGACCAGACCCGCGGCGACGCCTCGATCAGGCTGGGCCAGGCCAATGCCGACAGCTTCGCCGAGATGCTGGCCACCGCGCAGGAGGATCACCCCGACGCCCGGATCGTCATCAAGACCCACCCCGAAACGCGAGCGGGCCACCGCCCGGGTCATTTCGACCCCGCCACCCTGCCCCCCGGCGTCACGCTCGAGGACCGGCGCATCGCGCCCCGGCGCCTCTTCGAACACGCCCGCGCGGTCTATACCGTCACCTCGCTTCTGGGCTTCGAGGCGATCTTCGCGGGCCACAGGCCCGTCACCCTCGGCGTGCCCTTCTACGCCGGCTGGGGCCTCACCGACGACCGCCGCCCGATGCCCGCGCGCCGCCAGCGCCGCCTCAGCCGCGCGCAGCTGGCCGCGACCTGCCTCATCCTGCACCCCACATGGTACGACCCCTGCCGCGACCGCCTGTGCGAGCTGGAAGACGTCATCGGTATGCTCGAGGCGCAGGCCCGCGCCTGGCGGCAGGACCGTCACGGCCACGTCGCCGTGGGCATGCGCAGCTGGAAACGCACCCACCTGGGCCAGTTCTTCGGAGGGATGGGCGGCAGCCTCCGCTACGAGGAGGACGCCGCGACCGCCGCCGCCGATGGCCGCCCCGTCATGGTCTGGGCCGGCAGGGACACCGACGTGCTCAACGCGGCCTGCGCGCTGGCGAAGCGCCCGCTTCACCGGGTCGAGGACGGCTTCCTGCGCTCGCGCGGGCTCGGGGCCGAGCTGGTGCCGCCCCTCAGCCTCGTCCTCGACGATCTCGGCATCTACTACGACCCCACCCGCGAAAGCCGCCTCGACCGGCTGATCGCCGAGGCCGCCGCCCTTGAGCCCAGGCGCCTCCGGCGGGCCGAAACCGTGGTGGCGCGGCTCGTGAAACTGGGCCTGACGAAATACAACCTCGGCGGCGCTGTCCCCGATCTCAGCGCCGCCGCCGGGCGGCGCGTGGTGCTGGTGCCCGGCCAGGTCGAGGATGACGCCTCGATCCTGAAGGGCGCGGGCGCCGAGAGGACCAACGCGGCCCTCCTCCGGCGCGCCCGCGGGCTCCACCCCGACGCGTATCTCGTCTACAAGCCCCACCCCGACGTGCTGACCGGGCTCCGCGAGGGCGCGGTGCCGGACGACGTGCTGGCCCTCGCCGATGCCGTCCTGCCCGACGCCGATACCGCCGCCCTCCTCGCCCGTGCCGACGAGGTGGTCACCATCACCTCCGCGCTCGGTTTCGAGGCGCTGCTGCGCGGGGTCGCCGTCACCACGCTCGGCGCGCCCTTCTACGCCGGTTGGGGCCTGACCCGAGACCTCGGCCCCCGGCCGCTCCACCGGCAGGCACGGCCCAGCCTCGCCGCCCTCGCCCATGCCGCCCTCATCACCTACCCGCGCTACCACGATCCCGTCACCGGCCAGCCCTGCCCGCCCGAGGTCGCGCTGGACCGGCTCGCCAGCGGCGAGGGCCTGGCCCAGGCCCCGCGCCTGCGCGCGCTGGCCAAGCTGCAGGGCTGGTTCGCGGGCCAAAGCTGGCTCTGGCGGCGCTGAACCGGCCGACCGGCTGCCCGCGCCCTCGCCGCCCTGACCCCGAATTTTCGTACGAAAATTCACAACCCGAACCGGAATTTTCGTAGGAAAATTCGCATCCACGCCGCGCCTGCGGCGCGCGCCGTCAGCGCGACCAGAGCGCCAGCACATCCCCACCCAAGGCCCGCGTCTCGCGCAAGGCAAACCGCGGCGCCTCGGCCAGGGCGGCGATCCCCATCGCCCCCACCGCGGGCGTCCCCTCGGCCCCGATCACCATCCCCGCCGAGATGACCGCCAGCTCGTCCACGAGGTCGGCAGAAAGAAGCCCCGCCGCCAGCGTGCCCCCGCCCTCGCAGAAGACCCGCGTCAGGCCGGCGCGAGGATCGTGCGCTCATCGTGCTGATGCTGGGCTGCGGGCTGATGT
>WVSO01000136.1 GCA_015689745.1 Rhodobacterales bacterium HKCCSP123 | reverse complement strand
TCGCCCGGGGCGCGCCGCTGACGCGGCGCGGGGGCCTTCGGGCAAGGCTGCGCCCGGGCTTCGGGGGGCGCGCGGGCGTTCGGGGGCGGGACATGCGTATTTGGGGAAAGGTGAAGGCCTCAGGTGCCGCAGAAGGTGCGCAGGACGCGCTGTTGATCGGTCGGGGGCTCTTCGTATTCGGCGTGGGACGGATCATCCGCGAAGGGACGAGCGAGCGCCGTCATCAGCCCCTCGAAGGGCGCGAGATCGCCCGCGACGGCGGCGGTGATCGCCTCTTCCACGCGGTGATTGCGGGGGATGCGGGCGGGATTGGCGGCCTGCATGGCGGCGATGCGGGCCGTGTCGCCCCGTGCCTCGCGCGCGAGGCGCGCCTGCCAGCGGTCGAGCCAGGGGTCGAGCGCGGTGGGGTCGATGAACTCGTCGCGGGCGCGGGCCGGGTCGGGGCCTGAGAGGGCGCGGAAGGTCCGGGTGAAATCGGCGCCGTTCGCGGCCATCCGCTCGAGCAGGTCGAAGGCCAGCGCGACGTCCTCGGGGTCTGTCGTGGCGAGGCCGAGCTTGGCGCGCAGGACGGCGTGCCATTCCGCGTCGAACCGGTCGGAGAAACCGTTCACGAGCTCGGTGAAGCGTTCGATGCCCGCGTCGCGGTCGGGCAGGAGCGGCAGCAGCGCGGTGGCCAGCTGCGCCAGGTTCCAGACCGCGACCTGGGGCTGGTTGGCATAGGCGTAGCGGCCGAACTGGTCGATCGAGGAGAAGACGGTGTCGGGGTGGTAGGCGTCCATGAAGGCGCAGGGGCCGTAGTCGATCGTCTCGCCCGAGAGGGTCATGTTGTCGGTGTTCATCACGCCATGGATGAAGCCCAGCCCCATCCAGTGCGCGACAAGCCGCGCCTGCGCGCCGAGGACGGCGTCGAGAAGCCCCTCGGGCCCCGGGGCGTCCGGGTAGTGGCGGGCGATGACATGGTCGGTGAGGGCCTGAAGCGCCTGCGCGTCGCGGCGGGCGGCGAAATACTGGAAGGTGCCGACGCGGATATGGGAGGCGGCGACGCGGGCGAGCACCGCGCCGGGCATCACCCCCTCGCGCAGGACCGGCTCGCCCGTCTTGACGGCGGCGAGCGCGCGGGTGGTGGGGACGCCCATGGCGGCCATGGCCTCCGAGACGATGTATTCGCGCAGCACCGGGCCGAGCCAGGCCTTGCCGTCGCCCATGCGGGAATAGGGGGTGCGGCCCGCGCCCTTGAGCTGGATGTCGAAGCGTGCGCCATCGGGGGCCACGACCTCGCCCAGGAGGATGGCGCGCCCGTCGCCCAGTTGCGGCACCCAGCCGCCGAACTGGTGCCCGGCATAGACCTGCGCCAGCGGCTCGGCACCTTCGGGCAGGGTGGTGCCGGCGAAGAGGCGGGCCGTTTCGGCGTCGTCTTCGGGGAGCGTAAGGCCGAGGCGGGCGGCCAGCGGGCGGTTCAGCGCGACGAGGGCGGGCGCCTCGACCGGGGCCGGGGCCTGGCGGGTGAAGAAGCGGTCGGGCAGGCGGGCGTAAGAGTTGTCGAAGGGGAAGCGGGCGGTCATGGGCGTGGTCCTTTCCCTGTCGAGATAGGGGTCGGGCGGGGCGGTGCAAATCCCTTGCAAGGGATTTGCAAGGCCCTTGCAAGGGCCTTCGCCCCGCTCAGAGCCGGGCGAGGCGCCCGGTCAGGAGGTCGTAGAACCCCTGCGCGTCCACGTCGCCCATGAACATGGCGTTCTTCGGGCGGTCGGTGATCCCCCACCAGTCGGCGACCGTCATGCCGCGGGTCAGCGGTGAGGCGGTTTCGATTTCCACGTTGATGTGGCGGCCCGAGAAGAGGCCGGGGCGGACGAGCCAGGCGGTGACGCAGGGGTCGTGGAGCGGCGCGCCGTCATGGCCGTATTTCTCCATGTCGAAGCGTTCGAAGAAATCGGTCCAGGCAGCGACGGCATGGCCGACCTCGGTATCGAGGTCGCGGATCGCCTCGATCCGGGGCCGGGTGGTCAGCACCTTGTGGGTCACGTCGAGCGGCATCACCGTGAGCGGCACGCCGGATCCGAAGACGATCCCGGCGGCTTCGGGGTCGACGTAGATGTTGAACTCGGCGGCGGGCGTGATGTTGCCCACCTCGAAATAGGCGCCGCCCATCAGCACGATCTCCTGCACGCGGCCGACGATCTCGGGTGCGGTGCGGAAGGCGGTGGCGATGTTCGTGAGCGGCCCGAGCGGGCAGAGGGTGACGGTGCCGGGCGGCTCCTGCCGCAGCGTGTCGATGATGAACTCGACGGCGTGGGTGTCCTGCAGGGGCATGGTCGGCTCGGGCAGCGCGATGCCGTCGAGGCCGGTCTTGCCGTGGACATGTTCGGCGGTGACGAGGGCGTGGGCCAGCGGCTTCTCGCAGCCGGCGAAGACCCTGATGTCGCGGCGGCCGGCCAGTTCGCAGACGATGCGGGCGTTCTTCTGGGTGAGCGCGAGGGGCACGTTGCCCGCCACGGCGGTGATGCCCAGGACCTCGATCTCCTCGGGGGAGGCCAGCGCCAGAAGGATCGCGACGGCGTCGTCCTGTCCGGGGTCGGTGTCGATGATGATCTTGCGGGTCATTCTGCGCTCCTGTCTGACGCGCGTGCAGGTTTCACCGTCGGGGAGAAGACTTCAATGCCTCCGGCGGGCGTATTTTGGGAAAGATGAAGGCCCCGACGAGAAAGGCCGCCCGGGTGAGGGGCGGCCTTTGCATCTGGTGCGGGGCTGTCGGGGCTCAGCGGTCCTCGATCTCGACGTAGTCGCGCAGCGTCTCGCCCATGTAGAGCTGGCGCGGGCGGCCGATCTTCATGGCGGGGTCGGCGAGCTGTTCCTTCCACTGGGAAATCCAGCCGACGGTGCGCGAGACGGCGAAGATCGGCGTGAACATCGAGGTGGGGAAGCCCATCGCCTCGAGGATGATGCCCGAGTAGAAATCGACGTTCGGGAACAGCTTCTTCTCGATGAAATACGCGTCGTTGACCGCGATGCGTTCCAGTTCCTTGGCGACCTGGAGCAGCGGGTTGTTCTCGACGCCCAGAAGCTCGAGCACCTCGTCGGCGGACTGTTTCATCACCTTCGCGCGCGGGTCGAAGTTCTTGTAGACGCGGTGGCCGAAGCCCATCAGGCGGAACGGGTCGTCCTTGTCCTTGGCGCGGGCGATGTATTCGGGGATGCGGTCGACCGAGCCGATCTCCTTCAGCATCTCGAGGCAGGCCTGGTTGGCGCCGCCATGGGCCGGGCCCCAGAGGCAGGCGATGCCGGCCGCGATGCAGGCGAAGGGGTTCGCGCCCGAGGAGGAGGCCAGCCGCACGGTCGAGGTCGAGGCGTTCTGCTCGTGATCGGCGTGCAGCGTGAAGATGCGGTCCATGGCACGCTCGAGCACCGGGTCGACCACGTATTCCTCGGCGGGCACGGCAAAGCACATGCGCAGGAAGTTCGCGGCATAGCTCAGGTCGTTGCGCGGATAGACGAAGGGCTGGCCGATCGAATACTTGTAGGCCATCGCGGCGATCGTCGGCATCTTGGCGATCAGGCGGTGGCTTGCGATCTCGCGCTGGCGCTCGTCGGTGATGTCGGTGCTGTCATGGTAGAAGGCCGACATCGCGCCGACCACGCCCACCATCGTGGCCATCGGATGCGCATCCCGCCGGAAGCCCCGGAAGAAGTTGTGCATCTGCTCGTGGATCATCGTGTGGCGGGTGATCGTGCTCTCGAAGGTCTCGAGCTCGGCGGCCGAGGGCAGTTCCCCGTAGAGCAGAAGGTAGCAGACCTCGAGGTAGTGGGATTTCTCGGCCAGCTGGTCGATGGGGTAGCCGCGGTGCAGAAGCTCGCCCTTGATGCCGTCGATATAGGTGATCGAGCTTTCGCAGGATGAGGTGGAGGTGAAGCCGGGGTCGTGGGTGAAGACGCCGGCCTGTCCGTAGAGCTTGGTGATGTCGATCACGTCCGGGCCCACGGAGGGCGAGTGCATTGGCAGGTCATACGTCTGCCCGTCGATCGTCAAGGTGGCGGTTCTGGTCGTGTCAGCCATGGTCGTCCCTTCTTCAACGTGGCCGCGCGGGGCGCCGGGCTTGGCGCCGCCTGCGGGATCGGTCGGGGCCGGCACGGTCGAGGGGCCCCGCGGTTCTCGGGCCACCCCCCGACGCGCCGTATCAGCCGTCGCGGGAGGCGGCGTCCGTCAGGCGGGCGATGGTTTCATCCCGGCCGATGACGAGCATCATGTCGAAGACACTCGGGGTCGCGCTGCGGCCTGCGAGCGCGGCCCGAAGGGGGCCGGCCAGCTTGCCGAATTTCAACCCTTGGGCTTCCGCGGCCCGGGTCAGCGTCGCCTCCAGCGTGTCGCGGGTCCAGCTAGCATTCTGCAGATGCGCAGTCAATTCATGCAGTATACCACGGGATACCGCGTCGAGATGGGCGGCGGCCTTCTCGTCGGGCTCGATGGGCCGGGAGGCCAGTGCAAACTGGGCTTTTTCGAGAAGATCGGGCAGGGATTTCGCGCGATCCTTGAGGCAATACATCGCAGCCGACACAAGGTCATGCTGCGACTGCGAAAGGGGCGGTTGGCCGGTCAGGGCAAGGAAGCGGCCGATCTCTTCCATCAGCGCGGCGTCTTCCATGCGGGCGATGTGCCAGCCTGCGACCGACTCGAGCTTCTTCATGTCGAGCCGCGCGGGCGATTTGCCGATGCCCTTGAGGTCGAACCACTCCAGCGCCTGCGCATCGGTGAAGAGCTCGTCGTCGCCATGGCTCCAGCCCAGCCGGGCGAGATAGTTGCGCATCGCGGCGGGGGGGATGCCCATCCCGGCGTATTCCATCACGCCGGTCGCGCCGTGGCGCTTGGACAGCTTCTTGCCGTCCGGCCCGTGGATCAGCGGGATATGCGCCCAAACCGGTTCCGCCCAGCCCATCGCGCGGTAGATCTGCGCCTGCCGCGCGGCGTTGTTGAGGTGGTCGTCGCCGCGGATCGCGTGGGTCACGCCCATGTCGTGATCGTCGACGACGACGGCCAGCATGTAGGTGGGCGTGCCGTCCGAGCGCAGCAGCACCATGTCGTCGAGCTGGTCGTTGCGGAAGGTGACGGTGCCCTGCACCGCGTCCTCGATCACCGTCTCGCCGTCGCGGGGGGCCTTCAGGCGCACGACATGGGGCAGGTCGGGGTGCTCGGCCTCGGGTGCGTCGCGCCAGGGGCTGAGGTAGAGGGTCGAGCGGCCCTCGGCGCGGGCGGCCTCGCGGAAGGCCTCGATCTCGTCCTGCGTGGCGAAACACTTGTAGGCCGTGCCCTCGGCCAGCATCTGGTGGGCGACCTCGGCGTGGCGCGGCACGCGCTCGAACTGGCTGACCGCCTCGCCGTCCCAGTCGAGGCCGAGCCAGCGCATCCCGTCGAGGATCGCCTGCGTCGCCTCGGGGGTCGAGCGCGCGCGGTCGGTGTCCTCGATCCGGAGCAGGAACCTGCCGCCGCGCCCGCGGGCGTAGAGCCAGTTGAAGAGCGCCGTGCGCGCGGTGCCGATATGCATCGTGCCGGTGGGCGAGGGGGCGATGCGGGTGACGATCTGCGAGCTGTCGGCCATGTCGATCCTTCCGCGCCGATGGGCAGCCGGGGGCGCGTTAACCAGTTGGAAACCAAGTCTGGGCAAGACTGGCCGCTCGTTACCGCATCACGGAGGGCACTGACAAGCAGGTGACGGACGAGAGCTATTCCGGCCCCGCGGGTGTCCTGCCGGGGGTGCGGCCCGCCGCATGGCCGGGCTGGCTGAACGCGGTGCAGCAAGGGCAGCGCGGCGCGCTGATGCCATGGTCGGCGGTGATGCTGGGCCTGGGCGTGGCGCTCTACTTCGCGCTGCCGGTGGAACCGGGCGCGGCCGGCTACGCGGTCGCCGCCGCGGTCATGGTTCTGGGCGTGGGGATCGCGCTGCGCTGGCGGGAACGGCTGGGGCCCCTGGGG
>WVSO01000135.1 GCA_015689745.1 Rhodobacterales bacterium HKCCSP123 | reverse complement strand
CGGCCAGCTGGGCGCGCAGCGCGCTGTCGCGCCAGGCCGCCGCGACCTCGTCCTCGATCTCGGCGAGCGGCGGCAGGGCGGGCGGCACCGTCTCGTCGAGGCGAAGCGCGAAGAGCCCGCCGTCGCTCAGCTCCAGCAGTTCCGGGAAATCGCCCTCTTCCACCGACAGCGCCGCCTCGCGGAAGGCGTCGTAGCCCGCGATCCCCTCCTCGGAGGTGGGGGTGTAGTCGATCTGGCCCAGCACCATCTCGGTGTCGGCGGCCAGTTCTTCCAGGGTGGCGCCGCTGGCCAGCATGTCATCGACCGGGTCGCGCAGGTCGTCGATGGTGCGCCGCGCCGCGTCGGCGGCCAGTTCGGCGCGCAGCTCTTCCTGCGCCTCCTCGAAGCTGACCTCGGAGGCATCCAGCACCGCGTTGACCCGGAAGAGGGCGGGACCGCCGAAGGTGCTGTCCAGCGGGCCGATGATCTCGCTCTCGGTGTCGGCGAAGATCGCCTCGGCGGTGGCCGCCGGCAGGTCGCCGCGCGCCACTTCGCCGAGGTCGATGTCCTCGAGCGTCAGCTCGCGCTCCTCCACCACGGCGTCGAATGTCGTCTCGCCGGCGAGAATGGCGTCGAGGGCGGCCTGCGCCTCGGCCTCGTCGAGGAAGGTCAGCTGCTCGAGGAGCCGCCGCTCGGGCTGGCGGTAGAGATCGGCGCGCGTCTCGTAGAGCGCGCGCAGCGCGTCCTCGTCCACGGGCACGCTGTCCATCAGCATCGCGGGTGTCACCCAGGCAAAGGTGATGCGCCGCGCCTCGGGTCGGGTGAATCGCTGCGGATTCTCGTCGTAGTAGGCCTGCAGCTCTGCGGGCGTGGGCGCGGGTAGGCCGGCGGGCAGGTCGGCCTCCGTCACCGTCAGAAGGCTGAAGTTGCGCGTCTCGCCCTGGTAGGCGACCAGCGCGTCGGTGATCGTCGCGTTGGGCTGCAGTCCGCCGATGACCGCCAGCTGCAGCAGGCCGCGGGCCGTGTCCTCGCGCACGTTCTCCTCGAACTCGGCCGTGTCGAGGCCGTTCTGGCGCAGCGCGAACTCGTAGGCCTCGCGGTCGAACTGCCCGTCGAGGCCCTGGAAGCTCTCGATCTCGGTGATCTGGCGCGCGACCTCGACGTCGCCGACAGACAGGCCCATCGCCGCCGCCTCATGCGCCAGCGCGGCGCGTGCGACGAGCGATTGCAGCACCGCCTGGTCGACGCCCTGCGCCTGCAGCGTCGAGAGGGTCACCGGCTGGCCGGTCTGCGCGATGCGGGCGCGGATCTCCTGGTCGAGGGCGCGGGCATAGTCGTCGGCGGTGATCTCGGCCTCGCCGACCTGGCCCACCTGCGAGGCCCCGCCCGAGAACGAGCCGATGCCGAAGCCTGCCAGGGCCACGAAGAGAAGGGCCAGGATCCCCCAGACGAACAGGTTCGAGAGCGTCTTTCCGGCCTTCTTCGCCATGCTGCGCGGGTCCTTCTGTCGTGCTGCCCTTCCGGGGCCCGGTGCCCCGCGTTCCGGCGTTGATTACGCGTTTGGGCGCGGCGCGGCAAGGCCCGCGCCGGGGGGAGTCAGAGGTCCAGCGCGCCGAGCCGGCGCACCACCTCGTCCAGCCCGGCGGCATCGGCATTGGCGAAGGCGATCCTCAGCGTCTCCTCGGCCTGGCCGGTGCCGCCTTCGGCCCGCGAGGGCCCGAACATCGTGCCGGGAAGCGTGAGCAAGGCCGCGGCATCCACCATCTCGCGCGCCACCACGTCCGAGGGCTTGGCAAAGGGGTGGCGCGCATAGGCGAAATAGGCCCCGCAGCCCAAGAGCTGCCAGCCCGGCAGGCGCTGGAAGCCCGCCGTCAGCGCGCCGCGCCGCGCGAGGATCTCGCGCCGCTCGCCCGCCAGCCAGTCGCCGAGGTTCCGCATCCCCCAGAGCGCGCCGATCTGGCCGATCTGGGGGGCGCAGATGGCAACCGTGTCGAGGAACTTCTCGACCTCGGCCAGACGCGCCTCGGAGGCCATCAGCGCGCCGACGCGGTGACCGGTCAGCCGGTAGGCCTTGGAGAAGGAATAGAGATGGATCAGCGTGTCATGCCAGTCGGGGTCCGTGAACAGGTCATGCGGCGCCCCCTCGCGGCTGTGGAAATCGCGGTAGGTCTCGTCGAGCACCAGGGCAAGGCCGCGTGACCGCGCAAGCTCGAAGAACGCGCGAAGGAGCGCCGGGGGATACTCGACGCCCGCGGGGTTGTTGGGCGAGATCAGCACGATGGCCCGCGTCCGCCCGGTGATCAGCGCCGCCGCCTGTTCGGGGTCGGGCAGAAGATCGTCGCCGGTGGGCAGGGTGACGCTGCGCACGCCTTCCATGTCCAGCCACATCTTGTGGTTGAAATAGTAGGGAAGGGGCAGGATCACCTCGTCGCCCGCGCCTGCGAGGGTCGACATCACGGCGGTGAAGGCCTGGTTGCACCCCGCGGTCACGGCCACCTGCGCCGGGCGCACCGTGCCGCCGTAGGAGGCCGACCATTGCGCCGCCAGCTCCGCGCGCAACTCGGGCAGGCCGAGGACCGGCCCGTAGAGATGCGAGGCGGGGTTTTCCAGCAGCGCCTCGGCCATCGCGCGGGCGAGCGGCTCGGGCGGGGGATCGACGGGGGCGGCCTGGCTGAGGTTGATCAGCGGCATCTCTGGCGCGAAGCTCTTGCCCGCGATCCAGCGCCGCGCCTCCATCACCGGGGGCGGAAAGGTCCGCCTGTAGGTCGGATTGATCGGCTGCATCCCGGTGCTCCCCGTCTCGATGAAGGGCGCCCCCCCATCTTCATCCTTCAAATATGGCCGCCGGAGGCATCCCCGGCCAGCCAAGACGCGAAATCGCGGGCCGGAAGGGCCCACGGCCTGCCAGGGGCGCAAATCCCTTGCAAGGGATTTGCCGATCGCTTGCAAGCGATCGTCTCAGCCTCTTGCAAGAGGCTGGTGCGATCCTTGCAAGGATCGCGTCCCCTCAGAACGGGATCTCGTCATCGACGTCGCCGCCGCCGCCGCCATAGCCGCCGCCGCGGTCATCCGGGAAGCCGCCGCCGCGGTCGTCGGAATATCCGCCGCCACCGCCATAGCCGCCACCGCCGCCGCCACCCCCGCCGCCGCCGCCGTCGCCACGCCCGTCGAGCAACGTCAGCTCGCCGCGGTAGGGGCGCAGCACGACCTCGGTCGAATAGCGGTCCTGGCCCGACTGGTCCTGCCATTTCCGGGTTTCCAGCTGCCCCTCGATATAGACCTTCGAGCCCTTGCGCAGGTATTGCTCGGCGATCCGGGCCAGCGGTTCGGAGAAGATCGCGACCGAATGCCACTCGGTCCGCTCGCGCCGTTCGCCGGTGTTGCGGTCCTTCCAGGTTTCCGAGGTCGCGATGCGAAGGTTGCAGACCTTGCCGCCGTTCTGGAACGACCGCACCTCGGGGTCACGGCCCAGGTTGCCGATCAGGATTACCTTGTTGACGGATCCGGCCATGTCTCACTTCTCCCCCGGTCTTGGCTTGTGCGGCGCCGCACCCATCCGAGTCAGCGGGCCGGCGCGTGACGCTTAGATCATCCCATCCTGCTCAAGAAAAGGTTAATCCAGCCCTCCCGCGCAAGGGCGCCGCGCCATCGGACTGGAAATTTCGCACGGTCTGGCGTATTTCCACGCGGGTGAGTTGCACACGGGGCGTCACGCCATGATCCGATCCTGTCTTGCCGCGGCCGTGCTGGCGGCCCTTCCGGCGGTTCCGCTGGCCGCCGATCCCATGGCGCGGTTCGACCGCGCGCTGGGCGTGCTCGACAGCCGGGCCTCGACGCAATACGCGGCCTCGGTCCGCCTGCGGCCGGACTACGATCCCGACACGGCGGAGGTTCCCGGCTTCGACGGCGCCTATACCGGCCCCTGGCTCGAGGTCGCCCGCGCCGCGGCGCGCCGTCATGGCATCCCCGAGGACCTGTTCCTGCGCCTCGTCCAGCAGGAATCCGGCTGGAATCCCGAGGCGGTGAGCCACGCGGGCGCCATCGGGCTCGCGCAGCTCATGCCTGGCACGGCCGATCTGCTGGGTGTCGACCCGCACGACCCCACCCAGAACCTCGAGGCCGGCGCGCGCTATCTCGCCATGCAATACCGCGCCTTCCGCCGCTGGGACCACGCGCTCGCCGCCTACAACGCGGGGCCGGAGGCGGTGCGCGAACATGGCGGCATCCCCCCCTACGCCGAGACGCAGGATTACGTGCGGATCATTCTCGGCTCGGGATGAGCCGATCGCCGTTCAGGGCGCGTCGGCCACATCCGCCCCGATCGCGACCAGCCGCGCCTTGAGCACCGGGGCACGGGCGTTACCGGCTTCCAGCGCGAAGACAAAGGCATGGGTCAGGTAAAAGGCCGCCGCCGTGTCCTGCGCCGCCTCGGCGGCCTCGGCATAAAGGCCGATCAGCGCCGCACGGTCGCCCCTTGCATGGGCCGCCAGAAGCGCCGCATCAAGGGCCGCGCGTGCCGGGTCTACCGCTCCGGGCAGCGCGTGCAGCGTCGCGCCCAGGGCACGCGGGGCCGGGGTGCTCATGCAGCCCCCCCGTCCTCCATCGCTGCCATCCGGGCCGCGACCCAGGCGTGGAAGCAATGCGTCGGCCCGTCCATCGCCGGGCTGAAGCGCCCGCCGTCGAACCCGGCGGCGAAGCGGCCGCGCTGCATCCCCTCGACGACGAAAATGTCCTCGATGAAGACCGTCTTCCACTGCGTCGCGTTCTTGGCGCGCAGCGTCTCGTCCGTGCCGGGTGTGGCGTAGTAGAGGTGGACATGCTCGCGCGTCATGTCGTGCGCCACGGGCTCGAGGATGATCGCGTAGGCATGGTCGCGGTGCACGCCCAGCAGCACGTTGGGATAGAGCGCCACGTATTCCGCGCCGGTGTCCCATTTCTCCGACAGGCCGGGGAAATCCGGGAAGGTCTCTTCCATCGTGCCGCGCAGCTGGCGATAGACGTAGCTACCCTGCCCGGAATAGAGCCCCGGCGCCTCGATATGGTAGTGATCCTCGAGCCGGGAATAGCTGTTCAGGCCCGGATGCACCCAGGGCAGGTGATAGCTTTCGCAGTAGTTCTCGACCGCGAGCTTCCAGTTGGTCGCGACCTCGAGCGTGAAGCTCGAGTCGGGGCCGCCGTGGTACATGGGCTGGTCGAACTCGGCCCAGCGGGCGATCAGGTCGGCGTGGATCTCCTCGAAGGGGGCGGCACCGCCCGAGAGGTTCACGAAGACCACGTCGCGCCAGACATGCATGCGCACCGGCGCGAGGCCCAGCGTCGCCCGGTCGATGCCGGGATGCGCGTTCTGCCCCGGCCCGCCGACATGAGGCGTGGCGACGAGACGGCCGTCCTTGGCGTAGCACCAGCTGTGATAGGGGCAGCGGATCGCGCCCTCGATCTTGCGCGGTTCCTCGACCAGGATCATGCCGCGGTGGCGGCAGATGTTGTAGAAGACGCGGAGCGCCCCCTCGTCGTCGCGCAGCAGGAGAAGCGGCTGACCGAGGAAGGAAATCGGCTTGGCATCGCCCGGCTCGGGCACCTCGGCGCCCACCGCGATGGCGGCCCAGGTCGTCTCGAGACAGGCGCGGTTCTCGGCGGCGATGGTCGCGGGGTCGATGTAATGCGCGTTGGGCAGGCCGTGGGCCCGCTCGATCGGGGCGAGGACATCGGCAAGCGCCGAGGGGCGATGATCTTCGAGCATGGTCCGGGCTCCGCTACGGGGTGCAACGGCCCGATCTTTCGCGCCATGGCCCCGTCCGTCTTGCACGAAGGCGACATCGCGCGGTCCGGCAAAGACCTAGCCCGTGCCGCCCGCCGGCGGGAAAAGGTCGCCCAGGCTCGCGGCGCCAGGAAGGTCCAGGGCCAGGCGCAGCGCCCTGCGCCCGCGCGCGAGACGCGACGTGACGGTGCCCATCGGCAGCCCGGTCTCGGCGGCGATCTCGGCATAGCTGAGCCCGTCGAGCACCCTGAGCCGCATCAGGCGGCGCTGCTCTTCGGGAAGGCCGTCGAGCGCCCGCAGCGCGGCGGTCGCCATCGCGCGGGCCTCGGGACCGGCGCCAGGATCGGCGCGGGTCTCGGCCTC
>WVSO01000134.1 GCA_015689745.1 Rhodobacterales bacterium HKCCSP123 | reverse complement strand
GGCGGGCGGCCGAGATCGGGCGCCACACGCGCCGAGGTGCTCGCCAGCCGCTCGGCCAGCTCGGCCGAGATCGACCGGGCCAGGTCCGGCACGTCCGCGCAGAGCGCGTCGTAATCGTCGCGGCCGATCCGCAGCACGACGCTGTCGCGCGATGCGATCACGTCCGCGGTCCGCGGCTTGCCGGTGAAAAACGAGATTTCCCCGATCACCGAGCCTGCCCCGATCTCGGCCAGCTCCACGCCGCCGCGCGAGACATGGAAGCGCCCCGTGTCGACGAGGTAGAGGGCATCCGCCGCGCTCCCCTCGGCCACGAGGACCTCGCCGCGCCGGACCGGCAGCTGCGTCAGGCGTGCCAGCGCGGGCCCCTTCAAGACTGCAAATAGCCCCTGCGGGGCAAACTCGTTCAAGAGCGCCATCCAATACCTCCCCTGGGGCGCGGCACCGGCCGCAGCCAGGGGCGCAGCATAGGGGCCGTGCGCTAAAAGAGCGACCGTATTTCGGCGGTTACGTCACGTCGCGCCGCTCGAAGACGAGAAGCAGGTTGTTCGCGGGCATCGCCACCGTCTCGACGTGAGACAGGCCCGCGTCCACGAGACAGGCGCAGGTATCGATCACGTCCTTGTAGCCGATCTCGGGGTCCTGCGCCCTGAGGCTGGCGTCAAAGGCGGCGTCGCCCTCGCTCGTGGCCTCCCCGTCGCGCAGGAAGGGACCGTAGAGCACGAAGACACCCCCGGGCGCCAGCACCGCCGCGATCTCGGTCAGCACCGTTTCGGCCTCGGGAACCGAGATCAGGTGCAGCAGGTTGACGAGCACGACGAGATTGGCCGGACAGGGCTCCTCGTCCGCCCAACCGTACCGGGTGGCGTCGAGGTCGCGGGGCGGGCGGATGTTCCCGAGCCCGCTCTCCCGCGTCCAGGCCGCGATCGAGGCGCGCCGCGACGGGTCCGGATCGGTCGGCTGCCACATCAGCCCGGGCAGGACGGCCGCGAAGCGGACCACGTGCTCGCCCGTGCCCGATGCGATCTCGAGGGCGCGGGCCTTCGGGGGCGCGACCCGGGCCAGCTCGGCCGCGATCAGGTCGCGGTTCCGGAGTGCCGAGGGCGCCGAGATGCGCGGGTCGTCCGACCCGGCACCCGAGGGCGCATCGGGAAGGTCCAGCCTGCGCATCACTGGTTCATCATCACCTGCATCGCGCCGCTCTCGACCATTCGCGCCATGATGACCTCCATCACGCCGCAGCTCTCCATCAGGCGCTGGGCCTGGTCCTCGCCGATGCCATCGGGCAGCTGCACGGTCTCGCTCATCTCGCCGCTCATGAGCGTCTCGACGGTGGCGGTCTCCATCATCGTTTCCATCTGGTCCAGCATCTCGTCGACCGCGGCCTCGCCACTGGCCTCGACATAGCCTTCGAGCACGCAGGCATGCGCCACGCGCATCCGCTCGTCCCAGGCGGGGTCGGGCATTCTGCCCGCAAGCGCGGGGACCTGCGCGATCATCGCCTCGTTCATCAGGGCGCTGGCCTGCTCCGAGAGCTCCTCCATCCGTTCGAGCCGCGACTGCGCGGCGGCCGGCAGCGGCACGAGGAAGGTGGCGGCCATGGCGGCGAGGGTCAGGGCGCGGGGAGACATCATGATCGGCATCCTAAAATCTTGCTTGGATCAGGCTAACGGGGCGGGCGCGGTTTTGGAACCGGCGGAATTCCTCAGTTTCGGCGGAACCGCGCCGGCGACAGAGCCGCGACGATGCCGGCGTCGAGAGCCGGCGCGCGGCCGGCGACGAGGTCGGCCACCAGGCGCGAGGCCGCGGGCGCGGTCTGGAACCCGTAGCCCCCCTGCCCCGCCGACCAGATGAAGGCCGGGTCCACCGGGTCGGGTCCGAGAACCAGCAGCCGGTCGGGCGAGAAACTCCGCAGCCCCGCCCAGGACGAGGTCACGCGCGTCACCTCCTCGGTCGCGAAACGCTGGTAACGGGCGATGCCCTCGGCCAGCACGAGGTCCTCGGGCCAGGCGTCATGCGGCTCGGCCACCGGGTCCTCCTCGGCGGGCGAGACGATGAGCGCGCCCGCGTCGGGCTTGGCGTACCAGCTTTCGCCCGCGCCCAGCAGAAGCGGCCAGCGCGAGACGTCATGGCCCCCCGGCGCCGGGATGCGCGCGACCGAGCGGCGCAAGGGCGTGATGCCGATGGGATCGATCCCCGCCATGGCCGCGATACGGTCGGCCCAGGCGCCCGCCGCGTTCACAAGCTGCCGCGCGGCATGGGTCTCGCCGCCTGCCGTCACTTCCCAGCCGGTCGCGGTGCGGGCGATCCCCGTCACCGGCGCGCCGGTCCTCACCGCGCCGCCCGCGGCCCGGATCGTCCGGGCGAAATGCTGCACCAGCCGGTCGGTGTCGATGTCCCAGGCATCCTCGTGCGCCGCCGCGCCCGCGATGGCCGAGGGGTCGAGCACCGGAACCCAGGCCACCGCCTCTTCCACGGGGATGCGCGGCAGCTCCATCGCGGCGATATCGGCGGCAAAGGCCTCTTCCTCGCCATGGGCGGCCAGGATCATCAGCCCCCGCGGGCTGAGGACGCCGCCATCGAGGCTTTCGTGATCCGCGCGCGAGGCGATGTTGAGCGCGATCACCGCATCCTTGCCATAGCGCGACTCGTACAGCGCCGCCGACCGCCCCGAGGCGTGATAGGCAAGCGCCGGCTCCGCCTCGAGCAGCAGGACGGTGCCCAGTTCCGACAGCCGCGCCCCCGCCGAGACGCCGGCGATCCCGCCGCCGATGACGATGAAATCCAGGTCCATGTCGGTATCGGTGGCACGCGGGAGGTGTGGTGTCCAGAGCTTCGAGGACAGCGACCGGCTGCGTCCGGGCGGCGAACCGGTCCGGACCCCCGACCGCCATCGCCGCGCGCCATGCGGTCGGGTCGCCGCCCCCCGCGCTGGACATGAAAATCCGGCAATGATAACCCCTTACAGGCGAATTGTGGTGTAACCAGTGACGCATCCGGAGATAAGATGCACCGATGTATGATGGCGCTCCTGTCGGCACTCCTCCTGGGATTGGCGTCGAATGCACTGGCGCAGGAGTGTTCCTTCGACCGCATAGGCCATTCCGGCGCCTTCAGCGCGGAGATGTCGCGGCAGACCGAGGACGGGCTGCGCGGATGCATCGAGAGCGGCGCTCTCACCAATCCCGCGCCCGGAGAGGCGGGGGTGCTGCACGCGCTGGCCTCGGTGCTGTACTTCTATGACCTGCCGCCGGTGGTACGGCTGATCGACGTGGCGATCGACCATGGTTTCGACGTGAACGCGCGGGATGCCAGGGGGTCCACCCCGCTTCACCGGGCCTCGTCCGGGGCGATCGTGGAGACCCTGCTGGGACACGGCGCCAATCCGAATATCCGCAATGACCGGGGTCAGTTTCCGGTTCACACGCTGACCACGGACCCGGGCGTCCTCGGGGGGGGCCTCGAGGCGCTGCTCGTGTCGGGTGTCAACGTGAATGTGCGCGACGGGGCGGGCAACACGCCCCTGCATTCCATGGCCTACGCCTCCCGGCACCTGGCCGGCTACCAGCTTCTGCTGGCCTATGGTGTCGATCCGGGCGCGCGGAACCACGAGAACGAAACGGCCTTCGACCACCTGCTCGCCGATGACACCTGGCCCTGGGAGGAACTGGCGGGCTCCGACGCGCTGCAGAGGCTGACGGCCGCATCACGAAGGGATGTTCCGGCCGACATGCCTCCGGCCCAGGCTTCCTGCGACCATGTCTACGTCGGCCAGAGGTTCCGGGGCCGCGAACGCCTGGCAGGGCTGATCACGCTTGACGTGACTTATGAAGTGCTGGGTTATTCCGCGCGTTCCGAACAGGTGACCGTCCGCAGCCTGAATGGCGGCAACACCTACAACATTCACTGTTCCGAGGTCGTGCCCTAGGATGCCCGGGGCCTGACCCCGCACCGGGCGCATGACGGCGGCGTCACCCGGCCCCCGCGCTTCGGCGCATCAGCGCCAGGGCGCCCCAGAGCAGCAGCGCCGGCAGGACGAGGATCCGGAGCGCGAAGATCCCGATGATCGTCAGCGATGACCGGAACAGGTCGTCCGCCTGGCCCATCATCAGGACCGCCGCGTCGCGGTAGCGCCCGACGGCCTCGACCGCCTCTCCGACCCCGTCGCCCGCGGCCTGCAACTGCGCCCCGAGGCGCGCGAAGAGGCCCTCGGGCACGCCATCCGCCGGCGCGGTCGCTTCCGGTGCCTCGATCCCGGCCCCCACGAGGATGCGGGCCTCCGCCGTGACCGCGTCAAGCTCCGCCATCGCGGCCTGCCATTGCGGCTGCGTGATCCGGTCGCCCAGGTGCACCCCGCCCGCGAAACCCGCGGGCAGGATCACGCCCAGCGTCAGCCCGACCCGCATCGCGTAGGCCGCCGCCGTCCGCATCCCGTCGACCGAGGGCAGGGCGTCATCGAACGCCCTCAGCAGGCAGCCAAGGCCGAGCAGGCAAAGCCCCAGGGCCGCGACCGGCGCGAAACCGACCGTCGCCAGCGCCGCCCCGGCAGCCACGGCAAAGACCACGTCCGCCACCCGCTCGACGGTGTCGTCGACCGGCTCCAGCACCTTGAAGGGTTGCAGGCTCGCCTGCGCGCCGACCGAAGCCCCCACCTCGATCTCCTGCGCGGTCGAGAGGGCGGCGTTGATGATCCTGAGCGAGACATAGACCCCCGCCGTCGTGGCCGCGATCTCCTCGGCGGCGGCGGAGGCCGGGGCCAGCGCGGGGTTCAGCGGCCCGCGCCCCGACAGCTCCCACAGGCCGATCGCCAGCGCGACGAGCCCCGCAAGCCCGGTCAGCAGAACCCGCCTCATCGTCACAGCATGCTCGGCACCACAAGGTCCGGCGGCCTGTGCCCGTCGGCGAAGGTCTTGATGTTGATGATGACCTTCTCGCCCATCTCGATCCGCCCCTCCCGCGTGGCCGATCCCATGTGCGGCAGCAGCACCACGTTGGGCAGCTCGCGCAGGCGCGGGTTCACCTCGCGGCCGCGCTCGAACACGTCGAGGCCCGCCCCCGCGATCTCGCCCGCGCGCAGCATCCGCGTCAGCGCGTTCTCGTCGATCACCTCGCCGCGCGAGGTGTTCACGATCACCGCGCCCGGCTTCATCAGCTTCAGCCGCCGCGCGTTCATCAGGTGGAAGGTCGAGGGCGTGTGCGGGCAGTTGACCGAGATCACGTCCATCCGCGCGATCATCTGGTCGAGGCTTTCCCAATACGTCGCCTCGAGCGCCGCCTCGGTGTCGGGATGGACGCGGCGGCGGTTGTGGTAATGCACCTGCATCCCGAAGGCCGCGGCCCGCCGCGCCACCGCCTGCCCGATCCGGCCCATCCCCAGGATGCCCAGCCGCTTGCCCGCCACGCGCCCGCCCATGAAGGCGGTGGGCGCCCATCCCTCCCAGCGGTTCTCCTGCATGACCGCCATGCCCTCGGGCAGGCGGCGGAGCACGGCGAGGATCAGCGCCATCGCCATGTCGGCGGTGTCATCCGTCATCACGCCGGGCGTGTTCGACACCAGGATCCCCCGCTGCCGCGCGGTCGCCACGTCGATGTGGTCCACGCCCGCGCCGTAATTGGCGATCAGCTTCAGCCGGTCGCCCGCCTGCGCCAGCATCGCGCCGTCGATCCGGTCGGTGATGCAGGGCACGATCACGTCGGCCCTCTGCATCGCGGCGACCAGCTCGCCCTTTGCCATCGGGCGGTCCTCGTCGCGCAGCTCCACGTCGAAGAGCTCCGACATCCGGGTCTCCACCGCCTCGGGCAACCGTCGCGTCACGACAACACTCAACCGCTCAGTTGGCATGGGCTCGGTCCCTTCGCTGGCCTTCCGTCCTCGGCTCTGACACTCTCGCATCGGGGACATGGGTGCAAGCGGCCGGGCCGCCGCACCCGTCTGACGCCCCGAACAGGCCGTGATCCGGTGCGCTCAACGACACCGGAGGCCAGAACAGGCAGAGACGAGCGGGATGCACATGACAGGTTTCCGGCGCGGCCCGATGGCCGTCCTCTCGGCGCTGATCCTCGGCATGGCGGCGGCAGCCTGGGCCGAGGCCCCCTCCACCCCGCCGCAGCCGCGGCCCATCCCCCCGACCGCCGCCGCGGCGGCAC
>WVSO01000133.1 GCA_015689745.1 Rhodobacterales bacterium HKCCSP123 | reverse complement strand
GATGACGAACGGCCATGATGCCTCGGAGCCTAGGGGAAGGGGGCGGCCCGCCGCACGGGCGGCAAGGCGCGCCGCGCCGGTCCGCCCCTGCCCGCCCGCGATGACAAGCACATGCCCGTGGTCGTACTTGTGGCCCGAGACCTTGCGAAGGGACGACGGTCGATGCGGGGCGGGCCCGGCGGGCGCCACCAAGGGCGCGTGGTCGACCAACCGGGCGCGCGGCACATACGCCTGCCCTGGCGCGGCAGGCTCGCCCGTGATCGCATCGCGCCGCATCCCGCGCCACTCCGCCAGGCCAAGGTCCGCGATGGCCAGCTTGCCGCAGACGGCCGGGCCGTCGGCAATGAAATGCCCGAGCTTCGGCACTTCGAAGGTCACCGTGAGAGATGCGAGCGGCACGCTCGACGCGCCCGGATCGGGCCGCCCCCCGCCCAGCATCTGCCCGCTGTCGAGGCAGAGTCCGGAGGGCGCGTCCACGGCGACCAGCCTGTCGCGCCCCGCCTCGCCAAGGTGGCGGAGAAGGCGCGCGAGAGCCCCTTCGGGCGCGCGGGTCAGCCCCGTTCCGAAGATCGCGTCCACCAGGATGTCGGCCTCGGGATCGGCGCGAAAGTGCGCCTCCGTCAGGGCGGCAGTCACACCGCCCATCTCGGCCCAGCGGTCGTGATTGACGCGGGCGTCCGGGGGCAGCCGCGCGGGATCGCCCAGCGCATGACAGGCAACGGACCAGCCCCGTTCGGCCAGCAGCCGCGCGATGACGAACCCGTCGCCGCCATTGTTGCCGGGGCCGCACAGCACCCTCGCGCGCGCCGGCGCTGAGGCAAGCCGCGGCCAGTGCGCCATGATCGCCTCGACCACGCCATGTCCCGCGCGCTCCATCAGCCCGAGGCCGGTCACCCGCCCGCTGGCGATGGCGTCCCGCTCGATCCCGCGCATCTCGGCGGCAGTCACCAACCCGGTCATCGGCGCCGTCCCGGGCGATTCACAACTGATGAATTTTTGTGCGTGATGCTCAATTCGTGATCGGCCCATTCGGAATCGCCCGCGCCCGGCAGGTATCGTCACGCTACCGCATGGACGCCCTTCGCCGAAAGTGGTGTCACGAGCCGCGTGTACCGGCGAGGAGGCATGGAGCCGAGATGAAGAAGATCGAAGCGATCATCAAACCCTTCAAGCTCGACGAGGTGAAGGAAGCGTTGCAGGAGATCGGGATCCAGGGCCTCAGCGTCACCGAGGTCAAGGGTTTCGGCCGCCAGAAGGGCCATACCGAGCTTTATCGCGGCGCGGAATACGTTGTCGATTTCCTGCCGAAGGTGAAGATCGAGGTCGTTCTCTCGGACGAGATGGCCGATGCCGCCATCGAGGCGATCATCGACGCGGCCAAGACCGACAAGATCGGCGATGGCAAGATCTTCGTTTCGGACATCAGCCAGGCGATCCGCATCCGCACCGGGGAATCGGGCGAAGAAGCGCTCTGATCAGGGCAAGTTGTAACCGGGTCGCGCACAGCGCGCGGGTCGGACCATAGGACCACTACGTCAAGGGAAGGTCACGATGAGCAAAGAAGCATTCCTGAAACTTATGAAGGACGAAGGCGCGGAATACGTCGATATCCGCTTCACCGATCCGCGCGGCAAGCTGCAGCACGTGACGGTGATGGCGGACCTCGTCGACGAGGATTTCCTTGACGAAGGCTTCATGTTCGACGGCTCCTCGATCGCCGGCTGGAAGGGCATCGAAGCATCCGACATGAAGCTGATGCCGGACACCGAAAGCGCCTATGTCGATCCGTTCTACGCGGAAAAGACGATCTGCGTTCACTGCACCGTGGTCGAGCCCGACACCGGCGAACCCTACAACCGCGACCCCCGCGGCACCGCGCTGCTGGCCGAGGCCTACCTGAAGTCCACCGGCATCGGTGACGTCTTCTACTGCGGCCCCGAAGCGGAATTCTTCGTCTTCGACGACGTGCGCTACGCCGTCAGCATGAACAAGGTGGCCTTCGAGGTCGACGCGGTCGATGGTGCGTGGAACACCGACACCGAGTACGAGATGGGCAACATGGGTCACCGCCCCGGCATCAAGGGCGGCTACTTCCCCGTGAACCCGATCGACCCCGGCCAGGACCTGCGCTCGGAAATGCTCTCCACGATGAAGCGGATGGGCATGAAGGTCGACAAGCACCACCACGAGGTTGCGTCGAACCAGCACGAGCTGGGCCTGATCTTCAGCTCGCTCACCAAGCAGGCCGACGAGCTGCAGAAGTACAAGTACGTCATTCACAACGTGGCGCATGCCTACGGCAAGTCGGCGACCTTCATGCCGAAGCCGATGGCCGGCGACAACGGCACCGGCATGCACGTGAACATGTCGATCTGGAAGGACGGCAAGCCGCTCTTCGCGGGCGACAAGTACGCCGACCTGTCGGACGAGGCGCTGTATTTCATCGGCGGCATCCTGAAGCATGCCAAGACGCTGAACGCCTTCACCAACCCGTCGACGAACTCCTACAAGCGCCTGATCCCCGGCTTCGAAGCCCCGGTTCTGCGCGCCTACTCGGCCCGCAACCGCTCGGGCTGCGTGCGTATTCCGTGGACGGAAAGCCCCAAGGCCAAGCGCGTCGAGGCCCGCTTCCCCGACCCGTCGGCAAACCCCTACCTGTGCTTCGCGGCGCTGCTGATGGCCGGTCTCGACGGCATCCAGAACAAGATCCACCCCGGCGATCCTTCGGACAAGGACCTCTACGACCTGCCGCCCGAGGAACTGGCCGGCATCCCGACCGTCTGCGCGTCCCTGCGTGAGGCGCTGGAGAGCCTGGAAGCCGATCACGACTTCCTGCTCAAGGGCGACGTCTTCACCAAAGACCAGATCGAGGCCTACATGGCGCTCAAGTGGGACGAGGTTTACGCCTTCGAGCACACCCCGCACCCGGTCGAGTACAAGATGTACTACAGCTGCTGACCGCCGCTGTGGGTCAACGGGAAACGGGCGCCTCGGGGCGCCCGTTTTTCTTTGCGTGATGGTCGGTCAGGTGCGGGAGAGGCGGCGGATGCCCAGGAAGCGCCCGATCCTCCGGGCGACCCTCAGAAGCGCCCGATTCTCCGGGCGACGCGCATCGCCTGCCGGGTGCGCCCTACGCTCTGGCGGGTCTGCGTCTGCTGTTCGGGGGTCGCTTCGCCGCGGCCACGCGTCATCCGTTCGATCCCGGCATCAACGCCACGATTGACCATCCGGCCGATGATCCGGCGGATCATCATGTTCAGAATTCGGTCCATGTCCCTACCCTCGTTACTCCACACGGGCGCGACGACTGTCCGCCCTCTCGGCCGACTATAGCGCGATCCTGGCGACATTCGGAAGGCGTTCAGAGATCGTCCAGATCATCCTCATCGTCGGGCAGCTGCGCCTCGGCGTCGTCCTCGAACATGTCGCCCGTATCGTCGTCGCGCGGCAACTCGGCCTCGGCTCCTTCGGGCGGGCGGCTTTCCAGAAGCCCCGCCTCGCGCAGCTCCTTGAGGCCGGGCAGGTCGCGGGCGCTTTCCAGCCCGAAATGGTCGAGGAAGCTCTGCGTCACCACGTAGGTGACGGGGCGGCCGGGGCTCATGCGACGGCGGCCGAAGCGGACCCATTCGAGCTCGATCAACTGGTCGACCGTGCCGCGGGAGACGGAGACGCCCCGGATCTCCTCGATCTCGGCGCGGGTGACGGGCTGGTGATAGGCGATGATCGCCAGCGTTTCGATCGCCGCGCGGGACAGCTTGCGGGTCTCGACCGTCTCGCGCGCCATGAGGAACCCGAGATCGGCCGCGGTGCGGATTGCCCAGGCCTCGCCCACGCGGGCGACGGTCACGCCGCGCCCCTCGTAGCGCCTGCGCAGAAGCTGAAGCGCCTCGGCCGGGTCGCAGCCATGCGGCATCCGCGCCTCCATCTCAGACAGCGTCATGGGCTGGGAGGCGGCAAACAGCATCGCCTCGACCATGCGCTCCTGCTCTGCGAGCGGGGGCGCGCGAAACAGGCTCTTGTCCCGGGCTTCAGGCTGGTCTGCGGTGTCGGTCATCTAGTCATCCCGGCGGCGGAGCTGGATCGGCGCAAAGGTCTCGGACTGCCGGATGCGCACCTTTCCCGCCTTGGCAAGCTCGAGGGCCGCGGCGAAGCTGGCCGCCGTGGCCGAGCGGCGGCGCTTGGGGTCAGCCGTCCAGCCCTCGGGCAGGTAGCTGACAAGGTCGGTCCACTCGCCGGCGTAGCCGATCATCCCGCGCATGCGGTCCAACGCCTCTTCCATGGTCAGGATCGCCTCGCGGTCCATGACATAGGGGCGGAAATCGTCGCGGGTGCGGATGCGGGCATAGGCCTGCATCAGGTCGAGCAGCCCCGCGGTCCAGGTGATGCGCCGGGCGGTCGTGACCTCCTGCACCTCGCCGCGCGGGAAACGGTCCTGCCCAAGGCGGTCGCGGGCCATCAGCTTTGCCGCGCAGTCGCGCATCGCGGCAAGGCGTTCGAGCTGGAAGGCGAGATAGGCGGCCATCTCCTCGCCCGACGGTCCCTCCTCGGTCGGGTCGGGCGGCAGCAGAAGGCGGGATTTCAGGAAGGCGAGCCAGGCCGCCATCACAAGGTAGTCGGCGGCCAGTTCGATCCTGAGCGAGCGGGCCTGTTCGATGAAGGCGAGATACTGCTCTGTCAGTTGCAGGATCGAGACCTTTCGCAGGTCCACCTTCTGCGTGCGCGACAGCGTCAGGAGCAGGTCGAGAGGCCCCTCGAACCCATCGACATCGACGATCAGCGCCTCGGCCGCGCGGCGCGAGGCGACGGCGTCCCATTCGGCATCCGTGTCGTTGGCGGCGATGGGCCGGTCAGCCATAAACCTCTCCGTCCAGAAGGTCGGCAAGGTCGGCCTCGGCGGCCTCGATGTCAAGCGGCTCGGGCTGTTTGCGACAGGCCAGCGCGCGCCCGGTCCGGGCCAGCGACGCGCCGTCGAGCGCGCCCGCCTCGGCCACGACAAGCTCCATCTCGGCGCGCTCGCCATTGCAGTGCAGGATCAGGTCACAGCCCGCCGCCCGCGCCCGCGCCGCGCGTCGGCCGATCGGGCCGGGCAGCGCGCCCATCGACAGGTCGTCGGTCATCAGGGCGCCGTCGAAGCCGATCTCGTCGCGGATCATCCCGATCAGGCCGGGCGAGAAGGTGGCGGGAAGGTCATCCTCGACCGCTTCATAGACAATATGCGCCGTCATCCCGAGCGGGAGGTGGGCGAGCGGCCTGAAGGCGGCGAAATCCACGGCCTGCAACTCCGCCAAGGGCGCGGTGACGCGCGGCAGCGTCAGGTGGCTGTCGACCTCGCCCAGGCCGTAGCCCGGCAGGTGCTTCAGCACCGGCAGCACGCCGCCCGCCATCAGCCCGGCGGCCACGGCACGGCCGGCGCCGATCACCGTGTCCGGCTCGGTGCCGTAAAGCCGGTTCTTCAGGATCGGATGCGTCGTCTCGCGCGCGACATCGGCCAGCGGCATGCAGTTCACGTCGATGCCCACGGCGCGCAATTCATGCGCGATGAGGCGCGCGCGAAGATGCATGGCACGCGCCGCCCGCGCGGGACCGGCCTGCGCCATCTGGTCGAGGGCGGGGCGCCATTGCCGCCAATGCGGCGGGCGCATGCGCTGCACGCGGCCCCCTTCCTGGTCGATCAGGATCGGCGCATCCCACCCAACGGCGGCCCGAAGGTCCGAGGTCAGCGCCAGGAGCTGTGCCGGGTCGATGATGTTGCGCGCGAAGAGGATGAAGCCCCAGGGCTGCGCCTCGGCGAAGAAGCGGGCTTCGTCGGGGGACAGGTGCGGACCCTCGCAGCCGAGGATGGTGGCCGAGAGGCGCGCCATGGTCTCAGCGCACGGTCACGGGGATGCAGGGCGCATTCTGCGCCATCAGGGCCGCGCAGAAGCGGCGCGAGGCGGCGAGATCGTCGAAGCCATGCGCACGCAGCCGGTAGAAGGAGGATCCGCCGGAGCTGGCCTCCTGGATCACGCGGGCACGGTCGTCGAAATAGTCGGGGAAGCGCACCGTCAGCCGCTCCCATTCCTCCCGCGCGATCTCGGGCGTGTCGAAGGCGCCGAGCTGCACAAGGCGGGTTCCCTCGGGCAGGGTCGCCGCGTCGATCTCGGGCGCAGTCTGCGGCATGTCGGTCATAGGGGCGGCCCTCGCGCGGGTGACGATATCGGCAGGCCGGCCCGCGGGGCGGAGCGAGCGCGCCACGCCGGGAACGGACGCCGGGATGGTGCCGGCCGTGGCGACGGCCTGCGGC
>WVSO01000132.1 GCA_015689745.1 Rhodobacterales bacterium HKCCSP123 | reverse complement strand
GCGTGGGCGGCCTGCGCCACGAACCGCTCGAAGGCCGCGCCCGGCGCGCCGCGCAGCAGGCGGGTGGCGAGCGTGCGCTCGTGGATGCCGTTCGCGCCTTCGTAGATCGCGGCGATGCGCGCGTCGCGGAAGGTCTGCTCGAGCCGGTATTCCCGGAGATAGCCATAGCCGCCGAGCACCTGGATGCCGGTGTTGGCGGCCTCGATCCCGGCGTCGGTGCAATGGGCCTTGGCGAGCGGCGTCAGGAATTCGACGAGGTCGGGGTCGCGGCCCCGCTCCATCGTCACCAGCGACAGATGGGCCAGCGCGCGCGCACCCAGGGCGAGCCTGTCCATGCGGTCGAGCATGCGCGCCACGTCGGCGTGGCGGTCGAGGGTGGCGGGCGCGCCCTCCGCATCGCGGCCCTGCACGCGCCCTGCCGCGTAGCGGCGCGCGATGTCCCAGGCGCGGGCGGCATGCGCCACACCCTGAAGCGCCACGTCGGCGCGGGCGTGGTTCATCATGGTGAACATCGCCCGCAGGCCGCCGCCTTCGGCGCCGATCAGCTCGGCCGGGGCGCCATCGAAGGCAAGCTGGCAGGTGGGCGAGGCGTGAAGCCCCATCTTCTCCTCGATCCGGGTGACCGTGATCCGGTCGCCTGCCGCGTGTCGCGTGGCGGCGAAGAGCGACAGGCCCTTGAGCCCGTCGTCGGAGGTCCGGGCGAGGACGAGGTGGAGAATGTCCTCGCTCATGTCCTGGTCGCCGCCGGAGATGAAGATCTTTTCCCCCTCGATCCGCCAGCCGCCCCCGTCGTGCCGCGCCTTGCAGCGGATGCGCGACAGGTCCGAGCCCGCGCCCGGTTCGGTCAGGCACATCGTGGACAGCATCGCGCCCGAGGCGAGGGCGGGGATGAGGCGTGCCTGCTGGTCCTCGGTGCCGAAGGAAAGAAGCGTCCGGACCGCGCCGGGCACAAGGCCGGTGACCATCTGGAGGGACGGGTTGGCGCCGGTGAAGATCTCGGAGGTCACGGCGCCGATGACCGGGCTCATGCCCTGTCCGCCGAAGCGTTCGGGCGCGGTCAGGCCCGGCCAGCCCATCGCGGCGTAGTCGCGGTAGAGGGCGGCGAAGCCGTCGGGCATGTGGACGCGGCCCATCTCGAGCCGGCAGCCCTGACGGTCGCCCGGTTCGTCCAGCGGTGCGATCTCGCCCTCGGCGAAGGCGGCGAAATGGCCCGCGATTTCGCGCGCGAGATCGCCGTCCCAATCGGGCAGGTCTTCCGCCCCGGCGCAGGAGAGGGAGAAGAAGATATCGTCGAGCGGAGCCTCGAAAGGGGTCATGGCGTCCTCATGTGACGGCGTAAAGCGCGACCTCGACCGAGGAGGCGCGGCGGCATCCCTTGCCGATGAAGACCGTGCGGTTGACCCAGTCGTAGCGGGGATCGCCGGTTTCGAGCGTGGCGAAGGTGCGGAAGTAATAGTCCTCGGGCGAGACCTCCTCGCCCGCGGCGAGCCGCGCCATGACGGCGGAGGGGCCGTGGCGGAAGCCGCGGTTCACGATCTCGATGAGTGCGCCGTCGTCGGTGTCGAAGGCGTAGCGCGTGTCGAGCCAGGCCGTGCCGTCCTTCTGGACGGTCTGCCAGTCCGCGCCGAGCGACCGGATGGCGCCCGAGAGCGCGCCCTCGACGCGCCCGCCGGTGATCGGGATGATGCGGCGGTGCCCGCCCCGGCCCGGTCCCATCTCGGACGGGGGGCCGAGCGTGACATGCAGCGTGCAGACATGGCGCAGGCCGGGGGGCTGCATCACGCGAGGCCCAGCAGGCGGGCGGCGTTGCCCTTGATGATGTCGGGGCGCAGCTCGTCCTTGATGGCGATCTTCTCGAAATCCGAGAGCCAGCGCTCGGGCGAGATCATCGGCCAGTCGGAACCGAAGAGCACCTTCTTGCGCAGGATCGAGTTGCAGTATTTCACGAGGATCTCGGGGAAGTATTTCGGCGACCATCCCGACAGGTCGATGTAGACGTTCGGCTTGTGCTGGGCCACGGCCAGGCTTTCCTCCTGCCAGGGAAAGGAGGGGTGGGCGAGGATGATCTTCAGGTCGGGGAAATCGACCGCGACATCGTCCATGTACATCGGGTTGGAGTATTTCAGCCGCATCCCGTTGCCGCCGGGCATGCCCGATCCGACGCCGGTCTGGCCGGTGTGAAAGAGCGCGATGCCGCCCTCCTCCTCGATCGCCTCGTAAAGTGGGTAGGCCATGCGGTCGTTGGGGTAGAAACCCTGCATCGTCGGGTGGAACTTGAAGCCCTTGATGCCGAAGTCGCGCATCAGCCGACGCGCCTCGCGCACGCCCATCTTGCCCTTCCACGGGTCGATCGAGGCGAAGGGGATCAGCACGTCGTCATTCTCGGCGGCCAGCTCGGCGACCTCTTCGTTCCTGTAGCGGCGGTAGCCGGTCTCGCGCTCGGCATCGACGGGGAAGATCACGGCGGCGATGTTCTGCTCGCGGTAGTGCTGCGCGGTTTCGGGGACCGTCGGCGGATGCTCCCATGGCGCGCGGAAATACTTGGCCATGGTCGATTGCAGCTCGTCGTAGCCGTCGTCGGCATGGCAGCCGCAGGGTTCCTCGGCATGGGTGTGGATGTCGATGGCGCGGACCTTGGAGATGTCGACCATGGCGGACTCCTTCAGAGATGGGTGACGCAGGGATCGTCCTGCGCGTAAAGGCGGTTGAGCAGGTCGGCGCGGCGCGTCAGCACCCGGCGCGCATTGAGGTTGCCCTTGGCGGTCATCTCGCCCTCGGGCATCGAGGCCGGTTCGGCCAGCACCAGCGCACGCGCCACCCGGCTGGAGGAGCCGCTGACCATGCGCGCGCGCTGGGCGAGGCGGCGGTGGATCTCGGACAGAAGGCGCGGGTCGCTCAGCGCGCCCCGGTCCGCGTCAAGGGCGAAGCCCTCGGCCTGCAGCTCGGCCAGGTTGGGGAAGATCAGAAGCCCGATCTCGTCGCGGTCCGCGCCCGTCACCACGAGATCGGCTGCCAGCGGCGAGAGGCAGGCCAGCATGTCGATCCTGAGTTGCGCGGCCCGCACCCAGGTGCCCGACAGCAGCTTGAAATCCTCGGAGATGCGCCCGTCGAACCTGAGCCCGCGCGAGATATCCTGCGGATCGACGAAGACCATCGCGTCGCCGGTCACGAAATAGCCTTCCTCGTCGAAGGCCTCGGCGGTCTTCTCGGCGTTGTCGAAATAGCCCGGCATGACGTTGGGCCCCTTGACCCGCACCTCGCAGCGCATGTCCGCGTCGGGGATGAGCTTCAGCACCGCGCCGGGGAGCGGCACGCCGACCACGCCCGAGCGGTCCGTCGGTTCCTGCTGCAGCAGGACGGCGGGCGCGGTTTCCGTCAGCCCCCAGGAGGAGGTCATCAGCGGCACCTCGCCCTTCACCTCCATCGCCATGGTCTCGAGCGCGGTCCACACCTCCTGCGGGAGCGAGGCCCCGGCGTAGAACATCAGGTCGAGATCGGCGAAGTAGCGGGCGCGCAGGGCCGCGTCCTTCTTCAGGGCCGCGACCAGCATCGCGTATCCGAGCGGCACGTTGAACGAGAGGGTGGGGGCCACCATCGACAGGTTCTCGAGCGTGCGCTCGAACAGCCCCGCGACCGGCTTGCCGTCGTCGATGTAGAGCGTCCCGCCGTTCGAAAGCGCCATGTTGAAGTTGTGCGAGCCGCCGAAGACGTGGTTCCACGGCAGCCAGTCGACCAGAACGGGCGGGCGGTCCCTGAGGAAGGGCAGGCCGTGGACGAGCTGCGCCTGGTTCACGCACATCATGCGGTGCGTCGTCAGCACCCCCTTGGGGGCCGAGGTCGAGCCCGAGGTCATCAGGATCTTGCCGACCGTATCGGGCGTGACCGCCGCGTGGGCCGCGTCCACATCCGCCGTAGCATCGCCTTTCAGCAAAGTGTCGAAGCCGGTCACGTCGCCGCGCCCGGCGGTGCGGGAACAGACGATCTCGATCCCCGCAAGCGCGGGAAGGGCCAGCGCCTCGGCATATTGGCCCGCGTCGACGGCATAGATCATCCGGGGCCGGATCAGCTCGACCGCGTGGATCAGGCGGCCATGCGCGCCGTGGACCAGTGCGTATTGCTCGGCCACGGGGCAGAGCGGCACGCCCACGTATTGCGCGGCCAGCGCGAGAAGCCCGTGGTCCACCCCGTTGCCCGAGATCACGAGGATCGGCGTCTCCGGCCCCATGCCGCGCCCCAGAAGCGCCGCCGCAAGGGCGCGCACCTTTTGCAGGGCGCTGGCATAGGTTTCCTCGCGCCAGCCCGCGCCGTGACGCTCGGCAAGGAAGACTTGGTCCGGCTTTTCACCGGCCCAGCGGTGCAGCCAGTCGCCGGTGCAGCGCGCCACGGGGCCGAGCGCGGCCTCGGCGCGCAGAAGGATGGTGCCATCCGCGCGATGCTCCGCCTCGACCCGGTGCGGCGCGAAACTCGTCGTCCGTTTCAGCATGGGCTTACCCCTTGGCATTGCGGTGAATGAGGGCAAGCGCCGCCTCGACCGTCCTGCGGTCCGCCTCGGACAGCCCGTCGAGCAGCCGCGCCTCGTGACCTTCCACGGCACCGACGGCCTCGGCGCAGAGGCCTTCCCCGGCCTCGGTCACGGTCAGGGCGTAGGTCCGGCGGTCGGTGGGCAGCCGGTCGCGCGCGATCAGGCCGCGCGTCTCCAGCTCGTCCACGATCACCACCAGGTTCGGCCGCTCCACATCCATCGCCGCGGCAAGCTGCGACTGGCTGAGGCCGGGATTGTCGCGGATCAGCACGAGCGCCGTGAAGGTGATCATCCGCAACTCGAAGGGTTTCAGCGTCTCGGCCAGGTCCGACTGGATCAGCGTCGTGGCCCGTCGCAGGCGATACCCCAGCAACCGGCGCAGCGTCGTGAAGGAGGGCGCCTGCGCTGCGGGCTCCGGGGCGGAGAGGGGGGTTGCGCGGTTCATCCCTTCACCGGAAGCTCGGGTCGCGTTTCTGCAGGAAGGCCTGCAGGCCCTCCAGCGCGTCGGGGCTGGTCTGGGTGATCGCGGCACACAGGCTTTCGGTGAAAAGCCCGTCCTGCTTGGACATGTCCTCGATCCGCGAGAGCGCCTGGATCATGATGTAGTTCGACAGGGGCGCGTTCGAGGCGATGCGCCCCGCGATCTCCATCGCCATCGGCAGCGCCTCTCCCTCGGCCACCGCGTAATGCGTCAGGCCAAGCGCCAGCCCCTCCTCCGCGCCGTATTTGCGGCCCGTCAGCATCATCTCGATCATCCGGTCGGCGCCGAGGATGCGGCCCACCCGCACACTGGCGCCGCCGCCGACGAAGATGCCCCGCCGCCCCTCGGGCAGCTGGAAGATGGTCGAGGGCTCGGCGATGCGGACATGGGTCGCGGCGGCGATCTCGAGGCCGCCGCCGATCACCGCGCCGAACATCGCCGAGACGACCGGCAGGCCGCCGAACTGGATCCGGTCCAGCACCGCATGCCAGCTGCGCGAATGGCGCATCGTGCCCTCGGCATCGCGCTGCACATGCTCCGACAGGTCGAGGCCCGAGCAGAAATGACCGGCGGTCCCGGTCAGCACGGCGACCTTCACCCCGGAGGGCGGCGCGCGGAAAAAGGCGTCGATCTCCTCCAGCAGGCCGTCGCACATGGCGTTCCGTTTCGCGGGGCGGTTCATGGTCAGAACGGCGATACCGTCCCGGATTTCGGTCTGGAGCATGGGGCCGGACATCAGGGAAGCCTCGTCATTTCGGGGGAAGCCGCACGGCGGCGTCGAGCCGGATGGTGGTGCCGTTGAGATACGGGTTCTCGACGATCTGGCTGACCATCAGGGCGTATTCGCCGGGATCGCCGAGGCGCCCGGGGAACTGGATGTCGGCGGTGATCTTCTGCGTCACCTCGGGCGGCAGCCCCTCCATCATGGGCGTGTGGAAGAGGCCGGGCGCGATGGCCATGACGCGGATGCCGGTCCTCGCGAACTCGCGGGCGGCCGGCAGGCACATGGCGGCGATGGCCCCCTTCGAGGCGGCATAGGCCGCCTGTCCGACCTGCCCGTCCTCCCAGGCGACCGAGGCGGTGTTGACGATCACGCCGCGCTCGCCGGTGTCGGTCGGCTCGGTCTCCATCATCAGGCGGGCGGCGTGGGACATGACGTGGTAGGTGCCGAAGAGGTTGACGCGGAGCGTGCGCTCGAAGACGTCGATCGAAAGCTTGCCCTCGCGCCCGACGATGCGCCCCGCAAGCCCCACGCCCGCGCAATTGACGGCGATGCGGGGGGCGGCCCCGATCCAGTCGGCGGCGCGGGCCACGGCCTCGGCCACGGCCTGTTCGTCTCCGACATCGACCGGGCAGGCGAGGCCGCCGATCTCATCGGCCACCGCGGCCGCGCGCGCGCCGTCGAAGTCGAGGATGGCGACCCGTGCGCCCTGTGCCGCCAGGTGCCGCGCGGTCGCCGCGCCAAGCCCGCTGCCGCCGCCGGTGACGATGGCTCCTGTTCCGTTGATCTGCATGGTGGCTCCTTTCCGGGAATGCTGGTTGCCCCTGTCCCCTCACATCAGGAGGAAGACGGAGATGGAGGGGAAGGCGACGA
>WVSO01000131.1 GCA_015689745.1 Rhodobacterales bacterium HKCCSP123 | reverse complement strand
TCGACCAGGTCAAGCGGCTGGTGGGCCGCAGCTACAACGAGGTGGTGCTGACCTGGCGCAATTCCATGTCGGCCCCGCGCCAGTCGGCGAGGAACCCGCCGGCGTCGCGGTCATAGGCGTCGCGGCGGCGGATCACCTCGATCCTCGTTTCGATGTCGCGCGGCGAGGTCACCTCGACCGACAGGCCGAAACGGTCGAGCAACTGCGGGCGCAACTCGCCTTCCTCGGGGTTGCCCGAGCCGACCAGCACGAAGCGCGCGGCATGGCGGATCGAGAGCCCTTCGCGCTCGACCACGTTCTGACCCGATTGGGCCACGTCGAGCAGCAGGTCGACAAGGTGATCCTCCAGCAGGTTCACCTCGTCGATATAGAGATAGCCGCGGTTGGCGCGGGCCAACAGCCCCGGCTCGAAGGCCTTTTCGCCGACGGTCAGCGCCTTCTCGATATCCAGCGCGCCGACCACGCGATCCTCGGTCGCACCGAGCGGCAGGTCGATGACCGGGGTCGGTTTCTCCACGACATGCCGATCCGTGACCTTGGCCCAGTCGGGGATATCCCCCTCATGCGCCGAGTTCACGGGGCAACCCGCGACGGCCTCGATCGGCGGAAGCAACGCGGCAAGGCCGCGGACGGCCGTGGATTTGCCGGTGCCGCGGTCTCCGAAGACAAGCACGCCTCCGATGCCGGGATCGATGGCCGTCAGGATCATCGCCTGTTTCATGTCCTCCTGCCCGACGATGGCGGAGAATGGAAACGGGCCTGTCAAAGCGAAATCCTTCATTCGGCGGCAACTTTCATCTGGTCGGTCATGTCATGCGGTGCGCGGGTCAGGTCGGGTGTCTCGCCCGCCCATGTGCCTTCGATGGCATCGACCCGGAACCGGGCGTAAAGGTCTTCGCGGAAGAGCTTGCCCTCGCGCACCTCGCGGATGGCGGCCGCGTGCGGGCCGTCGGCGCGGGCGAAGGCGGCCATGGTCCGCGTGTCGGGCCAGATCGAGAATGTCGCCTGGCGCACCATCGGCAGTTCGCCGATGCCGATCTTGAAGATCACGTTCGGATCCTGCCCGATGGCGCGGGAAATCTCGGGCTCCTGCCGCCAGAAGCGGCCGGCGCTGCGCAGTTTCACCGTGGCCCGCGTCAGGGCCGCGACGGGACCGCCCGGCTCGACCTCCTGCGGGGTGAAGGGCTCTGCCCCGTCCCAGCGGCCGCGGGCGGAGGTGGGGGTGAGGAAGATGGTCATCCGCTCGTCCGACATCTCGGCATAGCGGCGGAAGATGCGGGTGCCGAACATGGCGCGGCGCGCGGTGTCATGGTCGGGCCAGGTCGCGAGAATCGCGTAGACCGAAGTGTCGGGAACGGGGGTGAACCCCTCGCCCACGCCGGAGCCGCACAGCTTCACCGTGCCGATACCGGGGATCGCGCGCAGCGCGAATCGGGCTGGCCCCATCTGCACGAACGCCCAGGCACGCGCAGGCGCAGAGCCGAAGCGAAAGAGGCTCAAAGTGACGGATTGCATGGCCGGTCTCTCCATGTGTCAACTTAGTCTGACATATCGGGGCTGCGAAGAAAAGGCATTTCACGCCCGGATTGTCTTGGCAAACGACCCTTGCGTGACCTATTGTAAATCAGACTAGACAGTGTGAGGCCCGGAATGACCGACCGACCGACCACCGCCGGCCCCTCCAGTGCGATCGTCATCGGAGCGGGGCTTGGCGGGCTCTCTGCCGCGATGCGGCTGGGCGCCAAGGGCTACCGGGTGACGCTTCTGGACCGCCTCGACCGGGCGGGTGGGCGCGGATCGTCGATCTCGCGGAACGGACATCGCTTCGACCTTGGCCCGACCATCGTGACCGTGCCGCAGGTGTTCCGGCAGCTCTGGGCCGAGTGCGGGCGCGATTTCGACAAGGATGTCGATCTCAGGCCCGTCGATCCCTATTACGAGATCCGCTGGCGGGACGGCTCGGTCTTTACCGTGCGGCAGGACGAGCAGGCGATGATCGACGAGGTTCGGCGCCTCTCACCCCGCGACGTTCCGGGCTACAGGAAATTCCTGAAGGACAGCGAGGCGCGGTATCTCTTCGGGTTCGAGGGGCTGGGCCGCCGCCCGATGAACAAGCTGATGGACCTGGTCCGCGAGCTGCCCGGCTTCGTGAAACTGCGCGCGGATCGCTCGGTCTATGGCCATGCCGCAGCCCGTGTCCGCGACCCGCGGCTGCGCATGGCGCTGTCGTTTCACCCGCTCTTCATCGGGGGTGACCCGACGCATGTGACCTCGATGTATATCCTCGTCTCGCATCTCGAGAAGGAATTCGGGGTGCATTACGCGATGGGCGGTGTGCAGGCGATGGCCGACGCCATGGTCCGCGTGATCGAAGACCAGGGCGGCACCGTGCGCCGCGGCGTCGAGGTGGACGAGATCACCGTTACGGCCGGCCGCGCCGACGGCATCGTGACGACCGACGGCGAACGCCTTGCCGCCGATATCGTCGTCTCGAATGCCGATCCTGGCCACACCTATGACCGCCTTCTGCGCAACCAGACCAAGCGGCGCTGGACGAAGCGGCGTCTTGACCGCTCCCGCTGGTCGATGGGCCTGTTCGTCTGGTATTTCGGGACGAAGGGCACCGCCGGCAAATGGGGCGACGTGGGCCACCACACGATCCTGAACGGGCCGCGCTACAAGGGCCTTCTGAACGACATCTTCATGAAGCGGCACCTCGCGCATGACATGTCGATCTACCTGCACCGGCCTTCGGTCACGGACCCGTCGGTCGCGCCAAGGGGCGATGACACCTTCTACGCCCTCAGCCCGGTGCCGAACCTGCACGGGGCGGACAGCGTCGATTGGGCCGGGATGGAGGAGACCTACCGCCAGCGGCTTGCCCGCGTGCTGAACGAGCAGCTGATCCCGGGGTTCGAGGACCACCTCTCGGCGAGCCACATCCTGACGCCCGCGAGTTTCGAGAGCCGCTACCTCAGCCCCCATGGCGCTGGCTTCAGCCTCGAGCCGCGTATCTTCCAGTCGGCCTGGTTCCGCCCGCACAACATCTCGGAAGAGTTCGCAAACCTCTTCCTTGTCGGCGCCGGCACGCACCCGGGCGCGGGCATCCCCTCGGTCGTGACCTCGTCGGAGGTGCTGGCCCAGCTGGTGCCGGATGCGCCCCGCCCGCTGGTCCTGCCGGAAACGAAGGTGGCCGCGGAATGATCGCCGAAGCCGACCGCGACTGGTGCCGCGAGGCGATCCGCGAGGGGTCCTATTCCTTCCACGCGGCCTCGAAGCTGCTTCCGGCCGATATCCGCGACGCGGCGCTGGCGCTCTATGCCTTTTGCCGTGTGGCCGATGACGAGGTCGATTTCGGCGAGAACAAACCCGCCGCCGTCCTGGCCCTACGCGACAGGCTCGAACAAGCCTATTCGGGTCGTCCGCGGAACGCGCCCGCCGACCGCGCCTTCGCCGCGCTGATCGAGGATTACGACATGCCGCGCGAGCTGCCCGAGGCGCTGCTCGAAGGCCTGGCTTGGGACGGGATGGAGCGCCGCTATGCAACGCTGTCGGATGTCCGGGCCTATTCCGCGCGCGTCGCCTCGGCCGTCGGGGCGATGATGTGCGTGCTGATGCGCATGCGCGACCCGAACGCGCTGGCCCGCGCCTGTGACCTTGGCGTCGCGATGCAGCTCACCAACATCGCCCGCGACGTGGGCGAGGATGCGCGCGCAGGACGGCTTTACCTGCCGACGGACTGGCTGGACGAGGCGGGCATCGACCTTGACGCCTTCTTCGCGAACCCGAGGCCCTCGCCCGCGCTGCGGCGAATCGTCAAGCGCCTGCTGGCCGAGGCGAACCGCCTCTATTTCCGGTCCGAGGCCGGGATCAAGGCGCTGCCGCTGGCCGCGCGCCCCGGCATCTTCGCCGCGCGCCATTGCTACGACGCCATCGGGCGGCAACTGGCGCGCAACGGGTATGACAGCATCACCACCCGCGCCTTCACCACGCGGCGCAGGAAGCTGGGCCTCCTGGGCTGGTCGATCCTGCGGGCAGGATCGGTGACCGTTTTTCCACAGAGCGCGGTGATCTACGCCAAACCCCTGCCCGAGGTCGCGTTTCTGGTCGAGGCCGCGGCCCACCCGGACGCCGCCAAGACCGGCTGGGGCGAGAACGTCCTGTCGGTGCTCTCGCAGCTCGAGGCGCGCGACCGCGCACCGCCCGCCTTGGCACGGAGCGCCTGACGCCCTATCTGCCTTGCATGGACTGGGGATTGTTCGCCATCTTTCTCGCCGCCTGCGGGGCCGCGGCCACGACCGGCTCGATGTTCATGCCGGGGGCGTGGTACCGCGGGCTGTCGAAACCCGGCTGGACGCCACCCAACTGGGTCTTTCCGGTGACCTGGACGGTGCTCTACCTGTCCTCGGCCATCGCGGCCACCCGCGTCGCACCGCTTGAGGGGAACGCCTACGGTATGGCCTTCTGGGCGATGCAGATCGCCTTCAACACCCTCTGGACGCCGGTCTTCTTCGGGCTGCACAGGATCAAGGCGGCCTTTTTCATCATGGCCTTCCTCTGGATCGCCGTGGCGGGCACGATGGTGACCTTCTTCGCGCTCGACTGGATCGCGGGGGCGCTCTTCGTGCCGTATCTCGTCTGGGTGACCATCGCGGGGGCACTCAACGCAAGCGTCTGGATGCGCAACCCGAACGAGGCGGCGCAGGCGGCCGGGTAAGCCAAAAGAAAAGGGCGCCCGTAGGCGCCCGTTTTCCGATCCCTGTCGCCGTCACGCCAGCGAGCGCTCGACCTCTTCGCGTTCGAAGATCTCGATGACGTCACCCTTGCGGATGTCGTCGTAGTTCTCGAAGGCCATGCCGCATTCCTGGCCGGATTGCACTTCCTTGACCTCGTCCTTGAAGCGCTTGAGCGTCTTCAGCGTGCCTTCGTGGATCACCACGTCGTCGCGCAGAAGACGCACGCCGGCGGAGCGGCGCGCGACGCCCTCGGTCACGAGACAGCCGGCGACGTTGCCGACGCCAGAGACACGGAAGACTTCCTTGATCTCGGCGTAGCCGATGAAGTTCTCGCGGATCTCGGCACCGAGCAGACCGCTCGCCGCCGCCTTCACGTCGTCCACGAGGTCGTAGATCACCGAGTAGTAGCGGATCTCCACGCCCTTCTGGTTGGCCGAGTTGCGCGCGGGCGCGTTGGCCCGGACGTTGAAGCCGATGACCGGCGCGCCCGAGGCTTCGGCAAGGCCGATGTCCGATTCGGTGATCGCACCGACACCGTAGTGCAGGACGCGCACCCGCACCTCTTCGTTGCCGATCTTCTCCATCGCCTGGATGATCGCCTCGGCAGAGCCCTGCACGTCGGCCTTCACCACGATGGGCAGTTCGGCGACGTTCTTGTCGGCCTTGGCCTTGGCGAGAAGCTGGTCCAGCGTGGTCGCGGCACCCGCGGCGGCGCGCTTGTCCTTGGCGGCCTGGGCGCGGTACTCGGCGATCTCGCGGGCCTGCGCCTCGGTCTCGACCACGTTCAGGACGTCGCCCGCCTCGGGCGTGCCATTGAGGCCGAGGACCTCGACGGGAACGGAGGGGCCCGCATCCTTGACGCGCTCGCCCTTGTCGTTCTCCATCGCGCGGACCTTGCCCCACTGTTCGCCGACGACGAAGATGTCGCCCTGCTTCAGCGTGCCCTTCTGCACGAGGACGGTGGCGACCGGGCCGCGGCCCACGTCGAGCTGCGCCTCGATCACCGCACCCTCGGCGGGGCGGTCGGGGTTGGCCTTGAGCTCGAGGATCTCGGCCTGGAGCGCAATGGCTTCCAGCAGCTCGTCGAGACCCTGGCCGGTGTGGGCCGATACCTCGACATCCTGCACGTCGCCCGACATGGCCTCGACGACCACCTCGTGCTGCAGCAGGTCGGTGCGGACCTTCATCGGGTTCGCGTCGGGCTTGTCGATCTTGTTGATCGCCACGATCATTGGAACCTTGGCCGCCTTGGCGTGGTTGATGGCCTCGACCGTCTGCGGCATCACCGCGTCATCGGCGGCGACCACCAGCACGACGATATCCGTCACCTGCGCGCCACGGGCCCGCATCGAGGTGAAGGCCGCGTGGCCGGGCGTGTCGAGGAAGGTCAGCACCGCCCCCGAGCCGGTCGTCACCTGGTAGGCGCCGATGTGCTGGGTGATGCCGCCCGCCTCGCCCGAGACGACGTTTGCCTGGCGGATCTTGTCGAGCAGCGAGGTCTTGCCGTGGTCGACATGGCCCATGATCGTGATGACCGGCGGACGCGACTTGAGGTCCTCGGGCTTGTCCTGGACCGTGTCGATCACGTCCTCGACGTCGGAGTCGGACACGCGCTGAACGCGGTGGCCGAATTCCTCGATGATCAGCTCGGCGGTGTCGGCGTCGATGGTCTGGTTCTGCGTGACCATCATGCCGTTCTGCATCAGCGCCTTCACGACATCGGCGACACGCTCCGCCATGCGGTTGGCCAGTTCGGAGACCACGATGGTTTCCGGCAGCTGCACGTCGCGCACGACCTTTTCGCGGTCCTGGGCTCCGCCCATCGCCTTCTGGCGCGCGCGCTCCTGCTTGCGCTTCATCGCGGCAAGGCTGCGCTGTCGGCCGCCTTCGCCACCGGCGAGCGCCTGGTTCACGGTCAGCTTGCCCGAGCGGCGCTCGCCGCCCCGGTCGCCGCCACGGCCACGCCCGCCACGGTCGTCATCCTCGGCCTTGCGGCGCCCTTGACCGCATGGTATCGAGCCACATGGACGAGCCGCAAGAGCTGTTCGGCTGCGCTTGCGACCCT
>WVSO01000130.1 GCA_015689745.1 Rhodobacterales bacterium HKCCSP123 | reverse complement strand
GCGGCCTCGGCCCGCGGCGCCATCGCCAGCACCGCGGTCGCCGAAGCGCTGATCCGCGACTTCCTCGGCGCGCGCGGCACCGCGCTGATCGCCGCCCAGCCCGACCTGACCCGGCTCCTGGGCCGGGGCGGCCCCTCGGGCAGCGTCTCGGTCACGCGGACCACGGGCGACGTGGCGCTCTTCACCGGCACCTCCGGGCCGGTCTGGGCGGCGCTCGACATGCAGTGGTCCGACATCGCCGGGTTCCACACCCGCTACAGCCACCTGACCTTCGGCGGCCATGCCACGCTGCGGAACGACGCCCTCTTAGGCGTGATGCTGCAACTCGACAGCGCGGCCTCCGTCGAAGGCGTGGCCGAGATCGCGGGCACCGGCTGGCTCGTCGGCCCCTATTACGTCGGCGCGCATGGCGGCCTCATCGTCGACGCCCGCGCGCTCTGGGGCCGCACCGAGAACGAGATCACCCCCTTCGGCACCTTCACCGACCGGTTCGAAACCGAGCGTGTCCTCGCGATGCTGACCCTCTCGGGCGAGATCGAGGCAGGCGGCGCCACCCTCCGCCCGCTGATCGGCTGGTCCTACATCGACGACCGGTCCGAGGCCTATCTGGACGCGCTCTCGAACCCCGTCGCGGCGCAGCGCGTCCGGCTGACACAGCTCGAGGCCGCGCTCGACTGGACCCTGCCGCTCGGCGACACGGGAACCGAGGTCACCGGCGGCGTCTCGGGCCTCCTGGCGCGCGAGGCGGGCGGCAATGACGTCTCCGAGGGCCTTCGCGGTCGCGTCGACCTGGGCCTCCGGCGGCAGGGCGCGGGCCCGGTCGGCTTCGACCTCGGCCTCTGGGCCGATGGCCTCGGGCAGTCCGGCTACGAGGCCTATGGCCTCGACCTGCGCCTGGACTGGAGGTTCTGAGCCGACAGGCAGCGCGCCCGCCACGCTGCCTGTTTCACGGCCGTCGAAAGGAAGGTCCCGTGGCCCGTCGGCTTCACCGGACCTTAACCTTTTCACGCTATTCCCCTGCCCCGTGGCCACATCACGAGGACGGTTCGCGCGGGGAACGGGCGGGTCTGCCCCATCGGGCCAGCCCCCTGCCCCCGCACCAGACCGCCGGCATATCCGGGCCCGGCAAACCCGGACAGACCAGAACCGCTCCGCCCTTGACCAGAGGCGGCGCCGTCTCATCCCCGTGACCGATGCGACGATGACACCAGCCAGAGATCCCGTCCGCACCCCGCCCCCCCGCGGCGCTCCGCGCCACCGGGCCGCCTTTGGCTGCCCGCCTCAGAACACCAGCCGCGCCACCGCCAGCGCGCCGCGTTTCCACGGCACCCGGTGCGTCACCCCATGCGCCGCCCCGATCCGCCCCCGGTTCGCGAGGAACCAGTCGAAGTTGCGGATCAGCGCCTCCTCGTTGGAATAGTCGGGCGCATAGCCCAGCACCGATTTCGCCCGGTCGATGCTGACGAAGCTCTCCTTGCCCGCCGTCTCGTAGATCCACTTGTAGAGCGGCGAGAGATGCAGCGCCTCGAGCCCCCGCAACGTCCAGATCGCGGGCCCCTCGGGCAGGCCGATCACCCGCTTGCCATGCCCCGCCCGGTCGAGCACCGCCTGGAAGCTCTGCCTGAGCGAGCCGAAGCGCTCCGCCCCGATGTTGAAGGTGGCGTTGACCTTGCCTGCATCGCCGGTGGCGCAGAGCATCACGGCGGCGCAGAGGTCCTCCACGTCGAGCAGCTGGTAGCGGTTGTCGCCTGCCCCCAGCACCGGGAAATTGTGCCCGGTCGAGGCGAAATCGTAGAGCAGCTCGAACGCCCCAAGCCGCTCGGGGCCCACGAAGCTCTTGGGCCGCAGGATCGGCAGCACCATCCCCGCCGCGCGGAAGGGCGCGCAAATCTCCTCCGCCGCCACCTTCGAGGCGCCATAGGGCCCGACCCCCACCATCCGGTCGGTCTCGATCAGCGGGTGATGGTCGGGAATGCCGTAGACGGCAGTCGAGGAGATGTGGATGAACCGCCCCGTCCCCGTCCGCGCCGCCGTCTCGAGCAGAAGCCGCGTGCCGTCCACGTTGGTCGACCGGATCTCGGCAGGGGCGGCCAGCGGCAGGGCCGCGGCGCAATGCACCACCAGGTCGACGCCTTCGAAGGCGCGGTCGTGCAGCGACAGGTCCCGGATATCGCCCTGCAACACGTCGATCCGGTCGGCCTCGGGGTAATTGAAGGGCGCGATATCCCAGGACCGCACCGCGCAGCCGCGCGCCAGCAGGTGACGGACCAGGTTGATCCCCATGAACCCGGCGCCGCCGGTGACAAGGACCCGAAGACCGGGCTTTGGAACCGACACGCGCACCCCCCTCATGACAGTTGACAAAGCCTATCGCATGGCCCTCCGCGCCGTCCAGCGACCCCGCTGTCGCGGGCTCCGCCGGGCTTGCATCCGCCTGCGGCCCGCGCCATCCATCCCCATGGCCCACGAGACCCCGCAAGCCGCCTTCTGGAACCGCGCCGCGCCACGTTACGCGGCGATGCCCATGCGCAACCCCGAGGCCTGGGAAGAGACGCTCGCACGCGTCACGGCCTGCCTCTCGCCCGGGGACCATGTCCTGGAACTGGGCTGCGGCACCGGCTCCACCGCGCTGCGCCTCGCGCCGCGGGTGGCCCGTTACATCGCCAGCGACGACGCCGGCGCGATGGTCGCCCTGGCGGCCGAACGCGGCGCGGACACCGCCACGCTCCAGCCGCTCCAGGCCCGCCCCGGCGACGGCTCCCTGCCGCCCGGCCCCTTCGACGCGGTGCTCGCCTTCAATCTGCTGCACCTCCTGCCCGACCTGCCCGCAGCCCTGGCCGAGGCGCATGCCCTGCTGAAGCCCGGCGGGCTTCTGATCACCAAGACCCCCTGCCTCGGGGGCCGCTACCGCGTCCTGTGGCCCGTGGTCGCCACGCTGCGCCTTTTCGGCAAGGCCCCGCCGCTGCGCTACCTCACGCCCGCGGCGCTGGAGAACAGCATCACCGCCGCGGGCTTCACCATCGAGGCTCGCGACGACCTTCCCCGCAAGCCACCCTCGCGCTTCATCGTCGCCCGCCGCGCCTGATCCTTCTCCGTTTCGGAAATATCCCGGGGGAGTCGCGGCACGCGACGGGGGCAGAGCCCCCCGAATCTTCGCATGAAAATTCGCCTCCGCGCCGCGCCAGCGGCGCGCGGGTCGGCCGCGCAAGCGGGCGAAACACCCGGCCACGCCTTGCGCCCGACACCAAACAGCCTACCCTGCCCCCCATGGTCCTCGAGTTCCGAGACGCCGGCATCTACTGCCCTGCGGCCGATGCCTATATCGACCCCTGGCGCCCGGTCGACCGCGCGCTGATCACCCATGGCCATTCCGACCACGCCCGCCGGGGCCACCGCCGCTACCTCGCGACCGAGGCCGCGGCCCCCGTCATCCGCCACCGCCTGGGCCCCATCACGCTGCAGACCACCCGCTACGGCGAGAGCCACCGCATCGGCGACGCGACCGTCAGCTTCCACCCGGCGGGCCATGTCCCCGGCTCGGCCCAGATCCGCGTCGAGGTCGGCGGCGAGGTCTGGGTCGTCTCGGGCGATTACAAGACCACCCCCGACGGGCTGTCCGAACCCTTCGAACCCGTGCGCTGCCACGCCTTCATCACCGAATCCACCTTCGGCCTGCCGATCTATGCCTGGCCCGACGAGGCCACGCTCGCCGCCCAGATCAACGGCTGGTGGGCCGAGACCAGGGCCAAGGGCCAGACCCCGATCCTCGGCGTCTACGCGCTCGGCAAGGCGCAGCGCGTGCTCGGTCTGCTCGACCCGTCCCTCGGGCCGATCCTGACCCATGGCGCGGTCGAGGCGACCAATGCCGTCCTGCGCGCGCAGGGCCTGACGCTCCCTGCCACCACGCAGGTCACCCCCGATCTCGACCTCAAGGCCCATCGCGGCGCGATGGTGCTGGCGCCCCCCTCGGCCCTCGGCTCGGCCTGGGCGCGCCGCTTCGGCCCGGTCTCGACCGGCTTCGCCTCGGGCTGGATGCGGCTTCGCGGCGTGCGCCGCAGGCGTGCCGCCGACCGCGGCTTCGTCGTTTCCGACCACGCCGACTGGGCGGGGCTGAACGCCGCCATCGCGGCCACGGGTGCCACCCGCGTCTTCGTCACCCATGGCTACACCGCGCAATTCTCGCGCTGGCTCTCCGGGCAGGGCTATGATGCGGGCATCGTCGAGACCGAGTTCGGCGGCGAGACCCTGGACGAGCCCGAGACCGGGACCGAGACCGGATCCGCGCTCGAGGACACCCCGACATGACCGACCTCACCCGCTCGGACCGGTTCTGGATCGCCATGGCCCGCCACCTTGACCGCAGAGCGCTGCGGCTCGTGGCGCCCCAGCCCGTCCTGCGCGCGCTTTTCGAGGTCTCGGCCCGCCTCGGCTCGGTCCTGCCGCCCGACGTGACACCGATCCGCGACACCCGGGGCGCGCTCTGGTTCCGCCCTGCCGCCGTGGCCCGCGACGCGCCCGTCCTGCTGTATCTCCACGGCGGCGGCTTCACCATCGGCAGCCCGCGCACCCATGCGGCGATGGTCGCCCACATGGCGAAAGCGGCGGGCCTGCGCGCCGTCATCCCCCGCTACCGCCTCGCGCCCGCCCACCCCTTCCCGGCGGCGAGGGACGACGCCATCGCCGCCTACGCCCGCCTTGTCGACGAGGGCACGCCGCCTGCCGCCATCGCGGGCGACAGCGCGGGCGGATGCCTTGCGCTGCAGGTCCTGCAACAGGCCCGCGACGCGGGGATGCCCCTGCCGAAGGCCACGGTCCTGATCGGCCCCATCGGCGACCTCTCCGGCGACATCGCCAGCCGCTTCGAGGCCGCGGGCGACGAGATCCTGATCCCGCCGCACTGGCCCGCACGCATCCTGCGCGCCTACCTGCCCGGCGTGGACCGCACCGACCCGGCGGTCTCGCCGCTCTTGGGCGACCTCACCGGCCTGCCCCCCACGCTGATCCAGGCGGGCGCGGGCGAGGCGCTGGCCGCCGACGCAAGGCGCCTGGCCGAGGCCCTCGACGAGGCGACCCTCGAGCTGTGGGAGGGGCTGCCCCATGTCTGGCACCTCCACGCGGGCCGCATGAGCGCCGCCGACCGCGCGCTGTCCCGCATCGGCGCCTTCCTGCAAGACAGGATCTCCTGACACGCGCCCGTCACGCGGCCCATGCCAGGCTCGCCCCGCGGACCCGCGCATCGCGACCTTCAACATCGCATGGATGGTCTCGCGCTTCGGCGGCCGCTGGGCCGACCGGGACGGCACCCTCCCCGGCAGGTTCCCCGCCCGCCAGCCGGGCGGGATCACGCTCGAGGCGATCCCCGATGTCCCCGGCCCGGTCGCGCGGATCACCGGCCTGATCGACGCCATCGACCCCGATATCCTCTGCATCCAGGAGGGGCCGCCCCGCGCCGAGCAGATGCGCCATTTCATCGACGCCCATCTCGGCGGCCGCTTCGACGCGGTGCAGTCCAACGGCCAGTGGCAGACGAACCATTTTCTGATCCGCAAGGGGCTCGGCCTCGAGATCGCCGCCGACGACCCGATGGACCGCGCGGCCTGGGAGGCGCAGAACGACGAGCCCGACGACGCCGAGGACCGCCTGCTGCGCCGCTCCGACCACCTGCCGGTCTCGGCCACCGTCACACTCTGACCCCCGCGTCCCCTTGGGGCGGCAAGCGTCGGGCCGTGCGTATTTGGGGAAAGATGAAGGGCAATTTTAGTCGAATTTTTGGGACCCCGTCCCCTGTCCGCAACCGTGCCAGCCCGTGTCCCGGCAGGCCGCATCGCCGGAGGCGCGGGTTTTCGGGGTCGCGCGCGGTGGAAAACGCCTTACCTTTCGCGCCATGGAAGATTTCGCCGCCCTCTTCACGACGCTCGACCAGACCACGAAGACCAGCGTCAAGACCGCCGCGCTGGCCGCGTATTTCCGTGACGCGTCCGACGACGACAAGCTCTGGACGGTCGCGCTCCTGTCGGGGCGCCGCCCGCGCCGGGCGATCACCACGACCAGGCTCCGCGAGTGGGCCGCCGAGCGCGCCGGTATCCCGCCCTGGCTCTTCGAGGCCTGCTACCCGGTCGTGGGCGACCTCAGCGAGACCATCGCGCTCGTGCTGCCCGAGCCCGACCCGGCGGCGCGGACGGAGAAGCCCCTCAGCCAGTGGATCGCCGGGCTGCGCGCGCTCGACCGGGCCGATGACGCGGCGCGCAAATCCTTCGTCCTCGCCGCCTGGGACGGGCTGCCGCCCACCGAACGCTTCGTCTTCAACAAGCTGATCACCGGCGGCTGGCGGATGGGGGTCAGCCAGAAGCTGATGACCCGCGCGCTGGCGCAGGCCACCGGCATCGACGAGGCCGAATTGACCCATCGCCTGATGGGCGACTGGACGCCCGACAGCACCAGCTGGCAGGCGCTGATCGAGGCGCCCGACCCCGGTGCCGACCTCTCCCGCCCCTACCCGTTCCAGCTTGCCTACCAGCTGGAGCAGGAGCCGGGCGCGCTTGGCCCCGTCACCGATTGGCTGGCCGAGCGGAAATGGGACGGCATCCGCGGCCAGCTGATCTTGCGCGGCGGCGCGCGTTACCTCTGGTCGCGCGGCGAGGAGCTGATGACCGACCGCTTCCCGGAACTGGCGCAGCTTGCCGATTTCCTGCCCGAGGGCACGGTGATCGACGGCGAGGTGCTGGCCTGGGACCATGGGGCCGAGGCCCCCCTCGGGTTCTCGAAGCTGCAACCGCGGATCGGGCGCAAGACCGTGCCGAAGAAGCTTCTGGCCGAGGCGCCCGTCATCGTCATGGCCTATGACCTGCTCGAGGACGGCGGCCAGGACATCCGCGCCCTGCCGCTCGCCGCCCGCCGCGCGCGGCTTGCCGGCCATCTCGCGCCCCTGCCCGCCG
>WVSO01000013.1 GCA_015689745.1 Rhodobacterales bacterium HKCCSP123 | reverse complement strand
AGGCGGCCGAGGCGGCGGGGCTGACGCCGCGCGCGCGCGTGATCGGCTATGCCCATGCCGGCGTCCGGCCCGAGGTGATGGGCATCGGCCCGGTGCCCGCCGTGCAGCGCCTGCTCGAGCGCACCGGCCTCGAGATCACGGATTTCGACGTGATCGAATCGAACGAGGCCTTCGCGGCGCAGGCGCTGGCGGTGAACAAGGGGCTCGGCCTCGATCCGGCGAAGGTGAACCCGAACGGCGGCGCCATCGCGCTGGGCCATCCCGTCGGGGCGACCGGGGCGATCATCACCGTCAAGGCGATGTACGAGCTGGAGCGGATCGGCGGGTCGAAGGCCCTGATCACCATGTGCATCGGCGGCGGCCAGGGCATCGCGCTGGCGATCGAACGGGTCTGACCCGCAGGGTGGGCAACCCTGCCCACCCAACGCGTCGTTAACCGGCTGTTCAGCCTGTTCTGACACTCTGCCCGTACCGACAGGGTGCGGGCGGAAGGACAGGCATGAGTATCCGTGGGTTCGACGACCGTCTGGCGCGGGAGCGCCGCGCGCGGCTTCAGGCCGAACGCCTTCTCGCGCAGCGCTCCGAGGAACTTTACGCCGCCAACAGGAAACTCTCGGACCACGCCCGCGCGCTTTCGGACAAGGTGATCGAACAGCGCGAGGAGAACGCGGCGCTGATCGGCCGGTCCAGCCGGGCGCAGGCCGCGCTGCAGGTGGCGACGGAAAAGGCCGTGGTCGCCGAACGGAGGCTGTGGGATTCGCTGACCGCGGTCGAGGACGGCTTCGCCATCTTCGACCGGGACTGGCGCCTCGTCATCGCCAACCCGGCCTGGATGGGCGCCTTCGACGGCGTGGCCGATGTCGCCCCGGGTGCCAGCTACGAGGCGATCCTGCGGGTGGCCAGCGACGAGGGGCTTGTCGACCTGCAGGGCGAGGCGCCGGAGGACTGGATCGACCGCATGATCGCCCGCTGGGAGGGTGACAGCATTCCGCAGGTCGACATCCGCCTCTTCAACGGGGTCTATGTCCGGCTGATCGACAAGCGGACGCCCGAGGGCGACATGGTCACGCTGGCGGTCGACATCACCGACACCATCCGCCGGGAACGCGACCTCGAACGCGCCCGCGACGAGGCCGAGGCGGCGACGCGCGCGAAATCCGCCTTCCTCGCCAACATGAGCCACGAGATCCGGACGCCGATGAATGGCGTCGTCTCGATGGCCGAGCTGTTGCGCGACACCGAGCTGTCGGAAGAGCAGCACCTCTACGCCGAGACGATCCGCAACTCGGGAGAGGCGCTTCTCGTCATCATCAACGACATCCTCGACTACTCCAAGATCGACGCGGGCAAGCTGGTTCTGCACGCCGAGGCCTTCGACCTCGAACAGTTGATCCACGAGATCTTCCAGCTGATGCGCCCGGGGCTGGAGGGCAAGGCGCTGGCGCTGCGGCTCGAGTACGACGCCGGGCTTCCCACGCGCATGATCGGCGACCGCGGGCGTGTCCGGCAGGTGCTGACGAACCTGGTCGGCAACGCCGTGAAGTTCACCGAAGCCGGCGAGGTCACCGTGCGGGTCGCGCCTGACCGGCAGGGTCACGCCCCGGGCGAGGTGCCGATCCGCGTGACGGTCGAAGACACCGGCATCGGCATCGCGCCCGAGATGCAGACCCATGTCTTCGGCGAGTTCAACCAGGTCGAGGCCGAGACGACCCGGCGGTTCGATGGAACGGGCCTGGGCCTGGCGATCACCCGGCGGCTGGTCGAGCTGATGGGCGGTGAGATCTGGCTGATATCTGAGCCGGGCGTGGGTTCCTGCTTCGGTTTCTCGCTGCGACTGGGTGCCGATCCCGCCGAACAGGCGGGCCCGGTTCAGCCGCTGCCGGCCGACCGGTCGGATGTCTGGGCGATCACCGGCGGCCGGCCCCTGCCCGAGCCGATCCTTGCGGATCTCATGCGGCTCGGGGCGCGCCTGACCGAAACGGTCGGGCCCGATGGCGGCCCCGACGCGCCCGCGGCGGTCCTTCTGGGGTCAGAACCCGGAACGGACGCGGAGATCCTGGACGGGTTGCGGGCCGCGGGCATCGCAGCGCCCGTTCTCTGCCTCCGCCCCGAGGGGGAGGCGTCCGATCCGCCCGGCGGTGTCCGCTCGATCCAGCCCGCGCTCGGCCCTGGCGCGCTGCGCGCGGCGATCCTTGCCGGGACTGGGCGGGGCCCCTCCCTGCCCGTGGCGGTGCCCGATCCGGTCCCCCGTCCGCCCGCACGCCTGCGCCTGCTGGCGGCGGAAGACAACAAGACGAACCAGCTCGTGTTCCGCGCGATGCTGAAGGGCCTCGACCTCGACATCGAGCTGGTCGAGACCGGCGTGCAGCTGGTCGATGCCGCGCGCCGCGCGCCGCCGGACGTGATCTTCACCGACATTTCAATGCCCGAGATGGACGGGCTCGACGCAACCCGCGCGATTCGCGCGCATGAGGCGGCCGAAGGTCTGCCGCGGGTTCCCATCGTCGCCATGACCGCTCACGCGATGGAGGGCGACCGGGAGCGTATCCTTGCCGCCGGGATCGATGCCTACCTGACCAAGCCCCTCAAGAAGACCGAGGTGCTGGGCATGATCCGCGACCTCGCGCCCGAGGGGATGTGCCCGGTTCCCGTGCTGCCAAGGATTCTTTCGACGGGCTGAGGCGCCGCGCCCTCAGAGCGAGGGGCGCCAGCCGCTCAGCGCATCGGTCAGACGGTAGTGGCCGGTGTCGATCCCGCGGCGGTTCAGGATCGGGCCGAAGGTGTACTCGCGCGTCAGCGGATGCCCGGCGTCGAGCAGGCCCAGGGCAACCATCAGTTGCGTGATGACCGCCTCGGAGGCGCGGGTCGTGCCATCGGCGATCTTGACCGCGATGCCGATGCGATGCTCGGGCACGATGGCGCCGAAGACCGCCTCGGCCCCGGTCTTGATCGCGGCGCGGGGACCCATGACCTCCATCAGGCGGGTGCAGGAGCGGCCCTCGCCCGCGACCATCATCGGGTGGGCCATCATCGCCTCGCGCAGGCGGACCATCGCGGTCCGGCGCGCATCCACGCCCTCGCCCGCGGCGGCGAACTGTGCGAGCGCGCGGGCGAAGCCCTTGACGGTCGACGCGAAATTCGGGGCCGAGCAGCCGTCGATCCCGTAGCCGGGGCAGGTCTCGTCGGTCAGCTCTTCCCAGGCGGACTTGACCATGTGCTGAACGGGGTGGTCGGGGTCGATGTAATCCGGCCCGGCGTCCAGGTGCCTTGTCACGGTCAGGAAGCCCGAATGCTTGCCCGAGCAGTTGTTGTGCCGCTGCCCCGGCGCATGGTGGGCGCAGACCATCCGGTCGCGGGTCGGTTCGTGATACGGGTAATGCGCGCCACAGCGCAGGTCGTCCTCGGACAGCCCGAGATCGGCCAGCCAGGCCGTGACCATGTCGGTGTGCACCGTCATCCCGCTGTGCGAGGCGCAGGCCAGCGCCAGGTGCGCCGGGGTCAAACCGTAGGCATCGGCGGCGCCAGTCTCGATCAGGGGCAGCGCCTGGATCATCTTCGACGACGAACGCGGCAGGAACACCCTGTCGACGTCGCCCAGACCCCAGATCAGTCCGGCATCCGCGTGCCAGACCGCGACATGCCCGCGGTGCACGCTTTCGCAAAAATCTCCGCGCCAGACCTCGACCAGGCGTTCCGCGGTTTTGTCCATGATCCCATACCTTTCACGACCCGGCGATTTTCCGCCGCCGGGGCTTTTTCTGCAGGCCGGTTTCCATTAGGTTCGCTGTGGATAAGGTCTGCTGCCCTGCCTTTACCTGAATGAAAAACCGGGCATAGACCAGAGGCAGAAAGGGCGGAGGCTCTACTTATGAAACACTGGCTTGTCGGCGCGCTGGCGGGGACCGTGCTCTGTGCTGCAGGCGGCATGGCGCTGGCGCAGGAAGAATCCACCAACCGCGTGAACGCCGAGACGGACTGGTCCGTCTTCGTCGAGGATGACCCGACGCAATGCTGGGTCGTCTCGACCCCGCGCGAGACCGTGAACACCCGTGACGGGCGCGTCGTGTCGGTGCGGCGCGGCGAGATCCTGATGTTCGTCAGCTTCTGGCCCGGACAGGAGCGGATGGGCGAAGTGTCGTTCACCGGCGGCTATCCCTTCGCGGACGGATCGACCGTTTCCATGGAAATCGGCGATTCGACCTTCGAACTGTTCACGGAGGGCGAAATGGCCTGGGCGGCCTCTCCGCAGGATGACCAGCGCATCATCACCGCGATGAAGCGCGGTGCCGACGCGGTGCTGACCGCGCGGTCGAGCCGGGGCACCCAGACGCAGGACACCTTCTCGCTGATCGGCTTCACCGCCGCTGTCGAGGACGCCGAGGCGCGCTGCGGCAACTGACCGAAGGCCGCGAGACACGGGAAAACCCTTTGCCTGGGGGCGCACATGCCTATATGTGCCCCCAATCTTCAAAGGAACGCGCCCCATGTCCGCCTCTGCGCCGATCACGCAGGATGTCCTGACCATTCCCCGCAAGATGCCCGAGGGGCCCGTCAACCTTGTCGGGTTGACGCGCGAGGGCATGCGCGACGCGCTCATCGCCGCCGGGACGCCGGAGAAACAGGCGAAGATGCGCGTCGGTCAGATCTGGCAGTGGATCTACCACTGGGGTGCCCGCGACTTCGACGCGATGACGAACCTGTCGAAGGCCTATCGCGCCGAGCTGGCCGAGCGATTCGTGATCGCCGTTCCCGAGATGGTGAAGCGCGAGGTCTCGGCCGATGGCACGCGCAAGTACCTGGTGCGGATCGCAGGCGGTCACGAGGTCGAGGTGGTCTATATCCCCGAAACCGATCGCGGGACGCTCTGCATTTCCAGCCAGGTGGGCTGCACGCTGACCTGTTCCTTCTGCCACACGGGCACGCAGAAGCTGGTGCGCAACCTGACCGCCGGCGAGATCATCGGCCAGGTGATGATGGCGCGCGACGACCTGGGCGAATGGCCCGAACCCGGCGAGGGCATGGGCGAGCGTCCGCGGCTGATTTCCAACATCGTGCTGATGGGCATGGGCGAGCCGCTCTACAATTTCGAGAACGTGCGCGACGCGATGAAGATCGCCATGGATGGCGAGGGGATTTCCCTCAGCCGTCGGCGCATCACGCTCTCGACGAGCGGAGTGGTGCCCGAGATCGCAAGAACGGCCGAGGAAATCGGCTGTATGCTGGCCGTCAGCTTCCACGCCACCACCGACGAGGTGCGCGACAGGCTGGTGCCGATCAACAAGCGCTGGAACATCGAGACGCTTCTCGAGGCGTTGCGCGCCTATCCCAAGGCGAGCAATTCCGAGCGGATCACCTTCGAATACGTGATGCTGAAGGGTGTGAACGATTCGGACGAGGACGCGCGGCGGCTGGTGAAGCTGATCCGCGGCATCCCGGCGAAGATCAACCTGATCCCCTTCAACGAGTGGCCGGGCGCGCCGTATGAACGGTCGGACTGGGAGCGGATCGAGCGCTTTGCGGACATCGTCTACAAGGCAGGCTATGCCAGCCCGATCCGGACGCCGCGGGGCGAAGATATCATGGCCGCCTGCGGGCAGCTGAAATCGGCAACGGAGCGCGCCCGCAAGTCGCGTGCCGCGATCGCGGCCGAAGCGGGCCTCGACCCCTGATCACGCCGATCGCACGGGACCTGTGGACAAAAGAAAAAGGCGGCCCGGAACCGGACCGCCTTTTCCTGTAACGATCGACGAAATCAGTCGGCTGCAACGGCCGCTGCGATCAGCAGCAGGGCCAGGAGCGGCACGAGGATGCCGCCAGCCGAGGAAGAGGTGTCTTCCACGATGACGACGGGCTCGATGACCGGTTCGACGTAGCCGCCTGCGAACGCGCCAGTGGCGACGACCGACAGAGCAGCAGCGAGAGCGAGTTTCTTCATAGTATCCTCCAAGATACGCCCCTTTTCGCGCACTATGCGCAAGGTCAGGGCACCCAAGACTGTACCTCGTACGATTTCTTTAAGCAGCAATGCCATGCGATTGCAATGCGTCGGAAATCGGCCTGACACTAGGATTGCCCGCATGTCGTCAAATAAGCAACACCTGAGTTCCGATGCGCGCCAAGGCGAACAGGTCGGCAATATGTTCGTTGTATAGACCCACGCAACCGTTCGAGTAGCGCCGTCCGATCTTGCGCGTGTCGTGGGTGCCGTGGATGCGGTAATAGGTCCATTCGAGATAGAGCGCATGCGTTCCCAGCGGGTTGTCGGGGCCGGGCGGGACGAATTCGGGCCATTCGGGATTGCGCTCGCGCATCGCCGGCGTCGGACGCCAGGACGGGCCCTCGACCATCTGAACGACCTCGGTGCGGCCGCGCCGGGTCAGGTCCTCGGACATGGGGACGGATGTCGGGTACAGCCGGTAGGTGCGTTGATCCTCGCTCCAGAAATGCAGGGTGCGCGAGGTGATGTCGACCAGGATCGCGCCATTCCGGGTGGTGTCGAAATAGGGCCGCCAGTCGAGGGTGCGAAAGCTCGAGATGTTGCGCCTTGTGCCCTGGTCTATCGAGCCTTCGAATTCGGTGGTGCCCCGGGTCGCCTGGGCCAGCGCCGGGGCGGCCAGCATGCCGGCGGCGCCCGCAAGAAGAACGCGCCGGCTCAGCCGGGCGCGGTCGGACCTGCTCATGATGTCTGCCTCCTTCTTGGTCGGGGGCTGGCCTGTCTGCCTGTGGCGTGCTTCTAGCACGGCGCAGGCCTTGGCGGCGCGGCCCTTGCGTCGATTTGGCAACGGATGTGATCGAATGGCCGCAGCCGTTCGCCGGAGCAGTTGTTAACGTTATTGCAACGGTTTTTCGTAAATTGGTGAACGTGATGATGACCCGCAGACAGTTCCTTGCCGCCACCGTCGTGCTTCCCACGCTTTCCGTGATGGCCGGATGCGTGCGGACCGCGCCGCAGCTCGGCCCGGACGGGCAGCCCCTTCCGCTGCTCTACCGGATCGACCCCGCGGATACCGCGCGGATCCAGTTCCGCGTTCTCGACAGCGTCAATGCTCTGCGCGCGGCGGCCGGTGCCCCGCACCTGGCGCTGAACGCCGAGCTCAATGCCGCCGCCGCGACCCACTCGCGCGACATGGCGGTGCAGAACCGGCCCTGGCATTTCGGCTCCGACGGGTCCTCTCCGATCGACAGGGCGCAGCGCGCGGGCTACCGCGGCACGGTGCTGGGCGAGACCATCTCGGAAACCTACGAGGCCGAACTCGAGACCGTGGCGGCCTGGATGACGCAAGCCGACACGCGCGACGTCATCACCGATCCGCGGGGCCGCGACCTCGGGATCGCGTATCACCAGGAAGACAGCGGCAAGATCTGGTGGACGTTGCTGGTTGGTGATGGCGGCAGCACGGGGCCCGCGAACGCCCCCGGCGGATGAAACCCGCGCTCAGGCGTAGATGTCGATGACCGTTCCGTCGCGGACCGCGGCGTAGATGTGCCGCATCTCGCGATTCGTGACGGCGATGCAGCCCGCGGTCCAGTCGCCGCGGTTGCGCATCGGCCTGGGGTTGCCGTGAATGAAGATGTCGCCCCCCGGGCTGACGCCGCGTTCCTCGGCCTGCGCGACATCGGCCTCGTTGGGGTAGCTGATGCCGATGGACAGGTAGAACTCGCTGTTGGGGTTGCGCCGGTCGATGATGTAGCGCCCCTCGGGCGTGCGGCCGTCGCCGCGGGTGGTCTTGTGCCCCTCGGGCGCGAAACCAAGCGCGATGTCGTAGCTTTCCAGCAGCGTCGAATGATGCAGGAGATGCATCTGGCGGGCCGATTTCTGCACCTCGATGCGCGTCACCTCGGGCCCGTCATAGGCGATGAAGCGCGACGGTTCGCAGGCCGCCACGGCGGCGGTCGAGGCCAGGAGGCCAAGGGTGGATCGGCGGGTGAGAACCGGGGTCATCGTGACTGCTCGTGCCTGGTGTGTTTTCACCGCCTATACCGCAGTTCAAGGGTCCTGCGTAGGGGTCATTCACCGCCATCGGCGGAGAGCAGCGCAGCCAGCCCGGCGCGGTAGTCGGGATAGCGAAGGCGCACGCCGAGCTCCTCCTTCATCCGCCGGTTATCGACCCGCTTCGATTCGGCGTAGAAACTGCGCGCCATGGGCGACAGGTCGGCCTCGTCATAGGGAACCTCGGGCGGCAGGGGCAGGCCGAGCAATTCGGCGGCATGGGCGATCACGTCCTGCGGCGGGGCCGGATCGTCGTCGCAGAGATTGTAGATCGCGCCCGCCTGCGGATGCGCCATCGAGGCGATCAGCACCTGCGCGATATCCTCGACATGGATGCGGCTGAAGACCTGGCCGGGCTTCACGATGCGTCGCGCCGTCCCCTCGCGGACCTTGGCGAAGGGGCCGCGCCCCAGGCCGTAGATGCCCGCCAGCCGGAAGATGTGCAGCGGCAGGCCATGGGCGTGATAAAGCGCCTGCCATTCGCCCTCGGCCGCGACGCGCGCACGGCCCCGCGCGGTGGAGGGGGTGAGCGGTGTTTCCTCGTCCACCCAGCCGCCGGAATGGTCGCCGTAAACCCCCGTGGTGCTGAGGTAGCCGACCCAGACCAGCCCGTCGGCGGCGTCGGCGAAGGCCTCGCGCGCATGGGCAAGGACGGGGTCATGCCCGTCCTCGGGCCCCGCGGTGATCAGGACATGGCTGGCCCAGGCCAGGTCCTCGGCCATGTCGGTGCCGGGAAAGACGCGCGCGCTCAGGCCCTCGGCCTGCAGCTTTGCTGCCTTGTCGGCGCTGCGCGTCGTGACGCGGACATCGCCCGGCGCGGCGTCCATCTCGGCGACGAGGTGGCGGGCGGTGTAGCCGTAGCCGAATATCAGAAGCCTCATTTCAACCTTTCCACCGCCCAGCGGGCGGCCTCGGCGACCGTGGGGTCGGGATCATCCGTCAGGCTCTGCGCGGCGGGTTCGAGCCGTTTTTCGCCCGAGTTCCCGATCGCGTAGAGCACGTTCCGCACGAAGCGGTTCCGCCCGATGCGCTTGATGGGGGAGCCCGCGAACATCGCGCGGAACCCGGCATCGTCGAGCTTGGCCAACTCCTCGAGGCGCGGGCTTTGCAGCTCCGCCCGCGCAGCATAGCGCAGTTCCGTCGCCTCCGCCGCGAACTTGTTCCAGGGGCAGACGGCCAAGCAATCGTCGCAGCCATAGATGCGGTTGCCCATCTTCTCGCGCAGATCAAGCGGGACCGGGCCCTTGTGCTCGATGGTGAGGTAGGAAATGCAGCGCCGCGCGTCGAGCTGGAAGGGCGCGGGAAAGGCCGCGGTCGGGCAGATGTCGAGGCAGGCGGTGCATGAGCCGCAATGCTCGGACTGCGGCGGGTCCGGTTCAAGCTCGATGGTGGTGAAGATCGCGCCGAGGAAAAACCAGTTGCCGAGGTCGCGCGACAGAAGGTTCGTGTGCTTGCCCTGCCAGCCGAGGCCCGCGGCCTGCGCCAGGGGCTTTTCCATCACCGGGGCGGTGTCGACGAAAACCTTGATCCGGGGCGGGGCGGAAAACTGCAGTTTTCCGGGCCGCGAAACTGCAGTTTCGCGCTCGGCCCGGTCCAGAAGCCAGCGCCCCACCCGTTTGAGGCGCTTCTTGACGAGGTCGTGATAGTCCCTGTTCTGCGCGTAGACACTGATCGTGGCCCGGTCGCGCCGCGTCAAAGCCTCCAGCGGATCGGCCCTTGGCGTGTAGGGTTCCGCCAGCAGGATGACCGAGCGCGCCTCGGGCCAGAGCGCCGCGGGGTCGCCGCGCCAGCCCATGCGCTCGGCCATCCAGCCCATCTGGCCGTGCCGCCCCTGGGCCACGAACTCGGCCAGCCGCCCGGCGGCCTCGGGGATCGCGTCGGGGCGGCAGACGCCCATCCTTGCGAAGCCCGCCGCGCGGGCCTCGGTCAGAAGGGCATGTTTCAGATCGGTCAAAAGTCGAGATTCGCGTAATGCGGCGGCTGGATGAAGCCGGGGATCTGGTCGGCGAGGATCGAGCGGAAGGCCGGCCGGGATTTAACCTTGGCATACCAGTCCTTGACCACCTCGGAACGGTTCCAGTCGACGTCCGAGATGTAGTCGAGGCAGGACAGGTGCGCGGCGGCGGTGAAATCGGCCAGGGTCATCGCGTCGCCCGCCAGCCAGCGCCGGTGATCCAGCAGCCAGGCCATGTAGTCGAGGTGGTACTTGATCTGCTGCGCGCCGGTCTTCACCGCCTTCCCGTCGGGGTAGCCGCCGCGCATGATCTTCTTGTTGACGCGCTCGTACACGAGGTTCGCCGTCACCTCGTGGTGAAACTTGTCGTCGAACCAGTTCACGATCCGGCGCACCTCGGCGCGCGCCTTGGGGTCGGAGGGCATCAGCGGCGGTTCCGGCCGCGTTTCCTCTAGGTATTCGCAAATGGCGTTCGATTCGGTCAGGTGCATGCCGTCGATCTTCAGCACCGGCACCTTCCCCGCGGGGTTGCGGCGCAGGAATTCCGTGGTCGGTTCCCAGTATTTCTCGTCGATCAGCTCCACCTCGATGCGCTTCTCGGCCAGAACCAGCCGGACCTTGCGGCAGAAGGGGGACAGGGCGAAGTGATAAAGGCGCGCCATGGGTCCGCTCGATCCTCTCTCAGGCTGCCTCTCTATGGCGTGAAACGCGGGGAATGTTCAATTCGCAAAGCAACTATCGCGGCCATCGGCGGCGATGGTCTGCGCGCCGTCGGCGATGGAACGTGCCCGCCGGTCGATGAAGGCCGAAGGGGCCGATGCGATCCGCTCCTGCGGGTCGGGCAGCACGGCAGCAAGGAGCGAGGCCTGCCGCAGTGTCAGATCGGCGGCGGAGACGCCGAAGTGATGCCGCGCCGCGGCCTCGGCACCGAAGATCCCTTCACCGAACTCGGCGACGTTGAGGTAGACCTCGAGCACCCGGCGCTTGGGCCAGATCAGCTCCATCACGGGGGTGATCCCGGCTTCCATCGCCTTTCGCAGCCAGCTGCGCCCGTGCCAGAGAAAGGTGTTCTTGACCGTCTGCTGGCTGATGGTCGAGCCGCCGCGCCGGGCGCCCTCGGCGATGGCGTCGCGGATCGCGTCCATGTCGAAACCCCAGTGCAGGCAGAAATTCGCGTCCTCCGCCGCGACGGCGGCGCGCTGCAGGTGGATCGAAATCTCTTCGATCGGGACCCACTCGTGCTCGACCCCGCCAAGGCGGCGGCTTTCGCCGATCATGTAGGCGGTCGTGGGCACGGGAACGACAGCGTAAAGCGCGACCCAGCCAAAGGTCAGCAGGACGAGACCCGCCACCCCGCGCAGCAGCCAGCGCCGCGCCCCTTGCATCGCGCGGCGCAGTCCTGTCGGCGCAGGCGCGGACCTGCGCTTGCGGCTGCGTTTGGTGGGGTTCACCGCCCTGTCCGTGTCGCTTCTTCTTGGCACCCGTGCCTCTCGGGTCTTGCTGCTCGGGTGCAATCTAGCCCGGTGCGGCGGCCGAAACCAAGGCAAAGCGCGGCGCGTCGCCGGATCAGAGCCCGCGCAGGCCCCCGAGAACCATGTCGGCGGCAAGATCGGCGTACTCGGCCCGGCTCATCCCCTTGCCGGGACGGTGCCAGGTGTAGACCCAGTTGAGCATGCCGAAGACGCTCATCGTGACCGCCCCACGGCGCGGCCCGAGGCCGGGGCGGATCGCCTCGAGCGTGGCACTCATGTTCGACACGATCCTGCGTTGCAGGGACAGAAGCGGCGCCTGCATGTCCCCGGGCAGCAGGGCCAGCGCGTCGAGCTGCAGCTTGTGTTCGGCATCGGCGTCCTCGTACTCGGCGAGGATCGCGTGGATCAGCCGGCGCAGCCGGGCCTCGGGCGGCCCGTCCGGCGCGATGCCCTCGACAGCGGCGGCCAGCGCGCCCAGGTGCTCTTCGAGGATGTCGAAGAGCAGCGCCTCTTTCCCGTCGTAGTAGTGATAGAGCAGCGCCTTCGACACGCCGCAGGCCCGCGCCGCCCCCGCCATCGAGGCGCGGGCATAGCCCTCGGCCGCGAAATAGCGCGCCGCGCCCTCCCGGATCGCCGCCCGCTTCTCGGCGTGGTCGCGCGCCAGTCCCCGCGCCATCAGCCCTTGGGCCGCTTGTCCACGATGCGCACCGCCTTGCCCTGGCTGCGCGGGACCCCGCCCGAGCCATGGGCGACAATCTCGGCGCTCACGCCCACGCGTTCCTTGATGCGCCGTTTCAGGCCCTGCGCTGCCTGTTCGAGCCTGTCCGTGCCCATTGGGCCCTGTGCGGCCTCGACATGGACGGTCATCACGTCCATCCGGCCCTCCCGCGTCAGTTCGATCTGGAAATGCGGGCCGAGGCCCGGGGTCGCCATCAGCTGTTCCTCGATCTGGGTGGGAAAGACGTTGACGCCGCGCACGATCATCATGTCGTCCGACCGGCCCGTGACCTTCTCCATCCGCCGCATCGAGCGCGCGGTGCCGGGCAGAAGCCGCGTCAGGTCGCGGGTGCGGTAGCGGATGATCGGAAAGGCCTCCTTGGTGAGCGAGGTGAACACAAGCTCGCCCTTCTCGCCATCGGGCAGGACCGCACCGGTCACGGGGTCGATCACCTCGGGGTAGAAGTGATCTTCCCAGATGTGCAGCCCGTCCTTCGTCTCGACGCATTCGTTGGCGACGCCGGGGCCCATGACCTCGGACAAGCCGTAGATGTCGACGGCGTGCATGTCGAAGGCCTGCTCGATCTCCTGCCGCATGGCGTTGGTCCAGGGTTCGGCCCCGAAGATGCCCACGCGCAGGGGGCTTTCACGCGGGTCGCGCCCCTGTTCGCGGTATTCGTCGAGGATCGACAGCGCGTAGGAGGGGGTGACCATGATGGTCGAGGCGCCGAAATCCTCGATCAGCTGGACCTGCCGGGGCGTCATGCCGCCCGAGACGGGCACGACCGTGCAGCCCAGCTTTTCCGCGCCGTAATGCGCGCCGAGCCCGCCGGTGAACAGGCCATAGCCATAGGCCACATGCACCACGTCGCCCGGCCGCGTGCCGCTGGCCCGCATCGACCGCGCGACGCAGGTCGCCCATGTCTCGATGTCGCGCGCGGTGTAACCCACCACGGTCGGCTTGCCCGTGGTTCCGGAGGAGGCATGGATGCGCGCGACCTGCTCACGCGGAACGGCGAACATGCCGAAGGGGTAGTTGTCGCGCAGGTCCTGTTTCACGGTGAAGGGGAACTTGGCCAGGTCCGACAGGTCGCGCAGGTCGTCGGGGTGGACGCCCGCCGCGTCGAAGCTGGCGCGGTAGAAGGGGACGTTGTCGTAGGCGTGGCGCAGCGACCAGCGCAGCCGGTCCAGTTGCAGGCCCATGATCTCGTCGCGCGAGGCGATCTCGATCGGGTCGAGGTCTTCGCGCCTCGGGGTCCTGTCCTCCATCACGCGACCTCCTCGAAATGTTGCCCGCTGATCTGCCGCGACGCGCCGCGGAACAGCGCCACCTTGCGCCCGTCGCCGCCCGTCACGGTGACATCCGTCAGACCCGAACGGCCCGTCAGGGACACTTCCACCGCCTCGGCGCGCAGCACCTCTCCACCCTTGCCGGGGCTGAGGTAGGTGATGGAATTGTGCTGCGCGACGGCGATACGGTTGTGCGAATTGCAGGCGAAGGCGAAAGCCGAATCCGCCAGCGTGAAGATGAAGCCGCCATGGCAGATGCCATGCCCGTTCAGGTGATGGTCCGCGACCGTCATCTCCATCACGGCGCGGCCGGGGCCGACCTCGATCAGGCGCAGCCCCACCCATTTCGACGCCGCATCCGTGGCCCACATCGCCTCGGCCGACCGGCGCGCGCGCTCCTCCTCGGTCATGCGCGACCCCTCCCTTTTTCGGAAAGCTTGACGCAAAGCCGACCGAGCGGTCAAGAATAATCCCCGAGGGAGGGACCATCATGCTTGACCTGCAGTCCTATGCCGCCGGGCGCTGGATCGGCCCGGACGACAGCGCGCGGATGATGCATTCGGCGATCACCGGCGAAGCCGTGGCGCGCGGTGGGGCGGTGCTGGATGCCGGCGCGATGATCGACCATGCCACGCAGACGGGCGGCCCTGCCCTGCGCGCGATGGATTTCCACCAGAGGGCGCGGATGCTGAAGGCGCTGGCGCAGTATCTCGATGCCCGCAAGGAAGAGCTTTACGCCCTCAACCCGCTGACCGGGGCCACCCGCGCCGATGGATGGATCGACATCGACGGCGGCATCGGCACGATGTTCGCCTTCGCCTCCAAGGGCCGGCGCGAGATGGTCGAGGGGCAGATCCACCTCGACGGCGGGCTGGAACAGATTTCCCGCAAGGGTACGTTCCTCGGCCAACACGTTGCCGTGCCGTTGCAGGGTGTGGCCGTCCACATCAACGCCTTCAACTTCCCCGTCTGGGGGATGCTGGAGAAACTCGCCCCCGCACTGCTGGCCGGTGTGCCCTGCATCGTGAAGCCCGCGACGGCGACCGCCTACCTGGCCGAGGCGGCGTTTCGCATGATCGTCGAGTCGGGGATCCTGCCCGAGGGTGCCGCGCAGTTGGTGATTGGCGGCACGGGCGACCTGCTCGACCGGCTGGGGCCGCAGGACGTGGTCAGCTTCACCGGCTCGGCCGCGACCGCCTTAGCGCTGCGCTCCAACCCCCGCCTCCTCCGTGCGGGCACCCGGTTCATTGCGGAACAGGACAGCCTGAACGCAACGATCCTCGGGCCGGACGTGACGCGGGACGTGCCCGAGTTCGACCTGTTCGTGAAGGAGGTCGCCCGCGAGATGACCACGAAGGCGGGGCAGAAATGCACCGCGATCCGCCGGATCATCCTGCCCGAGGCGATGATGGACCCGGTGGCCGAGGCGATTGCCGCGCGGTTGGCGACAACCCGCATCGGCGATCCGCGGCTCGAAACGACGCGCATGGGCGCGTTGGTGGGGCAGGGGCAGAAGGCCGATGTGATGGCGCGGCTGGCCGCTTTCGCGGGTGAGGTTCAGCCGGTTTTCACCGGTGAGGCCCTGAGCATCGAGGCGGAAAACCCCGAGGCCGGGGCCTATCTAAAACCGGCTCTATACCGCTGTTTAGACCCTGATATGGCCACCAGCGTGCATGAGGTCGAGGCCTTCGGCCCGGCCGCCACGCTGATGCCCTGCCGCGACCTGTCCCATGCCGCGCGGCTGGCCAATCGCGGCGGCGGCTCGCTTGTCCTGTCGGTCATCACCCATGACCCCGCGGTTGCGCGCACCGTGGTGCAGGAGGCCGGGCCGTGGCACGGGCGGGTCTATATCAACGACCGCGACAGCATGGGCGAGGCCACCGGCCACGGCTCGCCCTTGCCGCACATGACCCACGGCGGGCCGGGCCGTGCTGGCGGGGGCGAGGAGCTGGGCGGCATCCGCGGCGTGATGCATTACATGCAACGCGTCGCGGTGCAGGGCTCGCCCCGGATGCTGACCGGCGTGACCGGCCAATGGATGCCGGGCGCCGAGGAGATCGCGCCGCCGACCCACCCCTTCCGGCTCACCTTCGACGAGATCGAGATCGGCCACACGATCGTAACCGCCCCGCGTGAGGTCACGCTGGAGGATATCGAACACTTCGCCCATTTCACCGGCGACACCTTCTATGCCCACATGGACGAGGCCGCCGCGGCCGCGAACCCCTTCTTCCCCGGACGCGTCGCCCATGGCTACCTGCTGCTCAGCTTCGCCGCGGGGCTTTTCGTGCAGCCCGATCCGGGGCCGGTCCTGGCGAATACCGGGCTCAACGCACTCAGTTTCCAGAAGCCCGTCAGCCCCGGTGCCCGCCTCCATGTCCGCCTGACCGCCCGGCGCAAGACCCGCCGCACCGACAGCTACGGCGAGGTCCGCTGGGCCGTCACGCTGTACGACCAGAACGACGAGCAGGTGGCCGGGTACGAGCTGTTGACCATGGTCGCCTACCGCCGCTGATCCCTTCATCTTTCCATAAATATGCACGGCCCCACGGCGGGGGCCAAAGCCACGCCGGGCAGGCGTGCCGTCACGCCGCGTCGAAATCCAGCGCCAGCCGGTCGGTCAGGGGCCGCGCCTGGCAGGCCAGGACGAAGCCCGCTTCCAGCTCCCATGGCTCGAGCGACCAGTTCACGGCCATCTCGGCCCTCCCCTCGGTCACCCGGCAGCGACAGGTGCAGCACATGCCGCCCCGGCAGGAATAGGGCAGCTCCACCCCCTGCCGTTCGCCTGCCGCAAGCACGCTCTCGTCGCCCGCCTCCATCGCGAAGCGGCGCGTCGCGCCGTCGAGCACCACCTCGACCGAGACGCCGTGGGCCATCGCCGCCTCGGCCTCGGCCGAGCGCGGGGCGCGGGGCGCTTCGCCCTCCATGTAGAAGCGTTCGTGGTGGATCTTCTCCGGGGTCACGCCCAGCGACAGGCAAGCCCCCTCGACGGCGTCGATCATCTCGCCCGGCCCGCAGAGGAAGACACCATCCACCCGCGCAGGGTCGATCACCCCCGCCTGCGCCAGCCGCGCGATCTTGTCGCCGTCCACCCGCCCGTTCAGAAGCGGCACGTCCTGTTCCTCGCGGCTCAGCACGTGGACCAGCGAGAAACGGTCGAGATACCGGTCCTTCAGCCGATCCAGCGCCTCGCGGAACATGATCGTCTCGCTGCGCCGGTTGCCATAGACCAGCGTCACCTCGGCCCCCCGCGCGAGCGCCGCCCCCGCCAGCGCCACCATCGGCGTGATCCCCGAGCCTGCCGCCACCAGCAGCAGGCGCGCACAGCCCGGATCGGTGAAGCGCCCTTGGGGCGGCATCACCTGCAGACCATTGCCGGGACGCAGCCCTTGGGCGAAGCCGGAGAAGGCACCGCCCGGCACATGTTTCACCCCGACCCAAAGCCCCTCGCCCGGCAGGGAGGCGATGGAATAGGAGCGCCGGATATCCGCACCCCCCACCTTGGCGCGCAGGGTCAGGTACTGGCCGGGCGCAAAGGCGAAGCTGTCGCGCAGCCCCTCGGGCACATCGAAACGGATCGCCACCGCCTCGGGCCCCTCGGGCCGGACCTCGGCCACGGTCAGCTCATGGAACATACCCGCCCCTCTCAGATGCATTTGAAGTAATCGAAGGGCTCGCCGCAGGCGGTGCAGGCATATTGCGCCTTGCAGGCGGTCGAGCCGAATTCGCTGATCTTCCGCGTCGCGGTCGAGGCGCAGCGCGGGCAGGTGACGACCGGGTCGTCGAAGAGCGCCCGCTTGCCCGCCGCCCCCTCGGGCGGGGCGATGCCATAGACGCGCAGCTTCTCGCGCCCCTCGGGCGTGATCCAGTCGGTCGTCCAGGGCGGCGAGAGCACCCGCTCGATCCGTGCCTCGAAGCCCGCCGCGCGCAGCGCCGCCTCGATCCCCATCTCGATCATCGCGGTGGCGGGGCAGCCCGAGTATGTGGGGCTGACGCGCGCCACCGCAACGCCACCCTCCAGCCGGACGTCGCGCAGGATGCCGAGATCTGCAACGGTGACGCAGGGAACCTCGGGGTCGGGCACGGCCGCCGCCGCCGACCAGGCGCGCGCCTCGGCGCTCACCACGTCGCCCCCGGATAGGCGCGTTGCAGGTACTGCATCTCGGCGAGCAGATGCCCGAGGTGCTCGCCATGCAGCCCCCGGCGCCCGCCGGTCTGCGGGTAGGGCACCTCCGGCACCTCCAGCAGCGCCTCGGCGAAGATCATGCCGATGACACGGTCCCAGGCCCCCCGCAACCCGGCGCGCGCGGGCAGGATACCCTCGGCCACCAGCGCCGCCGAGGCCTCGCTTTCCTCGAACAGCTCGCCCGTGAACCGGTGCAGCTCGGCCACCGCGCCCTTCATGCGGGAGGCGCTCTCTTCCGTGCCGTCGCCCAGCCGGATCACCCATTCGCCCGCATGGCGGACGTGATAGGCCATTTCCTTCACCGCCTTGCCCGCGACGCCGCGGATCACCGCGTCGGGGCTGTCGACCGCGGCGGCCCAGAAGGGCTCCATCACGGCGGCGAAATAGAGCTGCCGCAGCATGGTCTGCGCGAAATCGCCGTTCGGCCGCTCGCAAAGCAGGAGGTTGCGATACTCCCGCTCGACCCGGAGAAAGGCGAGGTCATCCTCGCTGCGCCCCTTCCCTTCCAGCCGCGCGGCGTAATCGTAAAGCGTGCGCGCGGTTCCGATGAGGTCCAGCGCCATGTTGGGAAGCGCAAGGTCTTCCTCCAGCATCGGCGCATGGCCGCACCATTCCGACAGGCGATGGCCGAGGATCAGGTGGTCGTCGGCGAGTTCGAGGACAGCATCGAGCAGGTGGGTCATCACATGTGCCCCACGTCATCGGGGATGTCGTAGAAGGTCGGGTGGCGATAGATCTTGTCTGCGGTCGGCTCGAAGGTCTCCGCCGCATGATCGGGGTCGGAGGCGGTGATCGCCTTCGACGGCACCACCCAGATCGACACGCCCTCGCCCCGGCGCGTGTAGACGTCGCGCGCGGCCTGAAGGGCCAGCACCTCGTCGGCGGCGTGAAGCGAGCCCACATGCTTGTGGCTCAGCCCGTTGCGGGGCCGGATGAACACTTCCCAAAGCGGTGTTTCCTGCGCCATCGCTTACCCCTTCTCCGTTTTCCAAATATCCCGGGGGTGCGGGGGGCGTCGTCCTTTGTGCTCGAACCAATGGCGCACAATGGACGACCCCCCGGCGGGTCGCCTGCGCAGCAGGCGAAACCCCCGCCAAACCCTATTCCGCGGCCTGCGCCACGCGCCGCGCCCGCCGTTTCTCGGCATGGGCCAGCGCCGCCTCGCGCACCCAGGCGCCCTCGTCCCAGGCCTTCCGCCGGTCGCGGATGCGGTCGACGTTCATCTGCCCGCCGCCCTTCACCACGCGCCAGAACTCCGCCCAGTCGATCGGGCCGTGATCGTAGCCGCCCTTTTCCTCGTTCCAGCGCAACTCAGGGTCCGGCACTGTCAGCCCGAGGAACTCGGCCTGCGGCACAGTCGCGTCGATGAACTTCTGCCGCAGCTCGTCATTGGTGAAGCGCTTGATCTTCCATTTCATCGACTGGTCGGAATGCTGGCTGTCGCTGTCGGACGGCCCGAACATCATCAGCGACGGCCACCACCAGCGGTTCAGCGCATCCTGCGCCATCTCGCGCTGCGCGTCCGTCCCGCGGGCCAGCGTCATGACGATCTCGTAGCCCTGCCTTTGGTGAAAGCTCTCTTCCTTGCAGACGCGGATCATCGCCCGGGCATAAGGCCCGTAGGAACAGCGGCAGAGCGGGATCTGGTTCATGATCGCCGCGCCATCGACGAGCCAGCCGATCACGCCGATATCGGCCCAGCTGAGAGTGGGATAGTTGAAAATCGAGGAATACTTGGCCTTGCCGCTCAACAGCTCCTCGGTCATCGCCTCGCGGCTCACGCCCAGCGTTTCGGCGGCGGCGTAAAGATACAGGCCATGCCCGCCCTCGTCCTGCACCTTGGCCAGGAGCGCCGCCTTGCGTTTCAGGCTGGGGGCGCGGGTGATCCAGTTGCCCTCGGGCAGCATGCCGACGATCTCGGAATGGGCGTGCTGGCCGATCTGGCGGATCAGCGTGCGGCGATAGCCCTCGGGCATCGCGTCGTTGGGCTCGATCTTTTCCTCGGCGTCGATGCGCGCCTGGAACCGGGCGAGGACCTCGGGCGTTTCCTCGGTCGCGCCATCGGCACCGATCAAACCCTGCGAATACATGCGCACACCTCCCTGCGGCCTGTGGTCCGCAGTTTATGTTACACAATATGTGAAATCAAAGAATATTTGTAACACAAATTCAGGGCTGTCCGAAGCGGGCCGCGCCCTCGCCCGCAGGCAGGCCGCGATAGCCCGGCCCCGCCTGCGACAGCCACAGCCCGGAGGCGGGCCGCGCCCGTGCATAGGCAGCCGCCACCCGCGCGCGCAGGTCAAGGTCCGGCCAGCCCGGATCGGCCAGCGCGGCGGGCCATTCCGGGTGGCGCAGCGCGTAGCGCCGCCAGCGATGGATCAGGACGGTGCGTGCGGCCATGGCGTCGAGCCCGTCACCGGCAAAACCCGTGGCGCAGACAAGATCGGCCAGGCCGCGGATCGCGGCGGCCTCGGCCCTTTGCCCTGTGTCGGGGGCATCGGTGCGACAGCTCTCGGGCACATGGGTGATCGTGCCGCGCAGCGTCACGCCAAGCGCGCGCGGCGGGAACTCCGCCGGCCAGAGGCCGACGCCCGGCGCGATGGGGATGCCGCGCGGATCGTCCGACAGGGTGACGATCCAGTCGCCGCCGGTGACAAGGCCGGGGGCGGCATAGACCAGCCGCGCGGCTTGGGTGAACTCGGCCCGCCCGGTGTCGGAGAAGCCGTAGATCGCCGCGCGCCCGTCGTCCGGGTCCTTCTGACGCGTGATCCAGCCATCGGCCACCAGCCGCGACAGGGCGGTGCGCTGCGCCGCGCGCCCCACGCCCAGCCGGTCGAGGATCGCGCCCAGCCGCGCGGCCTGCACGCGCCCGCCGCGCGGCTCGACCGCGTCGCCGAGGATCGTCACGATCAGCGACCAGACCCTGAGCCGCCCCTGCCCGAGCAGATGCTCGGTCAGGATCGGCGCAAGCGGATCGGAGGGGGGCGCGTTACTGGATATAGTCGGGCTCTTCGGCATCCAGCACCGCGCGCATGCCGCGCAGGAAATCGGCTTCGGCCGCCGCGTCGCCTTCCTGCTGGCGGGCGGTCAGTTCGGCCACCTCGGGCGAGAGCTCGCGCAGGGGGCGGCCGGTCTGCAGGGCAAGGATGTAGGTCCGCGCGGCGCGCTCGAAGTAATACATCCGCATCACGGTTTCGGCCACGGTCTCGCCGATGAAGAGGACACCGTGATTGCCCATGATCATGGTGCGCACGCTGGGGTCCTGGAACAGCCGCGCGCAGCGGGTGCCCTCCTCCTCCAGCGCGAGGCCGCCGTAATTCTCGTCGACCACCTGCCGGTTGTAGAACATGGCCGAGGACTGGTCGATCGGGGGCAGGCGGCTGTCGGCGAGGGAGGCCAGAACAGTCGCGTAGGTCGAATGGACATGAATCGCGCAGCGCGCGTGGGGCACATGGCGGTGCAGGCTGGCGTGCAGGCCCCAGGCGGTCGGATCCGGCGCATCCTCTCCCTTCGCGCTGTCGGGGTCCTTCGCGTCGATCACCCAGAGATCCGAGGCGCGGATGCGGCTGAAGTGTTTCTTCGGGTTGATCAGGAACTCGGTCCCGTCGTCGTTGACGGCGAGCGAGAAATGGTTGGCGACGCCCTCGTGCATCCCCTCGCGCGCGGTCAGGCGAAAGGCGGCGGCAAGCTCGGCGCGAGCGGTGGCGTGGTCCATGATGGTCTCCGGATGCGGGCTGGCTGAACGCTAGACCCGGCGCCCCGCCGGGGCAAGAAAATGCACGGAAATACTGGTGACGGGTCACGAACGATCCGCCGAATTACCCGGCTTTGGCCCGTTGCCTTCCCCAATCGCGCCGCATTTGAGCGCGAGAAACAGGCAATTGAAAAACACCGAGCAGGTATTGAGCAGATGGATCGCCTTACGGAAATGGAAGCCTTCGCGATGGTCGTGGACCAGGGCGGCTTCACGGATGCCGCGAAGAAGATGGGGATTTCGAAATCCGCCGTGTCCAAGCATGTCTCGAGCCTCGAGGCGCGGCTGGGCGCCCGCCTTCTCAACCGCACGACGCGCCGCGTCAGCCCGACCGAGATCGGTCTGGCCTATTACGACCGCGCCCGCCGCGTCCTGAACGACGCGGGCGAGGCCGATGCGCTGGTCACCGCGATGCAGTCGGCGCCCTCGGGCACGCTGCGGGTGTCGATGGCGACGGATTTCGGGGTGAACCACGTCTCGCCGATCCTCGGGCGGTTCCTGCACGAGTTCCCGGACGTGACCGTGAACATGGTCCTGAACAACCGTTACGTGGAGTTGATCTCGGAAGGGTTCGACATGGCGATCCGGGTGGGCGAGCTGGAAGACTCCAGCCTGCGCGCCCGCAAGATCTGCGAAACGCAGCGCCGGATGATCGCCGCGCCGGCCTATTTCCAGAAATACGGGCGGCCCGAGAAGATCGACGACCTGAACGATCACAAGCTCCTGCATTACTCCAACAATGCGAATGCCAACGTCTGGAAGATCACCGCGCCCTCGGGCGAGCAGCGGCAGGTCCGCACGGGCGGCTGGCTGACGGTGAACGACGGGCAGTCGCTGCTGAACGCCGCCATCGGCGGGCTCGGCATCGCCTACCTGCCGAGCTTCCTTTATGCCGACCCGATGCGCGAAGGCCTGGTCGAGGACGTGATCCCCGACCTTCCCGTCGACATCCAGGGCGTCTACGCGATCTACCCTCCCGGTCGCTACACGCAGCCGAAGGTGCGTGCCTTCATCGATTTCCTGGTCAATGCCTTCAAGGAAAAGGGCCCGACCGACTGGTGAGTGTTTCCCCCGACTCGGGCGCGACTTGGCGCGCCTGATCCCTTCCGTGCCTGCGCCCCTGCCCTGATCGGGGGGCGCACCTGACTGTGCCCGGGTCGGTTCCGCCGATCCGGGCCTTTTTTCATCCGGATATCAGAACGACCTCGACCCTGCGATTGGCCTCGCGGCCCTCGGGCAGGTTGTTGGCGGCGCGCGGCGCGAGATAGCCGACGCCCGCGGCCTCGATCCGGGCGGGATCGGCGCCCAAGCCGGTGACGAGGGCGTCGCGCACAGCGGCAGCCCGCGCCCGGCTCAGCGCAACGTTGGACTCGAGCGCGCCCTCGGCGTCGGTGTGGCCCACGAGCACGATCCGCCGGTCGGGGTTCTCTGCCAGCCAATCCGCCAGCGTCACGAGGCTGTCGTAGCGCTGATCCGACAGGGCGGAGGCCCCGGTGTCGAAGGCCAGGTCCTCGAGCACGGCATGCCCTTCGGTGGTCAGCCGGGCGATGAGCCCTCCGTCACTCGGGTCTCCGGACACCCGGGTCGAGGGTACGACAGACGGAGCGGCCGCCTCGGTCGGCACGATCCAGGCGAGATGGGCATAGCCCAGCTCACCCCCGTGCGAGACGGTAAGGGCCACGTGCTCGGCCCCGGCCGCGGTCGGGCGCGAGGCGGAGATGTAGCGGAAATCGCCCAGGTCGACATGCATCGCCGGCCCCTCGGCGATGGGCAGGGCATAGCGGAAATCGAAGCCGCCACAGGCCGTGTCGGCGCAGGTGAAACCGATCTCGTAGCCCTGCGCGGCAAGCTGGTCACGCAAGAGGGCAAACAGCGTCTCCGTGTCGCCAGGGGCGCCGGGAACCTGCCAGACCTCTTCGACGAGCGTGCCGTCGCCGGACGACAGCGGTACCGCGCCATCGGCGAAGCCGCCGGTGGCAAGCGGATAGGCGACGGTCGTCTCGCTGCGCGACAGGACTCGCTCGGCGTCTTCGGGCCACGCCAGTTCAAGCGCGGCGGCGGGCTGGGCCAGAAGGCAAAGGATCAGGCAGGGAAGGCCACGCGGCGCGCGGCGGGCAAGCGTCATGGCGCGTCAGGCGTCGTTGCTACGGTAGTGGTACTGTCCCACAGCGGCGAAGCCCAGGGAAGCGTAAAGCCCCAGCGCCGGCCGGTTTCCGCCGGTCACGAGCGTGGCGAAACGCGCCGCGCCCTGCGACAGGGCCCAATCGCCCGCGGCGCGCATCATGATCCGGGCCAGCCCCTTGCGCCGGTGCTGCGGCAGGATCTCGAGCGCGTGGAGCATCGCGGTGCCCTCGTGGATCGCGGCGAAGGCGGTGCCCGCGGGGCGGTCGTCGATCCGCCCGAAGAAGGACATGCGCGGCCCCGTGGCGCGCGCCATCACGGCAAGGCGGGCGGGGCCGATGCCGCCCGCGGCCCAGATCTCGGTCTGGATCGCAAGCGGCGGCCAGACGGCGAAGCAGCTGACGGGCGGGGGCACCGCGGCCAGCGCCGAGCTGTCGGTCATCAGCGCATGCGTCGTGTCGCGGACGGCGAGGCCGCGCGCGGCGAGGCGGTCGTCGAGCGCGGTCTGGTGGTCGAGCACCATGACGAGCGGCGGCTGCCCGGTCTCGGCCAGCGCGGCGAGGGCCGCGTCGATCTCGGCCTCGGTGGCGTCGGTGGCCTGTGGATCGGTGAGGCGTGCGGCGCTGACCCGTTGTCCGCCGCCTGCGCCCTCGGGGATGGTGAAGGGGCCGACCGCCCGCGCCGCCGCCGGGGGCCATGTGGCCGCGATGACGGGGGCGAGGTCGGCGATGCGCATGGCTGGCTTATCCCGCCTCGGGAAAGAGGCGCGTCAGCGCGCCCATGACGGCATCGACGGCCGCGCCGTCCTGGCTGCGCACCACGATGTTCGAGCCATGCACCCCGTCGCGGTGGAACGGGTAGGAGCCGATGGAGACCTCGGGGTGATCCTTGGCCAGTTGCCCCAGCGCCTCGGCGATGTCGCCTTCGCCGCGCACGATCCGCAGGGATTGCGACAGCATCGGCGCGCCCCCCGTCAGCGTCGGCAGGACCGAGGCGACCATCGCCTCGAAGATCACGGGCACACCGGCCATGACATGCACATTGCCGATCGTGAAACCGGGCGCAGAGGAGATCGGGTTGTCGATCAGGCTGGCGCCCTCGGGGATGCGCGCCATGCGCAGGCGGGCGGCGTTCAGCTCCTGCCCCTGGCGGTCGTAATGCGCCTGCAGGATGGCGCGGGCATCTTCGCGGATGTCGATCGCCGCCCCCATCGCGTCAGCCACGGCATCGGCGGTGATGTCGTCATGGGTCGGCCCGATCCCGCCCGAGGTGAAGACGTGGTCATACCCCGCCGACAGGCTCTGCACCGCCTGCTTGATCCGGTCATGCTCGTCGGCGACGACGCGCGCCTCGACGAGGCGGATGCCGTGATCGGTCAGCGCGCGGGCGAGGAAATGCATGTTCGAGTCGCGCGTGCGGCCCGAAAGGATCTCGTCACCGATCACCAGCATCGCGGCGGTGGGGGATGTCATGGCCTGCCCTTTGCTTGTCCGTCCCTGCCGGATCGGTATAGGCGGGGCGCCATGCGGTTTCCAACCCCTCTCGTCCGCGCCACGCTCGTCAGGCGCTACAAGCGCTTCCTCGCCGATATCATGCTGGAGGACGGGCGCGAGGTGGTCGCGCATTGCCCGAACCCCGGCAGCATGTTGGGGCTGGCCGATCCGGGCGCGACCGTCTGGGTCGAGCCGAACGACGATCCGAAGAAGAAGCTCGGCTTCGGCTGGCGGCTGGTGGAACTGGAGGGCGGCCACATGGCGGGCATCGACGCCGGGCTTCCGAACCGCATCGTGGCCGAGGCGCTGGCCGAGGGGCGCATCCCGGAACTGGCGGGCTACGGCACGATCCGGCCCGAGCAGCGCTATGGCGCGCGAAGCCGGATCGACTTCCTGCTGTCGGAACCGGGGCGGTCCGACGCCCATGTGGAGGTCAAGAACGTCCACCTGCGGCGCGCGGGCGACTGGGCGGAGTTCCCCGACTGCGTGACCGCCCGCGGCACGAAGCACCTGGGCGAGCTGGCGCGCATCGCACGGGGCGGGGGCCGCGCGGTCATGCTTTACGTCGTTCAGCGCAGCGACTGCGCGCGATTCCGGCTTGCGGGCGACCTCGATCCGGCCTACGCGCGGGCCTTCGATGCGGCGCGCGACGCCGGGGTCGAGATGCTCTGCCACGCGACGCGGATCACGACCGGGGGTGTCTGGCTCTCCGGTGCGTTGCCCGTTCATCCGGGCCCGCAGGCTATGTGACGCGGGGCGGCATGCCGCACGGTTTTGTCAGGTGGGGCTGACTGGAAATTGTCGCATGAGGTGACTAGGTTAGGGACGAAACGGCGCTCGGAGGCCCAGGTTTGGACGATTTCAAGGGCCGTCTGACGAAGGACGGCATTCGCATTCACGATTCGGATGGCTTCGCCGGGATGCACCGGGCGGGGCAGCTTGCCGCGCGCATTCTCGACGAGATGGCGCCGCTGGTCTTTCCCGGCCAGACGACCGCGGCGATCGACGAGGCGATCGAGCGCATGGTCGAGGAGGCCGGGGCGACCTCGGCCACGATCGGCTACCGCGGGTACAAGCACGCCTCCTGCATCAGCGTGAACCACGTCGTCTGCCACGGCATCCCCGGGCCCAAGGTGCTGAAGGATGGCGACATCCTGAACATCGACGTGACGGTGATCGTGGATGGCTGGTTCGGCGACACGAGCCGGATGTATGTCGCGGGCAAGCTGGGCCGGAAGGCCGAGCGGCTGATCCGGGTCACGCATGACGCGCTCTTCAAGGGGATCGAGGCGGTGCGCCCCGGCAACACCTTCGGCGACATCGGCCACGCGATCCAGAGCTTCGTCGAAGGGCACCGCATGAGCGTGGTGCGCGATTTCTGCGGGCACGGGCTGGGGCAGGTGTTCCATGCGCCGCCGAACGTGCTGCACTACGGGCGGCCCGGCACCGGACCCGTGCTGGAGGAAGGCATGTTCTTCACCATCGAGCCGATGGTGAACCTCGGGCGGCCCGAGACCAAGGTTCTGGCCGACGACTGGACGGCGGTGACCCGCGACAAGAGCCTGTCGGCGCAGTTCGAGCATTCCATCGGTGTGACCGCCACGGGCTGCGAGATCTTCACGCTGTCGCCCGCGGGGCGGTTTCACCCCACCTGGGGTTGAGCAGCTAACGATTTGTTAACCTTTCCGGGAGAGCGTGGCGGCATGAGCCAGCAGCCGTCGTTTTCCTTTGGCGAGGTGTCGTCGCGTTTTGCGCCCGATGCGGCGGCGGGGGGCCGCCTCCGGTCGCCGAAACCCGCCGCCGCGGGGCCGTCGCGCGGGGCCGAGTTGCATCGCCATGCCCACCGTGACCGGCTGCGCCAGCGCTTCACCGAGGGTGGGGCGGCAGCGGTGCCGGATTACGAACTCCTGGAGATGGTCCTTTATCGCGCGCTTCCGCGCGGGGATACCAAGCCGCTTGCCAAGCGCCTGTTGAAACGGTTCGGCGATCTCAACCATGTGCTTGCCGCGCCACCGCCCCGCCTGAAGGAGGTGGAGGGGGTGGGCGAGCGCGTGGTCTTCGAGCTGAAGCTGATCGAGGCGGTGGGTCACCGCATGGCGCGCGCCAGGGTGATGAAGAAGCCCATCCTCGGCTCGTGGGATGCGCTGCTGGACTATTGCCAGACCGCCATGGCGCATCGCGACGTGGAACAGTTCCGCGTTCTCTACCTCGACCGCAAGAACGTGCTGATCGCCGACGAGGCGCAGGCCGACGGTACGGTGGATCATGTCCCCGTCTACCCGCGCGAGGTGGTCAAGCGCGCGCTCGAGCTGAACGCTTCGGCCCTGATCCTGGTGCACAACCACCCGTCCGGCGACCCCGCGCCGAGCCAGGCGGATATCGACATGACCTATGCCATCCGCGATGCCGCGGAGGTTCTGGGCCTTGTCGTCCACGATCACCTGATCGTGGGAAAGGCCCGTGAGTTGAGTTTTCGCAGCGAAGGATTGTTGTAGGATGTTGGGACGCCCCGGACACCCCGTATTCTCCCGGTTCGCCACCAAGGCAGAGGAACCGCCGCCGAAACCGGACCGGAAAGACGCCCCTTCCGACCAGGCGCTGCGCAAGGGCACGCCCGACGAGACCAGGGCCGCCTAGTCCAGCCAGACCTCGACGCGCCGGTTGACGGCCCGGCCCCAGTCGTTGTCGTCGCAGGCCATCGGCATGGCCTCTCCAAAGGCATCCACCTCGAGCCTGACGCGGTCGGGTTGCGCGCCTTCGGCAGCGGCAAGGACCGCCTCGCGCGCGGCCTCCGCCCTGCGCAGGGACAGGCGCAGGTTGACCTCGGCCGGACCCTCGCCGTCGGAGAACCCCACGAAGATCAGGCGCCGCCCGTCGAAGTCGCCGCGCTCGATCGCGGCGGCGAGCCGTGCCGCCGCGGCGCGCGACTGCGCGTCGAACTCGACGGAACCGTTCGCGAAGCGAAAGGTGGATGACAGGCGTTCGGCGCTGCCGAGCGTACCGACAAGGCGCTGAAGCTCGGCCAGCGGCACCTCGGCGCCCGCGGCGGCGATGGCGTTGGCGAGCCTCATTCCCTGCACCGACAGGGACGCGCGCGTGAGGCCCTGGTCAATGTAGCCCGCGTCGGCGACGACGCGTTCCGCGGCCTCTGTCTCGGTCCAGACGAGGAAGTCGCGGACCAGCTGCGGCAGGCGTTGCGGCGCGAGGTAGACATAGACCGGGGCGGTCATCGGGTAATCCTCGGCCTTGACGGCGTTCGCATCGGCCACCTGCGAAAGGCCGCAGGCCCCCGACAGCGGCAGGCTGCGCGCCGCGCCCTGCGCCGATTGCGCCGTCACGCCCAGCGCATAGGCATCGCGGGCGACCGCCGCCGACAGGGCGACGGCGCTGTCATGAAGTGTCGTGCCCGGCGTGGGGTCGTCCATGTCCATGCCGAGGAGCCCGGAGCCGAAGGCCTGCGCGAGGCCCATCTCGGGTGACATCAGGTGCAGCGCGATGGGCGCATCGGGCCCCCCGAGCGCCTGCCAGTTGTCGATGTCGCCCGCGACGATGGCGGCGAGGTCGGGAAGGGATATCGAGTCGATCGGGTTCCGCGCAGACACCACGGGAACCAGCGCATCAAGGCCGATGACGCGCACCCGGCTGCCGAGCGGTGGATCGTCGGGCGCGGCCGAGCGGTCGGCGCGGCGTTCGGTCCCGGTCGGGGGCCGCAGCGTCAGGGCAAGGTCGGTGTCCCGGTTCAAAAGCGCGAGGAAGCCGCTGTCGCTGCTGCCCGAAGCGATGGTGAAGCGTGCCGCCGTCGTTCCGTCGCCCCGCGTCAGGGCATAGGCAAGGCCGTCGCCGTTCGGCTCGGGTGGGGCGAGGGTCATGCCGCGATCCGCCGCGAACCCGGCGAGAAGCGCGGGCAGAAGCCCCTCGGCCACGGTCGTCTCGCCTGCGATGCGGGCCTCGGCGACGAAGGTGGTCAGGTCGGGGCAACCGGGTCCGGCACAGGCCACGCCTTCGGCTGCGATGGTGAGCGGTCCGTAGATCGTGTCGAGCCGGTAATAGGCCCCGTCGTAGGCGACGAGGGTCCCCTCGAGCGTGACGGTGCCGTCGAGAGACCGCAACTCGACATCCTGCGCAAGCGCAGCGACGGGCAAAAGGTACAGAGGCAGGGCGGCGAAACGGGCCGCCCCAGGGAAAAACGGCATGGATACTGTGCGCTGGAACCTCAGTTCGACGCGAGTCTCAGCCCATCGAAGAGATTTTGCAACACAAGATAGTCACCGATGGCGTCGCAGGCGGGCAGCACGAGCGCTATGGGCTGGCTCACGACACGGCCCTCGGCCGTCGCCTGGTGGCTGCTCGCCCGGACCGGCCTGCCGCAGGTTTCGGCGGTGACGGGAATGTCGACCGAAAGGCGCGGCGCGGCGCGGGCCGTGCGGGGGTAGCTGTAGACCTGGGCCAGGTGGGGCCTGTCGATGGAGGCGTCGCCGAGGCGCGAGTGAAACCCGCCCGTGCCGATCGCGGCGTCGGCGGCGCTGCCGGGTGCGCCCTGCCAGACATGGCCAGGTGCGCCGAACTCGGCGCCGTTCTCGAAGGCGTGGAGCTCGATGCCGAGGTCGCCCTGCCAGGAAATTGCGACGCGACCGATGTCGATCAGGTCCGGCATGCCCGCGATGGTGACATCCTCTTCGCCATCCCCGAGCCGGATCGTGAAGATCGCGGGCGTTTCCAGCGCCGGGACATCCATGGTCAGAAGGCCGGCCCTGTCGGTCGCCGCGGCGAAGGTCAGGCCCGCGTGCTCGATCTCGACGCGCATGTCCGGACGACAGGGCGCCATGATGTCGAGGGCGACCAATGCACCCGGCAGCGCCTCGCTGTGGACGGACAGGCCGCAGGGCAGGCCGAAGGGGCTGAGCGGTTCCGACGGGGTGGCGGCCACGGTGACCGCCGGGGCGCTCGGCGCCTGCGTGGGCAAGGCCACGCCGCTGGCCCGGTCGGCCACGAAGGGCATGGCGGGTTGGATCGGCGGCGTGTCGGGGGGGTCGGCGACAAAGGCCGGCGTGGACGTGCCCGACGGTTCCGGTGCCGTGACCGGGCCCGCTTGCTGCCAGATGACATGACCGGCCAATGCCAGCGCCGCGATGCTGCTGATGCGGATTATCGTTCTTCCGGTCGACATCGGGTCCGGTCCCCACTTACGCACACACTGATCCTTGCCGACACGTCTCGCAGGGGAATGCGGCGAAAGGGCGGAGAAACCGGACTGGTATTGTGCACAATCCGGCTTTGATGTGCCGGATTGTGCAGCGCCTCAGGCGAGGCGCCCGTGGCAGTGCTTGAACTTCTTGCCCGAGCCGCAGGGGCAGGCGTCGTTGCGGCCCGGGTTGCCCCAGGTCGAGGGATCGGTCTCGTCGAAGCCATCGCGTGCCGTCTCGGCCGGAGCCTCGGCCTGACCGCCGGCGGTCGCGGGCTCAAGCTGCTTCTGCGCGGCCTCCTGCTGGGCCTGCAGCTGGCGGATCAGCTGCTCCTGCTGCTCCTGGGTCAGCGGCTGGATGCGCGCCAGTTTCGACGTCACATCGCTGCGCAACCCGTCGAGCATCGCCTCGAAAAGCTGGAAGCCCTCGGTCTTGTATTCGTTCAGCGGGTCGCGCTGGGCGTAGCCTCGGAAGCCCACCACCGAGCGCAGGTGTTCCAGCGTCAGAAGGTGGTCGCGCCATTTCTGGTCGATGGTCTGGAGAAGCACCTGCTTCTCGATCGAGCGCATCTGTTCGGGGCCGAACTGCGCTGCCTTCGAGGCCATGTATTCGTCGGCGGCGGTCCGCAGACGGTCCTCGATCACCTCCTGGTCGACCCCGTCCTCGCCGGCCCAGTCGGCAAGCGGCACGGCCACGCCCAGCGTTTCGCGGACGGCGCGGTCCATCTCCTCGATCTCCCACTGGTCGGCGTAGGACTTGGGCGGCATGTAGGTGTCCACCAGGTCCTCGATCACCTGGTGGCGCATGTCGCGCGCGACCTCGGCGATGTCCTCGGCGCCCATCACCTCGCGGCGCTGGTCGAAGATGACCTTGCGCTGGTCGTTCATCACGTCGTCGAATTTCAGGAGTTGCTTGCGGATGTCGAAGTTGCGCCCCTCGACCTTGGCCTGCGCCCGTTCGAGCGACTTGTTCACCCAGGGGTGGACGATGGCCTCGCCCTCTTTCATGCCGAGGGTGGACAGCATCTTGTCGAGCTTTTCGGACCCGAAGATGCGCATCAGGTCGTCCTCCAGCGACAGGAAGAAGCTGGACTTGCCCGGGTCGCCCTGACGGCCAGAGCGGCCCCTCAGCTGGTTGTCGATGCGGCGGCTTTCATGCCGCTCGGTGGCGAGGACGTAGAGGCCGCCGGCCTGCTTGACCTTTTCCTCGTCGCCCTTGTGCTCGGCCTCGATCCGGGCGCGGATGGCCTCGTGATCGCCGTGGGGATCGGCGGCGATGGCCTCCATGATCTTGAACTCGACGTTGCCGCCCAGCTTGATGTCGGTGCCCCGGCCGGCCATGTTCGTGGCGATCGTGATCGCGCCAAGCTTGCCCGCGTCGGCAACGATTTGCGCCTCCTGCTCGTGCTGGCGCGCGTTCAGGATGTTGTGGGGCAGCTTGGCCTTCTCGAGCATCTTGCCCAGCATTTCCGACTTCTCGATCGAGGTGGTGCCGACCAGCACCGGCTGGCCGCGCCCGTGGGCGTCGCGGATGGCCTCGACGATGGCCTCGTATTTCTCGCGCGCGGTGCGGTAAACGGCGTCATCCTCGTCGATGCGAGCAACGGGGACGTTGGTGGGGATCTCGACCACGCCAAGCCCGTAGATCGCCATGAACTCCTCGGCCTCGGTGGCGGCGGTGCCGGTCATGCCGGCCAGCTTGTCGTAGAGGCGGAAGTAGTTCTGGAAGGTCACGCTTGCCAGCGTCACGTTCTCGGGCTGGATCTTGCAGCCTTCCTTGGCCTCGATCGCCTGGTGCAGGCCGTCCGACAGGCGGCGGCCGGGCATCATGCGACCGGTGAACTCGTCCACCAGAACGACTTCGCCCGAGCGGACGATGTATTGCTGGTCCTTCAGGAACAGCTTGTGGGCGCGCAGCGCGTTGGTGACGTGGTGCACGATGGTGGTCGATTCGGGGTCATAGAGGCTTTGGCCCTCGGGCAGGATGCCCAGCTCGTGCAGCCGGTCCTCGAGGAAATCGTTGCCCTCGTCGGTGAAGGTCGCGCTGCGCGCCTTTTCGTCGAGCGTGTAATGCTCGTCCTTCACCTCGGGAATGATCTTGTCGATCGCGACGTAGAGGTCCGAGCGGTCCTGCGACGGGCCAGAGATGATCAGGGGCGTCCGCGCCTCGTCGATCAGGATCGAGTCGACTTCGTCCACGATCGCGTAGTTGTGGCCACGCTGCGCCATCTCGGACAGGCTCGAGCGCATGTTGTCGCGCAGGTAGTCGAAGCCGAGCTCGTTGTTCGTGGCATAGGTGATGTCGGCGGCATAGGCCTGCTTCTTTTCGCCGTCGGGCTGGCGCGGGTAGACGACGCCGGTGGTCAGGCCGAGGGCGGCATAGACCTTGCCCATCCAGTCGGCGTCGCGCTTGGCGAGGTAGTCGTTGACCGTGACGATATGAACGCCCTTGCCCGTCAGCGCGTTGAGATAGGCGGGAAAGGTGGCCACCAGCGTCTTGCCCTCGCCGGTCTTCATCTCGGCGATGTTGCCCTGGTGCAGGAAGATGCCGCCGATCAGCTGCACGTCATGGGCCCGCAGGCCCAGCGCGCGGCGCGCCGCCTCGCGGCAATTGGCGAAGGCTTCGGGCAGGAGCGCGTCGAGGCTTTCGCCCCCCTGCGCCCGCTCGCGCAGTTCGGCGGTCTTGGCGACGATCTCGGCGTCGGATTTCGTTTCAAACTCGGCTTCCAGGGCATTGATCTGCGCCACGAGGGGTCGGACGGATTTGACCTTGCGGTCGTTGGAGGTGCCGAACACCTTTTTCGTCAGCGTACCCAAACCGAGCATATGATGCGCCTTCATGTCATGGCCCCCTGCGCGGAGGCTCGCGCGGGCCGGGAAACTTCAAACGATCGTGTGGGGGGCCGGGTTGTTCGACCCATCGCGGCGGTCTATCAACGCGGGCAGCAGGCCATGGCCCCGATGCGATCCGTCAAGCGACATAAGGGGCCGCCTAATACGTGTCAACGCGGGCAGACCGGCCCGCGACAATGAATGAAGGACGCTTTCATGAAGAAGTATCTTGCCGGGGTCGCGCTGTCGGCCCTCATCTCCCTGCCCGCCGTGGCACAGGACGCGCCCAGCGCCGACACGGTGCTTGCCACCGTCAACGGCACGGAGATCACTCTGGGTCACCTGATCGCCATGACGCGCATGCTGCCGCCGCAATACCAGGACCTGCCGGACAACGTGCTGTTCGACGGGCTGCTGGAACAGCTGGTGCAGCAGGAGGCGCTTGCTTCGGTGGCGGCCGAGGACATGGGCCTGCAGGAGGAGCTGGGCCTCGAGAACGAGCGTCGCGCCTTCCTTGCGGCCACGCTTCTGGACCGGATCGGCAACGCCGAGATCACCGAGGAAGAGCTGCAGGCCGAGTATGACGCGGTCTACGGCAGCGCCGAGGGGCAGACCGAGTACAACGCAAGTCACATCCTGGTGGAAACCGAGGAGGAGGCGCAGGCGCTGATCGAGGAGCTGGCCGGTGGCGCGGATTTCGCCGAGCTGGCGGCGGAACGCTCGATCGGGCCGTCCGGGCCGAACGGCGGGCAGCTGGGCTGGTTCGGAGCCGGCATGATGGTGCCGAGCTTCGAAGCGGCGACCTTCGCGCTGGAGGTGGGCGAGGTTTCGGCCCCCGTCCAGACCCAGTTCGGCTGGCACGTCATCGTCCTCAACGACACGCGCGAGCAGGAGCCCCCGGGCCTCGAGCAGGTGCGCGCGGAACTGACCGAGGGGCTGCGGCAGGCCCGTGTCGAGGCGGCGATGACCGAGGTCATGCAGCAGGCCGAGATCGACCGCCCCGAGATCGGGATTGACCCGTCCGCGATCCGGGCGTTGGATCTGATCGCCGAGTAAGGCGTCAACACGGGAACCACGCGGATGGCGAAGGACGAGAAGAAGAAAAAGGCCAAGTCCAAGGACAAGGCCGCGAAGAAGGCGAAGAAGGCCGAGGCCCCCGCGGTCGCGACCAAGGCGCCGCTCAAGGTCTCGCCCCTCGCCCCCGCGGCGTTTCCCGATCTTCCCGTCATCGAGGGCGTGCGCTTCGCCGCCGGCGAGGCGGGGGTGCGCTACAGGAACCGCACCGACGTGATGCTGGCCGAGATCGCGGCAGGCTCGACCATTGCCGGGGTCTTCACGCGCTCGGCCACGCGCTCGGCCGCGGTGCTCGATTGCCAGGAAAAGCTCGCGGCGCTTCCCGAGGTGCCGCAGAACGGGTTCGCCATCGTGGTGAACTCGGGCAACGCCAACACCTTCACCGGTGCGCGCGGGGCCTCGGATGTCGCCGTGATCGCTCAGGCGGCGGCGGCCGCGCTCAAGATCCCGGCGGCGCATGTGTTCACCTCGTCCACAGGCGTGATCGGTGAACCGCTTCCGGCGGAAAAGATCACCGCCGTCCTGCCGGTGCTGGCCGACGGGCTGGACGAGGCCAAGGCCGCCGTGGCGGCCCGCGCCATCATGACGACCGACACCTTCCCAAAGGGGGCCATGGCCGAGGTCGAGATCGGCGGCGTTCCCGTGAAGATCGCGGGTTTCGCCAAGGGCTCCGGCATGATCGCGCCCGACATGGCGACGATGCTTGGCTATGTCTTCACCGATGCGGCCGTCACGCAGGACGGGTTGCAGGCGATGCTCTCGGCCACCACGAAGACCAGTTTCAACGCGGTGACGGTGGACAGCGACACCTCGACCTCCGATTCGGTGTTGCTGGCCGCGACGGGGCGGGCGGGGAACGTGCCCATCGCCTCGGCCCGGTCGGCGGAGGGAAAGGTCTTCTTCGCCGCCCTTCAGGCGGTGATGCAGGACCTGGCGCTGCAGATCGTGCGCGACGGCGAGGGCGCGACCAAGCTGGTCGAGGTGCGGGTGACCGGCGCGAAATCGGCACGCGACGCGGACAAGGTGGCGCGCGCCATCGCCAATTCGCCGCTGGTGAAGACCGCCATCGCGGGCGAGGACCCGAACTGGGGCCGGATCGTCATGGCGGTCGGAAAGTCCGGCGCGGCGGCGGACCGCGACCTGCTGACGATCCGCTTCGGCGATATCGTGGTGGCCGAAAAGGGCTGGCGCGCCGAGAGCTACTCGGAAGAGGCGGCCGCCGCCTACATGCAGGGGCAGGAGCTGGTGATCGGCGTCGACCTCGGCCTTGGCCGGGGCGCCGCGACGGTCTGGACCTGCGACCTGACCCACGCCTACATCGACATCAACGCGGATTACCGGTCTTGAAAACCATCCTGGTCTCGGCGGTGGCCCTGATCGACGCCGAGGGGCGCGTGCTTCTGGCCCAGCGCCCCGAAGGCAAATCCTTGGCGGGCCTGTGGGAATTTCCCGGCGGCAAGGTCGAGCCGGGCGAAACGCCCGAGGCCGCGCTGGTGCGCGAGCTGCACGAGGAACTGGGGATAGAGACCTGGGACAGTTGCCTTGCGCCGCTGACCTTCGCCAGCCATTCCTACGACGATTTCCACCTGCTGATGCCGCTCTTCGCCTGCCGCAAGTGGCAGGGCATCCCCCAGGCGCGCGAAGGGCAGACACTGGCCTGGGCACGCAAGACCGAGTTGCGCGACTACCCCATGCCGCCCGCGGACATCCCGCTCATCCCGATCCTGCGCGACTGGCTCTGAAAGCGCCCGGACAGACACGCCAGTCGGAGTTTTCGGCGTGATTTTGGTTCACAAGGGCAATTATTGCGTGCTTTCGGAGCGCCACCGTCTAGGCTTCAAACGGCAGTCTTGGGAGATTCGGCCGTGTTGACCACCATCGTCATCGGAAGTTGCGTGTCGGTGCAGGGTATTTTCGTGAAGCGCCTGGCGAACGGCATGGTGACCGTTCGCGTGGACAGGCTGCTCTACACCGGTCGCCCGATCAACAGGACCCCCTTGGCCTGAGGCTCAATCAAGCCAGCCCTTCAGGTTTCTTTCCACCACCGCCGCCAGCGCATCCATGTGCAGGTCATCGTCGTTGAGGCAGGGGATATAGGTGAATTCCTCGCCGCCGGCTTCCTCGAAGCTTTCGTGGATTTCCTCGTTGATCTCTTCCAGCGTCTCGATGCAATCGGCGCTGAAGGCGGGCGCGATGACCGCGATCCGCTTCTTGCCGGCCTCGGCCAGCCGCGCGACCTCTTCCACGGTGTAGGGCTGCAGCCATTCCTCGGGTCCGAAGCGGCTCTGGAAGGTCGTCACGATATCGGTGTCGGCCCAGCCCAGACGCTCCTTCAGCAGGCGCGAGGTCTTCTGGCACTGGCAGTGGTAGGGGTCGCCCTCCATCAGGTAGCGCTTCGGTACCCCGTGGTAGGAGGCGACCAGGACGTCGGGCCGCGTCTCGAGACCGGCATAGGCGCGCTCGACCGACTGCGCGAGCGCTTCGATGTAGAGCGGATCCTCGTAATAGGGCTCGACCGTGCGGGCGATCGGCTGCCACTTGATGTTCTCGAGGCTGCGGAAGAACTGGTCGCAGGCCGTGGCCGAGGTGGCCCCGGCGTATTGCGGGTAGAGCGGGAAGAACAGGATCTTGGTGCAGCCCTGCGCCACCAGCTCGTCCACCTTGGACTTGGTCGAGGGGTTGCCGTACCGCATGCAGAAATCGACGACCACGTCGTCGCCGTAGCGCGCGGCCATCCGCTCGGCCATCTTGGCGGTCTGCGCCTTGGTGATGGTCATCAGCGGGCTTTCGTTCAGCTCTTCGTTCCAGATCGACTTGTAGGCCGCGCCCGAGCTGAAGGGCCGCTTGGTCAGGATGATCAGCTGCAGGAGCGGCTGCCAGATCCACGGGCTGTAGTCGATGACCCGCTTGTCCGACAGGAACTCGTTCAGATACCGGCGCATCGGCCAGTAGCTGTAGTGATCGGGCGTACCGAGGTTGGCCAGAAGAATGCCGACCTTGCCGAACTTCACCCGGGGGTGATCGGCGGGGGCATGGGGCAGGTCGGTCGCCGGAACGGCGGTTTCACGCATCATGTTCATCTCTGGTCGGCCTCAATCGTCGGACGGGTGTAGGACCGCTTGGGCGGTCTCGTCAAATTCCCGGGTTCCCAGCGCATCGGCCAGGCGGGCCGAGGCTGCGCCGGGGCGCAGGGGTTTCTGCTGGCTTTCGTGTGGGGCCCAGCCCGACAGGAAGATCAGCTCGAAGCTTGCGCGGATACGCGCGGGGTCATCCGCCGCGGGGAAGCGGGCGGCGTAGATCTCGGCCATGCGCAGGAACAGGCGGCGCGGCGCGGGCGCGCGGTGCCGGTCGGCCAGCGCGTTCGTCTCGCCCATCGCGCGCAGATCGGCCATGAGCGCGAAGGCGTTCGCGTAGGTCACCGTCCTGGGCAGGCGGTCGGCGACAGGAAGGGCAAGCCCCGCACGTTGCAGAAGCGCGCCCATGTCGCGGATCTCGGCCATGGGCGCCACGCGGGGGCTGAGCCCGCCCAGTGTCTCGGCTTCGGCCTCGGCCAAGGCTTGTCGCAGCTCGGTCAGGGTCTCGCCACCAAAGGCCGCCGACAGGAACAAACCGTCGGGCTGCAGCGCGCGGCGGCATTGCACGATCTGCCCCACCGGGTCGTCGGCCCAGTGCAGCGCCATGGCATGCACGACAAGGTCATGCGCGCCGGGATCGAGCGCGAGTACCTCGTCGGGTGCGACGATATGCGCATCGGGCAGCAGGTCGGACCAGCTCTCGGGGAAGGGGGTCACCACGGCGGGCCGCGTAAACCTCCTGTTAACGTCGATGAGTCTTTCCTGAAGCTCGGCCTTCGCCTCGTCATGCAGGAAGCCGGCCTGGTCCAGCCGCGCACGGGCCCGTGCGCGCGCAAGGCGCGGCGCATCCACGAGGCGGGGCTGTGGGTTGGCTTGGGGCACGTCGGTCCGGTCCTGTCGCTGACCCGTGGGTACTTAGGGGAGGGACAGGAGATTGCAAACTCTGCTTCACGCCGTGTTTCCGCCCGAGTGCCTCGGATGCGGGGCGCGGGTCGAGACCGATTTCTCGATCTGCGCGCGCTGCTGGTCGGATACGCCCTTTGTCTTCGGCGCCTGCTGCGATCTCTGCGGGGCCGGATTGCCCGGTCAGACCGCCGGGGGTGAGCGGCTGATCTGCGAGGATTGCCACGACATCGCGCGGCCCTGGGCGCAGGGCCGGGCGGTGATGCACTACGCCGGAACGGGGCGGAAGCTGGTCCTTGGGCTGAAGCACGCCGACCGGGCCGAGATCGCGCGGGCCGCGGGACCCTGGATGGCGCGCGCCGGGGCGGTGCTTCTGGCGGATGATCCGCTGATCGTTCCCGTGCCCCTGCATTGGCGGCGCCTGGCCGCGCGGCGCTTCAACCAGGCGGCGCTGCTCGCCAAGGCGCTGGCACAGGCAAGCGGGCGCGACTGGCTGCCCGACGCGCTGTTGCGCGGGCGGCATACCGGCACGCAGGACGGCCGGGACCGCGAGGCGCGGTTCCGCAACCTCGACGACGCGATCCGCGTCAACCCGCGCAGGGCCGCCCGGGTCACGGGGCGCGCGGTTCTGCTCGTCGATGACGTGATGACCTCGGGCGCGACCTTCTCCGCGGCGACGCAGGCGCTGATCGCGGGCGGGGCCGGTCCCGTTCGCGTGATCGCTCTGGCGCGCGTGGCGCGGGATGCCTAAATGGTCCCCGACGACATCCGAGGACCGCCATGCCCAGCATCGAGATCTATACATCGCCCCTCTGCGGATACTGCCACGCCGCCAAGCGGCTCCTGGCCGACAAGGGCGTGTCTTACGTGGAATACGACGTGGCCCGCGACCCGCCGAAGCGGCAGGAGATGATGGCGCGCGCCAATGGCCGGCACACGGTGCCGCAGATCTTCATCGGCGAGACCCATGTCGGGGGGTACGACGACATGGCCGCCCTCGACCGCGCCGGGAAACTTGATCCGCTTTTGGCCGCGAACTGAGGGGCTTGCGACCCTTCGCCCCTTGCCCTGACAGGGCATTGGGTGGCCTTATGCGCCAATGGCGACGCCCGACGATCCCCTTTCCGTGGCACTCTTTTCCGAGATGTTCATGGCCGACCAGCTGGCTCGGAACCGGCTGAGCCGCGCCTTGCCCAAGGGCATGGAGCTCAGCCATTTCTCGGTGCTGAACCACCTTGCCACGGCTAGCGACGAGAAATCCCCGGCGCAGCTTGCCCGCGTCTTTCACGTCACCCGCGGAGCGATGACCAATACGCTGAACCGGCTGGAATGGGCGGGTTACATCCACATCCGCCCCGACTGGGACGATGCGCGGCGCAAGATGGTCGCGATCAGCCCGGCCGGCCGCCGCGCCCGCGAGGCCGCGCTGTCGGCCATCGCGCCGATCCTGTCGGACACCGTGCGCGAAATCGGCGCCGACCGCGTGCGCCAGGCGCTGCCAGTGATCCGCGAGATGCGGGTGCGGCTGGAGAGTGACGGCTAGCCCCGTTTCACCGAAGCGGTGACGTAGTTGACGCTCAGGTCGCGGTCCGAGATCGACCAGGCCCAGGTCAACTTGTTGAAGACGAAGCCCTTGCGGTCCACCGGGTCGAGCCCCGCCTGCCGGATCAGCCCGTAAAGCTCGTCGGGGGTGATGAACTTCTGCCATTCATGCGTGCCCTTGGGCAGCCAGCGCATGACGTATTCCGCGCCCACGATCGCCATCAGGAAGCTTTTCGGATTGCGGTTGAGGGTCGAGCAGATCATCAGCCCGCCGGGCTTCAGGAGCTGCTGGCAGGCGGTCAGGTAGGCCAGCGGGTCGGCCACATGCTCGACCACTTCCATGTTCAGGACGACGTCGAAGACCTCGCCCGCGGCGGCCAGCGCCTCGGCCGTGGTGTGGCGGTAGTCGATCTCGAGGCCCGATTGCGTGGCGTGGACCTGGGCCACGGGGATGTTGCGCTCGGCCGCGTCGGCACCCACGACCGTTGCCCCCAGCCGCGCCATCGGTTCCGACAGAAGCCCGCCGCCGCAGCCGATGTCGAGCAGGCGCAGCCCGGCAAAGGGCATTTCGGAGGACAGGTCACGGCCGAATTCCGCCGCGATCTGGCGGGTGATGTAGTCGAGTCGGGTGGGGTTCAGCATGTGCAGCGGCTTGAACTTGCCGTTCGGATCCCACCATTCGGCCGCCATCGCCTCGAACTTGGCCACTTCGCCTGCATCGACGGTATGGTTGACCTCTGGCATGGCATATCCCCTCGCATTCTGTCACTCTGACCCGTGCGGGCCGCGTCTGGTGGTCTATATAGGATGGTGATGGACAAGTTCTCCGGCCAAAAGCGCGCAGCCGCGCACCTGTTCCCGTCGATCGACCCGTTCGATCAGCGCATGCTGGACGTGGGCGACGGCCATCACATCTACGTCGAACAATGCGGCAATCCCGAGGGGGCGCCGGTGGTGGTGCTGCATGGCGGCCCGGGGGGGGGCTGTTCGCCGGCGATGCGGCGCTACTTCGACCCCGAACACTGGCGGATCGTGCTGTTCGACCAGCGCGGCTGCGGCCGCTCGCGGCCCCACGCGAGCGTGCGGGCCAACACGACCTGGCATCTCGTGGCCGATATCGAGCGCATCCGCAGCACGCTGGAGATCGAGCGCTGGGCGGTCTTCGGCGGCAGCTGGGGCGCGACGCTGGGCCTTGTCTATGCCGAGACGCATCCCGACCGGGTGGCCTATCTCGCGCTGCGCGGGGTGTTCCTGTCGATGCAGCGGGAGCTCGACTGGTTCTACGGCGGCGGCGCCGGGCAGTTCTGGCCGGATCAATGGGCGCGCTTCTGCGCGCTGATCCCCGAGGACGAGCGCGGCGACATCATCGCGGCCTACAACCGGCGCCTGTTCTCCGGCGACCTGATGATCGAGACGCGCTATGCGCGGGCCTGGGCCGCCTGGGAGAACGCGCTGGCCTCGATGGACAGCGACGGCGGTGGCGGCGACAGCCCCGCGGAATACGCGCGGGCCTTCGCGCGGCTTGAGAACCACTATTTCACCAACAAGGGTTTCCTCGAGGAGGACGGCCAGATCCTCCGCGACCTGCCCCGCATCGCGCAGGTGCCGGGCACCATCGTGCAGGGGCGCTACGACATGATCTGCCCGCCGCTCTCGGCGCACAGGTTGCTGGCGGGCTGGCCCGCGGGACGGCTGCACATGGTCAAGGCGGCGGGGCATGCCCTGTCGGAGCCGGGCATCAGCCAGGAGCTTGTGCGCGTGATGCAGGCCGTGGGCGAGAAACGCGAGAAATACGGCCTTTGACGGCCCGAGATCCTTGCAAGGATCTCACCCCGCTTTTGCAAAAGCGGATCCAGCGCCTTGCAAGGCGCTGCCCACGTCCTTGCAAGGACGTGGGTCCGCCAGCAGCCGCTGGTCGATCCCCGGACTCAAGCGGTCGCGGATCAGGGCCACCGGGTGCGTGCGAAGCGTCAGGCGCATCGCGACGTAATCCTCGACCACCGCCTCGCCCTCGGTCATCTGCGGCAGGTGAACCGCCGGTTCCACGATCCCCTCGCCGTCCAGGTCGCCCGAGAACAGCGGCAGCTCCGTCTTCGGGGTCAACGCACGCGCGGCCCAGAGCGCGTCGCGGCGGCTGATCCCCAGCGCGGCGAAGGCGTCGGCCTCGGCCAGGATGGTCAGCGTCCGTGCCTCCAGCCCCGCGCGGCGCCAGACATCCTCGACCGCGGTGTAGCCGTTGCCGCGCGCGGCGGTCAGCCAATCCGCCTCCTCCTCGCGCATCGCCTTGATCTGGCGGAACCCCAGCCGCAGCGCGAGGTCGCCGCGCTCGGTCCGCTCCATCGTGCAATCCCAGGCCGAGCGGTTCACGCAGACCGGCCGCACCGTCACCCCATGCTCGCGGGCGTCGCGGACGATCTGGGCGGGAGCGTAGAACCCCATGGGCTGCGAATTGAGCAGCGCACAGGCGAAGATGCCGGGGTGATGCCGCTTCAGCCAGGCCGAGGCATAGACCAGCAGGGCGAAACTGGCGGCGTGGCTTTCGGGGAAGCCATAGCTCCCGAAGCCTTCGATCTGCGAGAAACAGCGGTCTGCGAAATCCTGATCGTAGCCGCGCTCGCGCATGCCGCGCAGGAAGCGGGTGCGGAACTCGCTGACCGAGCCGTGTTTCTTGAAGGTCGCAAGCGACCGGCGCAGGCGGTCGGCCTCGTCGGGCGTGAAGCCCGCGCCGGTGATGGCGATCTGCATCGCCTGTTCCTGGAAGAGCGGCACGCCCAGCGTCTTGCCCAGCACCCGGCCCAGCTCGTCCGAGGGGAAGCTGACGGGTTCCTCGCCGTTGCGGCGGCGGATGAAGGGGTGGACCATGTCGCCCTGGATCGGGCCGGGGCGGATGATCGCCACCTGGATCACCAGGTCGTAGAAACAGCGCGGCCGCATCCGCGGCAGGAAATTCATCTGCGCCCGGCTTTCCACCTGGAAAACGCCCAAGGAGTCGGACTTGCACAGCATGTCGTAGACCGCCGGATCCTCGGGCGGGAGCGTGGCGAGGCTGTAATCGGCCTGGTGATGCAGGCGCAGAAGGCCGAAGGCTTTTCTTATACAAGAAAGCATGCCAAGCGCCAGCACATCGACCTTGAGGATGCCCAGCGCATCGATGTCGTCCTTGTCCCAGCAGATGACGGTGCGGTCCTCCATCGTGGCGTTCTCGATCGGAACCAGTTCATCCAGCCGGCCTTCGGTGATGACGAAGCCGCCGACATGCTGCGACAGGTGGCGGGGAAAGCCGATGATCTCCTCGATCAGCTGGATGGTCTGTTTCAGCCGCGGGCTTTCGGGGTCGAGCCCGATCTCGCGCATCCGCGCGACCTCGGGCCCCGTCTTGGACCATGACCCCCAGATCTGCGACGACAGCGCCGAGAGCACATCCTCGGACAGGCCCATCGCGCGGCCCACCTCGCGCACGGCGCGCTTGCCGCGGTAGTGGATCACCGTGGCGCACAGCCCCGCGCGGTGGCGGCCGTAGCGCTCGTAGATGTGCTGGATCACCTCTTCGCGGCGCTCATGCTCGAAATCCACGTCGATATCGGGCGGCTCGTTCCGGGCTTCACTGACGAAACGCTCGAAGACCATCGTCCCGATCTCGGGGGAGACGCTGGTCACACCCAGCGCATAGCAGGTGATCGAGTTCGCCGCCGACCCGCGCCCCTGGCAGAGGATGCCGCGCGACCGCGCGAAGGCGACGATGTCATGGACGGTCAGGAAATAGGGCTCATACCCCAGTTTCCCGATCAGCCGCAGCTCGTGCTCCAGCTGTTTTTGCGCACGCTCGGGGATGCCCTGCGGATAGCGCCAGCGCAGGCCCTTCTCCGCCAGCCGGGCCAGCCGATCCGCGGCGGTTTCGCCATCGGCGATTTCCGAGGGGTATTCGTAGCGCAGGCTGCGGATGTCGAAGGTGAGCCGCGCGGCGATCTCCCCGGCCCGGCCGACGGCCTCTTCGTGGCCGCGGAAGATGCGGCGCATCTCGGCCTCGCCCCTCAGCCGTTGCTCGGCGTTCGCCTGTGCCGCGGTGCCGAGGTCCTCGATGCGCAGCCCCTCGCGGATGCAGGTCAGGATATCGGTCAGCCGCCGCCGCGCGCCGTGGTGCATGATCGGCCGGGCCGAGGCGACGGTGTCGAGGTCGAGCGCCAGCGCCAGCCGCTCGGCGGCGGCGAAACGGGCGGCATCCTGCCCGTCATAGGCAGGGGACATCAGCAGGTGCATCTGCGGCTTCAAAGCCGCCACCAGCCGCGCGGCCCGCGCGCGCCAGTCGGGCGAGGGGCGGTCGGGCGCGTGAAGCAGCAGCTCCAGCCCCGTTGGAAAGGCGAGGATATCGTCGAGCGTCAGGTGACAGTCGCCCTTCTCGGCCCTCAGCCGCCCCGCCGACAGGATGCGGCAGAGGCTCGCCCAGCCCGACCTGTCCCGCGGCAGCGCGGTCAGCATCATCCCGTCCGTCAGCACAAGGCAGGCCGCGGGCAGAAGCCGCGGCACATGGTCGATGGGCGCGCGGGGTGGGTTGGGCAGATGCGCGGGCTTCGGCGGGCCGATGGGATCGGCGCGGGCGGCCTCGGCCTCGGCGATCTCCTCGGCGATCGTCTTCAGCTCGGACCAGGCCCGCACCACGCCCGCGACGGAATTCACATCGGCGATGGCGATGGCCGAAAGACCCAGCAGGGCGGCACGCCGCGCGTAGTCCTCGGGGTGCGAGCCCCCGGTGAGGAAGGTGAAGTTCGAGGTGATCGACAGCTCGGCGAATCCCATGCCGACAGTATATTCACCTTTTGTTCTCATTTGGAGTCCCGCTTGGCAGGCACGTGGCGATGAGGCAGGAGAGAGGTGCAACCGCATCCCGAGGGGCCGCCATGCTGCAGGGCATCCATCACGTCGCGATCATCTGTTCGGACTACGACCGGTCGAAAGCCTTTTACACCGAAACACTCGGCCTGCGGGTCGTGGCCGAGACCTTCCGTGCCGAGCGCGGGTCATGGAAGCTCGATCTCGCCCTGCCCGACGGCGCGCAGATCGAGCTCTTCTCCTTCCCCGATCCACCTGCTCGCCCCAACAGCCCCGAGGCGCAGGGGCTGCGCCATCTCGCCTTCGCGGTCGCGGACGTGGCGCAGGTGGCCAGGGCGCTGGAGGCGAAGGGCTTGGAGGTCGAGCCGATCCGCATCGACGCGCTTACGGGCCGCGCCTTCACCTTCTTCAAGGACCCAGACGGCCTGCCGCTGGAGATCTACGAGACCGGCTGACGCCGCCAGCCCGGCGCGGGATCCGGCGGACCGCAGTCAGTCGCAGTCCCCCCGCCCGTGGCAGGCGGCCACGGCATCCAGCGTCGCACGGTCGATGCCGAAATGCGCGCGCTCGCTGCACAGTCCGGGTTCCAGCACCAGCCCCTCGCCCTCGCGGCGGAGGAACACCAGCGCCTCGCCCTCGGCGGCGGCCACCGGGCAGGACAGCGCGGTGCCACAGTCGTGGCGCAGCGTGAAATCGAGCGTTACCGGCGTGGTGAAGCCGGCACGACCAAGCTGCCTTCCCTGCACGCGCATGGGCATCTGCAGGACGGTGCCGCTCTCCTGCCCCGCCCCGGTTGCGCTCAGGTCGCCCCAGACCACGACGAAGCCGTGCGGCGAGGCGGCGATGGCCTGGAAGTCCCGCACCGGGTCGGGATCGGGGCAGATGAAGGCCGCAGCCGGGCTGGCGGAAAGGATCGCAAGGCAAAGGGGCAGGGCGCGCATGGCGGGACCTCGGAAGGGGCTGGCATCAGGGCCGAGGTTACATCGCGGCGGCGGTCGCCCACAGTCGGGAAATCCGCACCGGGTTCAGACAAGCCCGAACTCGGTCAGGACGGCCTCGTAGATCGGGCGCTTGAACGGCACGATCAAGCCGAGCAGCTCGTCACCGCCCATCCAGCGCCAGTCGGAAAACTCCACGTCCTCGTGGCTGAGGTCGATCACCTCGTCGCCCGCGTCGAGGCGCATCAACACCCATTTCTGCGTCTGCCCGCGATACCTGCCGCGATAGGGCAGGACCTCGGGCGGCAGGTCATAGGGCAGCCAGTCCGCCGTCTCGCCCAGAACGGTGACATGCTCCGCCGCGACCCCGGTTTCCTCGCGCAGCTCGCGCAAGGCGGCCTCGACCGGGGTTTCGCCCCTGTCGATACCCCCCTGCGGCATCTGCCAGGCGGGCAGCGCCATGTCGGCGCGTTGCCCCGCGAAGACGCGCCCGTCGGGGTGCATCAGCACCACCCCGACGCAGGGCCGGTAGGGCAGGCGCGCGATCTCGTCGGGCGTCACGGGCGCCTGGCGTCAGTTGCCGCGCGGGCCGAGCGCGTTCAGGCCGGTGAGGATGTCGATGGCATAGGCCAGCTGGTAATCCTCGTTCCGGAGGCGCGCGGTCGCCTCGGCGATGGCCTGCTCCTCCTCGAGCTGGCGCAACTCGTCTTCGGTCAGGGTCGAGTTCTGCAGCGCGCCGCGCAGGCTTGCCTCGTTGCGGCGGCTGACGGCGCTTTCCTCTTCCTCGTCCATCTCGATCGGGTCCCGCTGTTCGACGAGGATGTCGGGCGCGATGCCGAGGGCCTGGATCGACCGCCCCGACGGCGTGTAGTAGAGCGACGTGGTCAGGCGCATCGCGCCATTGCCCGCCAGCGGCATGATGGACTGGACCGAGCCCTTGCCGAAGCTGTTGGTCCCCACCACCACGGCGCGGCGATGATCCTGCAGCGCGCCGGCCACGATCTCGGACGCGGACGCCGAACCGCCATTCACCAGGACCACAAGCGGAAGCCCCTCGATCAGGTCGCCGGGGGTTGCGTTGTAGCGTTCGCCATCCTCCGGCTGACGGCCGCGGGTCGAGACGATCTCGCCCTGTTCGAGGAACGCGTCCGACACGCGGATCGCCTGGCTCAGCAGGCCGCCGGGGTTGTTGCGCAGGTCGAGCACGACGCCGTTCAGGTTGGCGAGGCCGCCGACCTCTTCGATCATCTCCTGAAGACCTTCGCGCAGGTTCGGATAGGTCTGGTCGTTGAAGGTCGAGACGCGCAGGATCGCGGTATTCCCCTCAAGCCTGTGGCGGACGGCGGTCAGCCGGATCCTGTCGCGGACGATCGTGATGTCGAAGGGTTCATCCTCGCCCTCGCGGACGATGGTGATGACGATCTCCGATCCGACGGGACCGCGCATCAGGTCGACCGCCTCTTCCAGGGTCAGGCCCAGAAGCGCCTCGCCGTCGACATGGGTGATGAAATCGCCCGCCTCGACGCCCGCTTCCATCGCGGGGGTGTCGTCCATCGGCGTGATGACGCGGACGAAGCCGTCTTCCTGCGTCACCTCGATGCCAAGGCCGCCGAATTCGCCGCGGGTCTGCACCTGCATGTCGTCGAAATCATTCGGCGGCAGGTAGCTCGAATGCGGGTCGAGAGAGGTGAGCATGCCGTTGATCGCGGCCTCGATCAGGGCGGCCTCGTCCACTTCCTCGACGTAGTTGGCGCGGATGCGTTCGAAGATGTCGCCGAACAGGTCAAGCTGTTCGTAGACCGATGCATTCGCGCGATCCTCTTGCGCGATGAGCGGTCCGGCCACCTGGGTGCTCAGCAGGACACCCCCCGCGATCCCCCCGATGGCTGCGATCATCAGCTTGTTCATGGTGTCCTATCCTTCGTCTCAGTCGCGCGTCGTTTCGGCGAACCAGTCGGCCGGATCGACGGGCGCACCGTTTTCCCGCAGCTCGATATAGAGCGTTTCTGCCAGCCCTGCGCCAGCCGTTTGCGGCTCGCGCAGGATCAATTCTTCATTTTCGGCCCCCGGATCGCCAGGCATCAGCCCCAGCGGCGCACCCGAGGGTACGAGACCCCCGGCACTGACGTAAAGGGTGCCGAGCCCCGCGAGAACCACGAGATAGCCTCCTTCGGGTTCGAGGATGATCACATTTCCGTAGTCCAGAAGCGGTCCGGCATAGCGGACCGAGGCGGGCCAGGGCGCGGTGACCAGCGCGCGGGGACGGGTCGCCAAGACCAGGCCGGGCCGCGTCACGCCGGCGGCATCCGCCTCGCCGTAGGACCGCAGGAGCGTGCCGAGGATCGGCATGGGCAGGCTGCCGCGTGCGTCCGAGAAATCGGGCAGGTCCGGCGCGCCCTCGGGCGGGTCCGCCGACAGGAGCGCGGCGAGGCCGTCGAGCGACTCGACGCTGTCCAGCAGCTCCGTCATGCCGGCTTCGTCCCGGGAGAAGTTCTCGGGCAGCATCCGCCGCTCGGCGATGGCCTGGCTCAGGGCGCTGCGCGCGTCCTGCGCGCGCTCCAGCGCCGCGGTCAGCTGCGCCACTGCCCCGTCCTGCAGCGCGCGCAGCGTCGCAAGCTCCTGCAACTGGCCGCGCAGCGCCCGGGCCTCCTCGGCGACGGCGGGGGTGACCTCCGAGACGATCATGCCCGAGCGCGCGGTGCCCAGCGCGCCCTCGGGGTGCATCAGCAGAAGCGGCGCGGGCGCGCCCTCGATGCTTTGCAGCACGCCCAGAAGCCGCGAAAGGCGGTCGCGCTCGGCTTCGAAGACCAGCAGGATCGTCCGTTCGCGCAGCGCGGCCTGCCGGATGCCCTCTCGCAGCGCGAGCAACCCTTCCTCGTAGGCGCGCACCGTCTGGGTCAGCGCCTCGACCCGGTCGCGCGCGCCCTCGGCCTCGAGCAGGGCGAAGCCCGCCTGCTCCAGCATCTCCGCCGCGCGGGACGCGGTCGCGGCGGCGTCGAGTTCGGCCCGTGCCGGGGCGGTCAGGAGCAGGAGGGCGGCGAGGGCCGTGCGCAGGATCATGTGATGAGCGTCTTCCCCGTCATCTCCGGCGGCTGCGGCAGGCCCATCAGCTGCAACAGGCTGGGCGCGAGATCGGCAAGGATGCCGTCGCGCAGGCCCGCCCCCCCGGGCCCGCCGAACAGGATCACGGGAACCGGGTTCAGCGTATGCGCCGTGTGCGGCCCGCCGGTCGCGGGGTCCAGCATGGTCTCGCAATTGCCGTGGTCGGCGGTGACGATCATCGCGCCGCCCACCTTCTCCAGCGCCGCAACCGCGCGGCCGAGGCCGTCGTCGACCGCCTCGCAGGCCTTGATCGCGGCGGACAGATCGCCGGTATGCCCGACCATGTCGGGGTTGGCGTAGTTCACAACGATCAGGTCGTAGCCCGCACCGATCGCCTCGACCAGGTGGTCGGTCACTTCGCCCGCCGACATCTCGGGCTGCAGGTCATAGGTGGCGACCTTGGGCGAGGCGGCCATGTAGCGGTCTTCGCCTTCGACCGGCGGCTCCTTTCCGCCGTTCAGGAAGAAGGTGACATGGGGGTATTTCTCGGTCTCGGCGATGTGGAACTGCCTGAGTCCCTGTTTCGCCACCCATTCGGCCAGCGTGTTCACGATCTCCTGTTTGGGGAACATCGTGGTCATGTAGGCGTCATGCGCTTTCGAGTAATCGACCATGCCGAGGCGGGCCGCCAGCGGCGGGCGGGGCCCGCGCTCGAAGCCGTCGAAATCGGGGTCGCCGAGGGCCGCGAGGATCTCGCGCGCCCGGTCGGCGCGGAAGTTCACGAAGAAGAGGCCGTCTCCCTCGGCCATCCCGTCGTAGCCCGCGACCACGGCCGGCTCGATGAACTCGTCGGTCCTGTCGGCGTCATAGGCGGCTTCGATGATCGCGCGGGCATCCGGACCGCTGGCGCCCTTGGCCTCCGCCATCACGTCATAGGCGCGCTGCACCCGGTCCCACCGGTTGTCGCGGTCCATGGCGAAGTAGCGCCCCGACACGGTAACGATCCGCGCGCCTTCGGGCAAATCCGCCTCCAGCTGAGCGACCTGCCCGGCGGCGGATTTGGGCGCGACGTCGCGCCCGTCGGTGATGGCGTGGACCAGGACCTCGAGCCCCGCATCGGTGAGCGCACGAGCCGCGGCGACGATGTGTGACTGGTGCGAATGCACCCCCCCCGGCGAGGCGAGGCCCGCCACATGCGCCCGCCCGCCGCTCGTTTTCAGGGTGGCGATGAAATCGGCCAGAGCGGCCTTCTCGAAGAAGCTGCCATCCTCGATCGCAAGGTCGATCATCCCGAGGTCCATCGCCACGACACGGCCCGCGCCGATGTTGGTGTGCCCGACCTCGGAATTGCCCATCTGCCCCTCGGGCAGGCCCGCGGAGCGGCCATGGGTGGTGAGCGTCGCGTGGGGGCAGGTCGCCATCAGCCGGTCCATCGTGGGCGTCCGGGCCAGCAGGGGCGCGTTGTCGGCCTCGGTCGGGCCGATGCCCCAGCCATCGAGGATGCAGAGGACGACGGGCTTCGGCGTGTGGTCGTTCGGCATGGCGGGGCCTCCTTGGCGACGGTTCTATGGACCCGCCGCCCGAGGTGCAAGGCGGCGCCATCGCGGATGACACGGGCCGCCTGCCGGGATAAGGAACTCCGGTTGAGTATCGGTTGAGGCCTTCGTTGGGCATGCTTGGTGAAGAGACGGCAAGAACCTTCCGCAGGATCGGCAACCGGGTCGCCCGGCTGAGCTTCCGCGGTGCCGACGAGGACTGGCAGCTCCGCTATCGCGCCCTGGCGCGGAAACGGGGCGTGGATCCTGCGCTGGCCGGTCATCGCAACGCGGCCGCGCTGGCGACGGGGTTCAACGTCGGCGCCTATCTTGCCGCCAACCCGGATGTCGCGGATGCCGTGACGAGCGCCGGAGAGGCGGTTTTTCACTACCTCGAGTTTGGCCATGCCGAGGGCCGCTCGGCCGATCCCGAGACCTGGGACGCCGCGTTTGTCAGGCGGTTTCACGGCCTTGTCCTGCCCGAGGACCTGTCCGCCCCGCAGGCCGACCGCGCCCTGCGGCGCGCAGGGGTCGGCCCGGCCGACGCCGCCCTGACCGAGACGCATCTCTGGCTGGCGCTGGGGGTGCATGGACCGGTGTTCGAGAAGATCTTCGAGCATGAGTTCTACGTCGTCGCGGCCGAGGCCGCCGGGCATCGCCTGCCGGGCATCGACAGGCTGGGGGCGATCGCGCATTTCTGCACCAAGGGCCTGGCCGAGGGGATCCCGCCGCATCCCGACCTTGTCTTCGATCCCGCATTCTACCGCGAGGCGCTGGCCCTCGCCGGGGTCGCGCCGCCGCCCGCAGACGACCCTGCGGCCCTCCGCCGCCATTGGGCCGAACGCGGCGTTCGCGCCGGGGCTCATGCCAATCCGCGCGCCTGGTTCGGCATGGCTTTCGGTGTGAACCTGCCCGATTCCGTGCTCGAGGCGCTTCCCGCCTTCCGCGCGGCCTCGGCTGACCTGGACGAGGACGCGGGTCTCGCCGCGACGTTGCATCACCTGGCGACGCTGCCGGTGCCGGGCGCCTCGGTCCTCGATCCCGGTGCTCCTGGCGTCGAGGGTTTTCTGCTGGACCTCGCGCGGCAACGCAGGGGCGCAGGCGATCCGGGCGCGGCGGAGTGGCTGTTGCGATCCGTGCTCGACCGCAGCCCGGGCCATCCCGGGGCATCCCGCGATCTTGCGGACATCCTGTTTCGACAGAACCGTCCCGGAACGGAAATCCAGCTGCGAAAGGCCGTGCCCCCGGGGGGCGATACGGGTGCCAACGGCATCACGCTCGCGGAACGGCTGGCCTCCCAGGGTCGCTGGCATGAGGCCCTCGAGGCGGCCGGAGCGCTGCCGGACGCCATCTACGCCGACGTCGCCCTGCGGCGGCGCCGCCGCGATCTGGGGCGGGCCATCTTCGAAGCGGTCTGGGGCGACCTCGGATCGTTCATCGGGCGCATGTCCATCGCGGATGTTCAGCGACTCCTGGCCGAAGCGCTCGCCCTCTATACGCCGCCCTTCGAGGCGCCCCGCCGCTCGGGCGCCATCCGGAAGGTCGCGGTGCTGGCCAACGACGACCTTTACCAGTGCAAGCTCTACCGCGCCGATCAAAAGATCGACCAGCTGCGGACGGCCGGCTACGAGGCCGATCTGTTCCACCAGGCCATCGACCTCGAGCGTCTCCGCGATCGGCTGGAGGACTACGATGCCGTCATCTTCGTGCGCGTGCCGGCCCTTCCGTCGGTGATCGACGTGATCGTCGAGGCGGCGCAGCAGGGGCTGGCCACTTTCTACGATTGCGACGACCTGATCTTCGAAGCCGCCATCTTTCCGCCGGCGCTGAGGACCTATGCTGGCCGGATCACGCCACGGGACCACGGCGCGATCGCCTGCGGCGTGCCGCTCTTCCGGCATGCCATGAGTCTCTGCGAGCACGGGATCGCCTCGACGCCGACGATCCGCGACGCGATGCAATCGGTGGTCCGCAGCGGGCAGGTGTTCCTGCATCGCAACGCGCTTGGCAGGCCGCACATGCAGGTCCTCGACCGGGCGGCCCGGCGGGAACGGGACCCGGGCGGGAAGCTCGTCATTCACTACGGATCGGGCACGAAGGCCCACAAGGCCGAGTTCACGGCGGTGCTCGAGCCCGCGATCGCCGAGCTTCTGGCCAGGCGACCCGGCAGGGTGGAAGTGAGACTGGTCGGCGACTTCCCGGCCCTCACCCACCTGGACCCCGAGCATCCGGATCTGCACCTCGTCAGCCCGATCTGGGATTTCGAGACCTATTGCGACGAGTTGGCCGGGGCCGACATCGCCCTGTCGGTGCTGGATCCCTCGATCCTGACCGACGCCAAGAGCGAGATAAAATGGATGGAGGCGGCGATGCTCGGCGTGCCGTCCGTCGTCAGCCCCACCGCGACCTACCGCGACGTGGTCGAGGATGGCGTCACCGGGATGATCGCGACGGACAGGGCCGGCTTCGTCGCCGCCATGCTGGCCTTGGTCGACGATCCCGCGCTGGGCCGCCGGATCGGCGCGGCCGCGCGCGACCGGGTCCTGCGCGACTATGGGCTGCAGATCATGGGTCAGCGCTTCGACGCCATGTTCGAGACCGTCCGGCCCGCAGCGGCCCGACGCAAGACCCGACTGCTGGTCGTCAATGTGTTCTACCCGCCGCAGGACATCGGCGGGGCCACGCGCGTCGTGCAGGACAATGTCGCCGATCTCCTGCGCCTGCATGGCGATACCTACGAAATCGACGTGGTCGCCACGCTCGAGGGTGGCGAGCGGCCCTACGAGTTGCGGTGCCATGCCCGCGACGGGGCCCGGGTCTGGACGGTGACGGCGCGCGACGGCATCGACACCATGACGGTGCAGGATCACCGGATGGCCGATGTCTTCGACCGGCTCCTGTCACGCATTCGCCCGGAGCTGGTGCATGTACACTGCATCCAGCGCCTCACCGCTTCCGTCCTCGACACGTTGCGTCGCCGGGACGTGCCCTATGTCGTGACCCTGCACGACGGGTGGTGGGTGTCTCCGAACCAGTTCGTCATCGCGGCGGACGGGACCCCCGAAACCTACGATTTCCGTCCCGAGGCCACCGCGACCCTGCCGGCGCGCGCCCGGATCACGCGTCGGGGGCTTGCGGGGGCAGCGGCCGTTCTGGCCGTGTCGGACGCCTTCGCCGAGGTGCACCGAACGGCCGGTCTGACCGGGATCGAGACGGTCGAGAACGGCGTTTCGGTCCTGCCCGGGCGGGTGCGGGAGCCGGGCCCGGAGGGCCGGGTCCGGCTGGGCCATATCGGCGGTGCCGCGCGCCACAAGGGTTACAAGCTGCTGCAAGCGGCCATTCATGCGCGCCAATTCCAAAACCTGGACCTCGTCGTGGTCGATCATGCCATGGCTGCGGGCCAGTCCCGGCACGAGGTCTGGAACGGCACGCCCGTCCTGTTCCTTCCGCGAAGTCCCCTCTCCGAGGTTGGCCGGATCTACGGGCAGATCGACGTTCTGCTCGCGCCTTCGACCTGGCCCGAAAGCTACGGCCTCGTCACCCGCGAGGCGCTTGGGCTGGGCCTCTGGGTGGTCGCATCCGACCGTGGCGCCATCGGTGCCGATGTCGTCGATGGGCAGAACGGTTTCCTCGTGGATGTCTCGGACCATCATGGGCTTGTCGCGGCACTTGCCCGCATCGATGCCGACCCCGAGCGGTTCCGGGCGGCGCCTGCGCATCGCATCGTTCCGCGCAGTTCGGCCGATCAGGCGGCAGACCTGCACGCCGTCTATCAGCGCCTCCTTGCCGCGCGCCGGGACTAGCAACGCGGACGCGGCGAGGGGCGGCCCTCAGAACAGGAAGTCGCCCTCCGTCAGAGCGCCCTCGGACACCCCCTCCAGCAGGATCGTGCCTCCGGGTGTCGTCAGCAGAACGCCACTTTCGACGCCTGCAATGGCGAGTGCTCCGAAGTCCGTTGCCAGCGCCGTCAGGTCGATGATCTCGCCGCTCGGATCGAAATCGCGGATCACGTCGTCGCCGTGGCCCCCCTCGAAGACGAACGTGTCGGCATCGCCGCCCCCGAACATCGTGTCATTCCCGGTGCCCCCGTCGATCCGGTCGTCGCCGGCGCCGCCGAAGAGGCGGTCGTCCCCCCCGCCGCCGAGAAGCGTGTCGTTTCCTGTCGATCCGAACAGGCCGTCGTGGCCGTCCCCGCCGTCGAGATGGTCGGCGCCGTCGTTGCCGTCGAGCCTGTCGTTGCCGCCTTCTCCGTAGAGGCTGTCGTCGTGGAGCCCGCCCGCCATCAGGTCGGCACGGTCGCCGCCGTAGAGCACGTCGTTGTCCGCGCCGCCGCGCAGCGTGTCGAAGCCATCGCCGCCCCAGATCGTGTCGTTGCCGCCCTGTCCGACGACGAAGTCGCTGCCAAGCTCGCCATGGAGCCTGTCATTCTGGTCGCCGCCGTAGATGCTGTCGGCCTGTCCGCCACCGTGGATCAGGTCATGGCCGAAATTGCCGTAGATCCGATCGAAGCCGTCGCCGCCCTGGATCGTGTCGCCGTTCAGGTGGCCGCGAATCTCGTCATCGCCCGCGCCGCCCTCGATCAGGTCGCGGCCCTGCCCGCCGGACAGCGTGTCGTTGCCGCCCTCGCCCGCGATCGTGTCATCGGCGCTGCCGCCGGTGAAGAGGTCATCGCCCTCGGTGCCGGCGAACGAGCCGTCCGGCAGCGGCGGGGGCAGCGTTTCGAAGGGAATCGGGCTGCGGCTCGGTGCTGGCAGGATCGCCGCGACCACGCCCGCCGCCGTCAGTGTGACGCCCTGGAGCGTCTGGATGATCAGCGTCTCGCCGCGCCATGTCACGATGGCGCCGTCCGACGTCGGCTGTACCGTCAGTTGCGACGGATCGTAGAGAAACGGCCAGGACGACAGGTCGAGCCGGTCCCGCCCGGGCTCGAAATCGAGGACAAGGTCCGTGACCCCGTCGCTTCGCAACACGAAGATGTCGTTCCCGCCGCCGCCGACAAGCGTGTCCTGACCGCCCCCGTCCTCGAGGATGTCGTTGCCCAGGGCCCCCTCGAGCCGGTCGTTGCCCGCACCGCCCTGGAGGATGTCATCCTGCGGGGTTCCCACGCGGCTGCCGCCGGTCACCTGCGACACGATCACCGACCCGCTGCGACCGGTGTCGAGCGACAGCTCGGTCACGCCCGGGCTGATCTCGGAGGACACGAAGAGGCGAAGGGTGTCGCCGCTCTCGAAGGCGGCGATGGCCGTGACGTTCTCGAGCCCGCTGTCATGGCCGTCTTCCAGGACGTCGATGACCTGCAGCCGCCCGCTCGGCATCAGGACGAAGACCGTCACGCCATCGTCGGCGCCGGCCGCGAACACGTAGGTGAAGCCGTTCGCCTGCACCACGTCGAGGCTCTGGATGCCGCCGAACCGGGTGTGCAGCGAGTCGATCACGTGGTCGGTCGGGGCGAGTTGCCCGCCCGGACGAAGCTCCATCACCGTGATCGCGCCGGACTGCCCGATGCCGTCGGAGGGTGCCGAGCCGACCAGCACGAAGCAGCGCCCGCCGATCACCGTGGTGGCAAGCGCGGTCGGGGTCATGATGCCGATGCCCTCGGCGGTGCCGAGATTGCCCGTCGGGACCAGACGGTCGGGTTCGATCCGGTAGGCGGTGACACCGTGATCCGCGACGCTGGCGCCGACCAGGTAGTCGACACCGGCGATCGACAGCGTCTCGAGCGCGAACACCGTGTCGGCATAGGTGTTCGGGGTGTCGTCGACCGAGAAGGCGCGGCTGAGCGTGCCGGAGGGCGACAAGTCATAGGCCTCGATTGACCCGGATCCGGCGTTGGCGACGAAGAGCCTGTCGCTGTCCCACTGGCCGATATCGAGGATCCTGCCGCCCGCGCCGTTGGCAAGACCGCTGATGTCCCCCACGGGGCCAAGCGTTCCGTCGGGCGCGACCGCGAAGGCGGTGAGGCCGCCATCCGCATCTCCGGCGACCACGAGGCGCGGGCCATCGGGCGTTTCCAGCAGGGTCAGGCTGTCCATCACGCTGTCGGAATAGGCCGCGTCGAAGGGCGCGAAGTCGATCAAGGTGGGCCCGCCCGGCCCGCCGAGCGCATAGGCGGCGACGCCGCCGCCCTGGCCCGAGATGGTATAGAGCGTCGTGCCCGCCGCGGTTTCGTGGATCAGGAGATCGGTGATGCCGTGATCCAGCATCCCCTGGAAGGATTGCGTCTGCCCGATCACACCGAGAGGTGTCATGGCTGTCTCCGTCGCGAAAGTGCCGCGACAGCAGATGGCCGTGGTTGCAGGTCCAGCCTTGGCCGGATTGTGGAAGGCTCGGGCCGTTACCGCCCAATGCCTTCGAAATGCTTAACCCTGATCGACGCCCCCGGATGCCGGGGCCTCAGCGCATGTTCTGCCTGTGAACCTCGATCGCCTCGTCAAGGTCTTCGAAATATGAGAGTTTTCCATGCTCGAGGAGAAGCGCAGCATCGCAGAATTCCTTCAGCTCGGTCAGGTTATGGTTCACCATGATCGCGTCGGAGGTGGTCATCCGGTCCTGGAACAGGGCCGCGCTGCGCGACCGGAAGGCCGCATCGCCCGCCCCGGTGACCTCGTCGATCAGGTAGATGTCGAACTTGATCCCCATCGACAGGCCGAACACCAGGCGGGATTCCATGCCCGAGGAGTAGGTCCGCACCGGCATGTGGAAATGGGCCCCCAGCTGGGCGAAATCCTCGACGAAATCGACAAGCTCGTCGGATTCGACGCCATAGACCCGCGCGAGGAACCGCGCATTCTGCGCGCCGGTCATCTGCGGGTGCACCGACCCCGTCTGACCGATCGGCCACGAGATCGTGCCGTCGCTGAGGACGCGCCCGGTATCCGGCCGCATGTTGCCCGCGATGATCGACATGAGCGTCGACTTGCCCGCCCCGTTGCGCCCGAGCAGGGCGAGCGAACGCCCGGTCCCGATGGTGAGCGTCAGGTTGTCGATGACGACCTTCCGGCGCCCGTTCACCTCGAAGCTCTTGGTGAGGTTCTCGAAGCGGATCATCGCCGCGCCGCCCCTACTGCCTGTCGCGGATGCTGTAGTAGATCAGCGCCATGATCGCCCATGCCAGCGTCAGGAACAGCAGGCCGAAGGCCAGGATCGTGCCGCGGCGGGGAAACTCGGCGCTCTGCGGCAGGTTCGGCTGGATGTAGACGGCGAGATAGCGGCTTTGCCTTGCCGCGTTGGTGCGGGCAAGGTCGACCGCCGCAAGGGCCGCGCGATAGCTTTCCTCGGCGAATTCGCGGTCGACGACCAGGCCCTCGTACTGCGCCATCAGCGTCGGGTAGTCCTCGCCCTCCGCGCCGACATCCTCGGTCGCGAAGTTCAGCCGCTCCTGCCGGATCCTGTCGCGGATCACCTCGATCCGCCGCTCGGCCTGGACCAGGCGCGGATCGTTGGGGTTCGTCGTGTTCTCCGAGAGCAGGTCGAACTCGATCAGGGCCTCGGCGAGTTGCTGCTGGAGATTGTTCAGCACGCCGGTCCGCCCCTGCAGGTCGCTTTCGGGGTCGACGATCTGGGTTTGCGTGCGGAACTGCGTCAGCGCCTCGCGCGCAGAGCGCAGGCGGGCAATGGCGGCCTCGAGGTCCAGCTCGGCGTAGCGCATCGAATCCGCCCGCGCCTGTTCGTTCAGCTCGTTGATGAGGGTCTGGCTTTCCTCGACGATCGCGCGCGCGATGTCCTGCGCCATCTGCGGTTCGAAGGCGAGGACCTCGAGATCGATGAGGCCGCTGCCCTGCGAATAGGAGACCCGCACGACCTCCTGCCAATGGCCGACGAGGTCCTCGAGCGCGGCATCTGGCGCAAGCGCGAAGACCGGGTCGATGCCATGTGCCGCCGAGTAATGCGCCACGAGGTCAACGCGGGCCTGCATGCGCCGCACCATCTCGGCGCTGGTGATGAACTCGAAGAGGATGTCGCCGTCCCGGCTGGTGTTGCCGCCGGTCAGTTGCGAGATCCCGCCCAGAAGGTCCGTCGCCGATCCGGCCTCCTCGCTGCGCACGGTGAAGCCCACACTCGAGGCGAATTGATCCTGCGCGAAGGTGTAGAGGTAGAAGGCGATGACGAAGAGCGGCAGCAGCACGACTAGCTGGTAGGACAACACGAGGCCATAGTGCCTCCGGCGCATCCGCGCCGCGCGGGCGTAAGGCTTGAAGGTGATGCCCCCGGGCTTGTCCGCGCCCCCGCGCGTGCCGCGCTGCGGGCCGGGCCGTGGCCCGGGGCCGCCCTTGCCCGCGTCCCCGTCGTCCGGACCGTCAGCCGGCGCTTCCTTGCGAGGTCCTGCTGCGTTGGACAAGGCTGGGACGACACTCATACCGTTTGTACTGCACCCTTCCGTCATACATAGTCCGGTGCGGTATTGCCAGTGACTTGGAGCCGGATGTGACCCTTCGCCAGCCAGAGACCCCCGGCATCCAGATCCGCCCGTCCCGCGCGCCGCGATCCTTCCCCGCCTTCCGATCGATCCTCGCGCTGATGCTGCGCGAGATGTCGACGCTCTACGGCCGAACCCCCGGCGGCTACTTCTGGGCCGTGGCCCAGCCCGTCGGTGCCCTCGCCGTCATGACGGTCGCCTTCACGATCCTGTTGCGGTCCCCGCCGCTCGGCAATTCCTTCATCCTCTTCTATGCGTCCGGTTATCTGCCCTTCCTGGTCTATGCCAACATCGCGCTGAGCGTGCAGAACTCGATCCAGTTCTCGAAGCAGCTTCTGCAATACCCGGCGGTGTCATGGCTGGACGCGATCATCGCCCGGTTCCTCCTCAACCTGCTGACGAGCATCACCATCCTGTGCATCGTCCTGTTCGGCATCCTGCAATTCACCGAGGCCAACGCCACGGTGTCGCCCGGGCCGATCGTCCTGTCGGTCGTGCTGGCCGCGCTGGTGGGGCTGGGGTTCGGGACGATGAACTGCCTGATGACCGGGCTGTTCTCGGCCTGGTCTAATCTCTGGTCGATCATCACGCGCCCGATGATCCTGATCGCGGGCGTGCTCTTCGTCTTCGAGCAGCTGCCGGACTGGTTCCAGGGCTATCTCTGGTACACGCCTTGGATCCATGTCACCGGCCTTGCCCGGACAGGCGTCTACGCGACCTACGATCCGGCCTACATCTCGATCGGTCTGGTGCTGCTCTGGGCAATGATCCCGCTGTTCTTCGGCCTGCTGCTGCTCAGGCGCTTTCACAAGGACATCCTGAACCGCTGACGCTGGCCCGGTCAGACCCGGTGATAGGGTGTCCCGGCGAGGATCTGGCCCGCGCGGTACAACTGTTCGGCCAGCATCACGCGCACCAGCATGTGCGGCCACACCATCCGTCCGAAGGAGATCGCCAGCTCCGCCTCCGAGCGCAGCGCGGGGTCCAGGCCGTCCGCGCCGCCGATGCACAGGGCGACGTCGCCCTGCCCCGCATCCCGCGCCGCCCCCAGCCTGTCGGCGAATTCGGGCGAGGTCATCTGCGCCCCGCGCTCGTCCATCACCCAGAGCGCGGCACCCCTTGGCACCGCGCGGCGCAGCAGGTCGGCCTCGGCGGCCATGCCGCCGCCCTTGCGGTCCTCGACCTCGGTCACATCGCCCAGCGTCAGGCCAAGCGCGCGACCGCTTCGGTCGAAGCGTCTGAGGTAATCGTCAACGAGGTCCTTTTCGGGGCCGCCGCGCAGGCGCCCGACAACGCAGAGATGAACCCGCATGCGACGGGGCTACTGCGACGCGGCGGTCGCGGGCATCCACATCTTCTCGAGCTGGTAGAACTCCCGCACCTCGGGGCGGAAGATGTGCACGATCACGTCGCCCGCGTCGATCAGCACCCAGTCGCCGGCATCCTTGCCCTCGACCTTGGCCGACAGGTGGAAGGAGTCCTTCAGGCGCTCGACCAGCTTTTCGGACATGGCCGCCACCTGCCGCGAGGAGCGGCCCGATGCGATCACCATGTAATCGGCAATGGTCGACCTGCCGCGCAGGTTGATCTGCACGACATCTTCGGCCTTGTCGTCTTCGAGGGATGCCAGGATGCGCTCGAGCAGCAGTTCGCTGGTCGGCTCAACGGTCTGGGCCGCTTGGCTGGCCCGGGGGGCAGTGGTCTCGGCCACCGCTTGGGTCTGTCCGGTCAGGACTCGATCCTCCTGCGTTGCGCGCCTGTTCTTCCCCGGCGCCGGGATGCCCAAAATGTAGCATCGCAGGGGGCCCATCTCAACCGCTGGCAAGCGAAGCGCCGCCGGGCACGGAGCCGAGGGGGCCGCCGAGGCGGCGCGAGTCCCGGATTCGCGCCGCCGGCGTGAAGGCAATCCCCGCCATCCACAAGATCAAGTGCGACGAGCCAAATCTTGGGGATAAACCCGCTCAAACCGCCACATTCGGTAGACCGCCGTTGACTCGGCCTGCGGCGAGGGGGGTAGGATGCCCTCCCAAGACACCCTCGGTGACGGCAAGGACAGGCCCATGCACTTCAACCGGCTGCGCCTCAACGGCTTCAAGAGCTTCGTCGATCCGACCGACCTGATCATCCAGGACGGTCTGACGGGCGTCGTGGGTCCTAACGGTTGCGGCAAGTCCAACCTGCTCGAGGCGCTGCGCTGGGTGATGGGCGAGAATCGCCCCACCGCGATGCGCGGCGGCGGCATGGAGGACGTGATCTTCGCCGGTGCCGCCACCCGCGGGGCGCGCAACTTCGCCGAGGTGGTGCTTCAGATCGACAACTCGCAACGCCTTGCCCCCGCCGGCTTCAATGACGAGGACACGCTCGACATCACCCGCCGGATCACCCGCGATGCCGGGTCGGCCTACAAGCTGAACGGAAAGGACGTGCGCGCGCGCGACGTGCAGATGCTGTTCGCCGACGCCTCGACCGGCGCGCATTCGCCCGCGCTGGTCCGGCAGGGGCAGATCTCCGAGCTCATCAACGCCAAGCCCAAGGCGCGCCGACGGGTCCTCGAAGAGGCCGCCGGCATCTCGGGCCTCTACCAGCGCCGCCACGAGGCGGAACTGAAGCTGAAGGGCGCCGAGACGAACCTCGCCCGGGTCGAGGACGTTCTGGAACAACTCGCCTCGCAACTCGCCTCGCTCGCCCGGCAGGCCCGGCAGGCGCAGCGCTACCGCGAGATCGGCGCCGAACTGCGGCAGGCCGAGGGGCTGCTTCTCTATCTCCGCTGGCGCGACGCGCAGGAGGGAGAGGCGCGGGCCGAGGCCGTGCTGCGCGAGGCGCTGACCGGTGCCGCCCGCGCCGAGACGGCGGCGCGCGAAGCTGCCACGGCGCGCGAGGCAGCCGAGGGCAAGCTGCCGCCGCTCCGTGAGGAAGAGGCGATTGCCGGGGCCGTGCTGCAACGCCTGCTGGTGGAGCGCGACAGCCTCGACGGCGACATCGCCCGAGCGCGCGAGGCGGTGACGACGCTGGAGGGGCGGCTTGACCAGTTGAGCCGCGACATCGACCGCGAGGGCGCGCTGAACGCCGATGCAGGCGACAGCATCGCCGCGCTGGAAGAGGAGCGGCACGGGCTCCAGGCCGAAAGCGAAGGCCATGACGAGGCGCTTGCCACCGCGCTCGCCGCCGCCGAGGAGGCCGCCACGGTGCTGCGCAGCCGCGAGCAGGACCTGACCGACGCCACGGAGGAGGCCGCGCGCCTTGCCGCGCGCCACCAGTCCGCCGAGCGCCGCGAAGTC
>WVSO01000129.1 GCA_015689745.1 Rhodobacterales bacterium HKCCSP123 | reverse complement strand
CTGTCGCCTGCGGGCGCCGCCCTGCGCTGCGGCGGCGCCGGCCCTTCGAGGGGGGCGGCATCGCTCACCAGCCCCGCGGGGGCGAACCGCCCCTCGGTGTAGCGGGCGATGTTGTCGGGCCGTGCGAGATAGTGCTTGCCGCGGGTCTGTAGCCCCGCGACCCAGCGCCATCCCAGCGTGTTCGAGGCCGGGTCGCCGTCGAGCAGGCGGCGCAGGAAAAGATCCGCGCCCGCCTGCCAGGGCAGGCCAAGCGTGAAGATCCAGATCGAGGCGAACCACATCCGCGCGTGGTTGTGCAGGTAGCCTGTCGTCAGCAGTTCGCGGGCCCAGGCGTCGAAACAGTCGATGCCTGTCTCGCCGCCCTCGGCGGCCGCCAGGCGGTTGGTGAGCGTCGCGTCCGCCCCCTCCAGAAGCTCGGCCAGCTCGCGGCGATAGGCGGCCCAGACGGCGGGCCGCATCTCGAGCCAGCCTTTCCAATAGGTGCGCCAGCAGACCTCCTGCACGAATTTCTCGGCCGTTCCGAGCGAGAAGCGGGCGAGCACGGCCGACAGCACCTCTTCCTCGGTCAGGAGGCGGTGCCTGAGATAGGGCGAGAGCTGCGAGACATGCGGGTGCCCCGCGCCGGGCAGGTCGTAGTTGCGCCGCGCCGCGTAGTCGCGTCCGGCACGGGGCAGGAAGCGCGAGAGGCGGGCAAGCGCCTCGGTCCGGGTGGCGAGTGGCGGCGGCAAGGGGGCGTTGTCGGTCATGGCGCGCCAGATAGCGGCGGCGGTGCCGGCGTCCACGGATTTGCCGGCTGCCCTTGCAGCCCCCCATGCCCACCACTAAGACTCAGTGGACAATGCGGCGGTTCCAGTTGAGGCAGGCGACATGCAAGACCCGATCGATCACTACATGAACACCCTCGTGCCCATGGTGGTCGAACAGACCAGCCGGGGCGAACGGGCCTATGACATCTTCTCGCGCCTCCTGAAGGAGCGGATCATCTTCGTCTCGGGCCCGGTGCATGACGGCATGTCGAGCCTGATCGTCGCCCAGCTGCTGCATCTCGAGGCGGAAAACCCCTCGAAGGAGATCAGCATGTACATCAACAGCCCCGGCGGGGTGGTGACGAGCGGCCTGTCGATCTACGACACGATGCAGTACATCAAGCCCAAGGTCTCGACGCTGGTGATCGGGCAGGCGGCCTCGATGGGCTCGCTCCTGCTGACGGCGGGCGAGAAGGGGATGCGCTTCAGCCTTCCCAACAGCCGGATCATGGTTCACCAGCCCTCGGGCGGCTACCAGGGCCAGGCGACGGATATCATGATCCACGCCAAGGAAACCCAGAAGCTGAAGGACCGGCTGAACCAGATCTACGTCAAGCACACCGGGCAGGATTTCGAGACGGTGGTGGACGCGCTCGAGCGCGACAATTTCATGGATCCCGAGCAGGCCAAGGACTGGGGCCTGATCGACGAGATCGTCGAAAGCCGCGCCGCCGCGGGCGGTGACGAAAAGTAGGACAGGCTTCACGGTCCCGGCATCGTCCGGGGCCGTGGGGAATTTGACATTGTGGTGACCGTTTGCCTGTTCTAGGCTTTCGGAAATTCACGGTCCGGACGCGGTCCGGGCCGGGGCTCCGCGGCCCGAAAGACCCGTTGAGGTGAACGACATGGCGAACTCATCCGGCAGCGACTCGAAAAACACGCTCTACTGCTCGTTCTGCGGCAAGAGCCAGCACGAGGTGCGCAAGCTGATCGCCGGGCCGACGGTGTTCATCTGCGACGAGTGCGTCGAGCTTTGCATGGACATCATCCGCGAGGAGACGAAGACCGCCGGTCTGAAGTCCACCGATGGTGTTCCGAGCCCGCTGGAGATCTGCCAGGTGCTCGACGATTACGTGATCGGGCAGGCCCACGCGAAGCGCGTTCTCTCGGTCGCGGTCCACAACCACTACAAGCGCCTGAACCATGCGGGCAAATCGGACATCGAGCTGGCGAAGTCCAACATCCTGCTGATCGGCCCCACGGGCTGCGGCAAGACGCTTCTGGCGCAGACGCTGGCGCGCATCCTCGACGTGCCCTTCACCATGGCCGATGCGACCACGCTGACCGAGGCGGGCTACGTGGGCGAGGATGTCGAGAACATCATCCTCAAGCTGTTGCAGGCCAGCGAGTACAACGTCGAACGCGCGCAGCGCGGCATCGTCTACATCGACGAGGTCGACAAGATCACGCGCAAGTCCGACAACCCCTCGATCACGCGCGACGTGTCGGGCGAGGGGGTGCAGCAGGCGCTTCTGAAGATCATGGAAGGCACGGTTGCCTCCGTTCCGCCGCAGGGCGGGCGCAAGCATCCGCAGCAGGAATTCCTGCAGGTGGACACGACCAACATTCTCTTCATCTGCGGTGGCGCCTTCGCGGGCCTCGACCGGATCATCGCACAGCGCGGCAAGGGCAGCGCCATGGGCTTCGGCGCCGACGTGCGCGACCCGGCCTCCAAGACCGTGGGCGAATACTTCAAGGAGCTGGAGCCCGAGGATCTGCTGAAATTCGGCCTGATCCCGGAATTCGTCGGCCGCCTTCCCGTCATCGCCACGCTCGAGGACCTGGACGAAGACGCGCTCGTGACCATCCTGACAGAGCCCAAGAACGCGCTGGTCAAGCAATACCAGCGCCTGTTCGAGCTTGAGGATGTGAAGCTCAAGTTCACCGATGATGCGCTCAAGGCCATCGCCAAGCGTGCCATCGCGCGCAAGACCGGTGCACGGGGCCTGCGCTCGATCATGGAGGATATCCTGCTGAACACGATGTTCGACCTGCCGAGCACGGAGGGTGTCGAAGAGGTCGTGGTCAACGAGGAAGCCGTCTCGTCGGACGCGCAGCCGCTGATGATCTACTCGGAGCGGAAGAAGAAGGACGAGCCGGCCAGCGCCGGCTGACCCTTTCCGGGATCTCCCGGGATCGGCCGTGCCCCGCCGGCGCGGCCGTTTTCGTTTCCGGGCCCCTCAGCGCAGCCAGAGCTTCTCGCGCTTGAGCGTGTTCCGGATCGCCTGTTCCTTGCGCGGCAGGCTCGTCCGGTCGAAGAGCGCGCGCGCCTTCCGGCCCTTGCCCTGGTAGATCATCCGCTTCATCGGCTCGTAGGCTTTCAGCACCCTCTTGATCCTGTTCGGGGCGGTCACCTCCTCCAGCACGTCGATGGCGCGCTGATCCTCGCGCGCATAGGCGAGCGGAAGGACGCGGTAATGGCAGCTGTGCGTGCCGTCGAGCCAGCCCTCGGGCAGCGCATCACGCCCGCCGCCGAGACTGTGGATCACAAGGGGCAGCGCGACCTGGTCGAGCCAGGGATCGAGCGACTGGCACACCAGCTCGGCCGGCGGATCGTCCCGGATCGCCGTTGCGTAGTCGGCGAAGCGCCGCCCGAACCCGGCCGGGTCGCGGTAGTAGAAGAAGCCCGCGTTGAAATAGAGGTAGCGGCGCCAGTATTCGTCCGGCCAGGCAGGGTCGAGCGAGCTTTCGAAGTCGAGGCCGAACTTGTCGTAGAGCGATGTCCAGATCGCGGCATAACCCGGCCCGTACAGCTCGATCGTGGGCCAGGTCCCCTCGACCCTGCGGCTGGCCGAAGGGCGGTCGAAGTCGAAGGGCACCTCGGTCAGGTCGCCGGTGATCAGCGTGTCGGTGTCGAAGAAGACGAACGGCTCGTCCGGGGGCAGGGCCGCCAGCGCCTCGATCTTGTTGCCGTAGGGGTAGCTCTCGCCGAACTGCAGACTGTCGAAGGACAGGACCTCGGCGCCGAAATCGCCGGCAAGCAGGTCCCGCACCGCGCTGTTCGCGATGCGCGGGTCGCGGGACCAGCGGGGACCGGGACGGGGTTCCGCGATGATCAGGCGGCCCGGAAAGCCGGGGTTGAAGTGGCGAAAGGAGGCGGCAAAGACCACGGCCTCGTATTCAAGGCGCCCCTGCTGCGCCACGATCAGGACATTGAAGGGCACGGGGGGTGTGGCGGTCTGCTTCGACTCTTTACGTACTGGCATACCTTGCTCGGAGAAACGCACCCGCATCGCCGACAGCATATCGCCGCACTCTTGAACGCACCACCCCCCTTCGTTGCCGTCGGCCAAGCTGGTGCAGGTCCCGCCTTCGACCAGGCTCGCGCGGCAGGGCACGGAGCGTGCGCACCGCGGCCCCGCGGCGCGAAGGTCGCCGTGCCCGGGCAAGCGGCAGGGGATCGCGGATGGGGAGAATGGTGGGCGACCCTGGAATCGAACCAGGCATGGGTCTCCCCGGCGGAGTTACAGTCCGCTGCCGCACCTTGCAGCACGTCGCCCGACGCGTTGGGCTGGATAATCGGGGGGCAGGGGGGCGTCAACCGAAAAACGGGGCCTGGCGGCCTTGGCAAGACGATGGCCTGCGCGTAACCCGGGGACAGTCAGCGAAGGATGACGCGCGTGGCCAAGAAACCGACCTGGGTGATCGACAAGGAACGCGCCAAGCGCGCCGCCGCGGCCGAGACGCTGTGGCTCTTCGGGCTGCACGCGGTACGCGATGCGCTGATGAACCCCGCGCGCGAGCGCCTGCGCCTCGTGGTCACGCGCAACGCCGCCGACAAGCTGGCAGAGGCCATCGCCGCGGGCGGGCTCGAGCCCGAGATCGCCGATCCGCGCAAGTTCCCCGTGCCGCTCGATCCGGGCTCCGTCCACCAGGGTGCCGCGCTCGAGGTCAGGCCACTCGACTGGGGACGGCTCGAGGACGTCGCACTGGCCTCGGGGACGGGCGCGCCGCGGCTGGTGCTGCTCGACCGGGTCAGCGACCCCCATAACGTCGGCGCCATCCTGCGCTCGGCCGAGGTCTTCGGCGCCGCCGCCGTCATCGCGCCCGCGCGCCATTCCGCGCCCGAAACCGGTGCGCTGGCCAAGACCGCCTCGGGCGCGCTGGAGCGCCAGCCCTACTTGCGGGTCCCGAACCTCGGCAACGCGATCGAGACGCTGAAGGAGATGGGCTATACCGTGCTGGGCCTCGACGGGGAGGGCGAGGCCGAGATCGGCACGCTCGCCGCGACGCTGACCGACCGGCCCGTGGCCCTCGTGCTGGGCGCCGAAGGGCCCGGCCTGCGCGAGCGGACGCGGGATCTCTGCGATCACCTGGTGCGGATCGACGCGGCGGGAGAGTTCGGCTCGCTCAACGTCTCGAACGCGGCGGCGGTCTCCCTATATGCGGTCACACGCCCCTGAGAGAGAGCCGATGCCAGACCAGACGAAGATCGCAACCTGCTCCTATTGCGGCCGCCGCCAGACGCTCAGGCTGACGGCGCGCGACGGTCACGAGCTGGCCTGCGGTGCCTGCGGTGCGCCGCTCCACGAGATGAAGTGGCTCAAGCCGCCCCAGCCCGACCGCCCGGTCAAGCGCAGCCCGCGCGCGCCCGCACCGCATGGCGCGCCGCTTCCGCGAAACGGGTGGGACGGCGGGCCCGACCGGCAGGGCCACGCGGATCCGCGCAGCCGGAAGAGACCCAAGCGGCGCAAGTCGTTCTGGTCGAAGGCCATGGAAGAGGCGTTCGACCTGATCGAGGACATCTTCGACTGACATATCCCTCACCCCGGATCACGCTTGCGTGCCGGGTCTTTTCGGATCGCCCGGCAGGCGTCATCCTGCGGCACGTTCAAACCCGGAGTGCCGTACCATGATCCGACGCCGCCACATCCTCGCCGCCGCTGCCTTCGCCCCCGTCGCCCTCGTGCTGCCAAGGGCCGCGCGTGCTGCGGAGCCCCGCGTGTTCCAGAGCCGCCGCGGCACCATCAACGGCATCGACCCGGTCGCCTATTTCGACGGAAACGGCCCGGTCGCAGGCAGCCCCGATTTCACCCACGACTGGGACGGTGCGACCTGGCTCTTCGCCAGCGCGGCGAACCGGGACGCCTTCGCCGCCGAGCCCCTGCGCTTCGCCCCCGTTTTCGGCGGCTACTGCGCCTTTGCCGCGTCGCGCGGCTATCTTGCGCCCACCATCCCCGAGGCCTGGTCGATCTACGACGGACGCCTCTTTCTCAACGCCAGTCTGCGTGCGCGAGAGCTCTGGACGGCCGAGTTGCCGAACGTGATTGCGCGGGGCGAGGCGAACTGGCCCGCCATCCTGGGCTGAGCGCGGCAGGTGACCGGGCCGTGATCACGATTTTGTAGGAAACCTTTAATCTCGGCGGATGCGCCCCATCTATCCCCCATGACGCTGTGGTCTGGAACACCGCACGTCCATTACTGTCCCTCGTTCCACGACTTGCGCCCGCGCTATTGAAGCTGCGGGCGCATTTTCTGTGTGCTACACGGGGGACATGACCGAGACTCCCTCCGACGATCTGCTGCGCGATATCCTCAGGCGTTCCAAGGTGTTCGCCTGTATCGGCGTATCCCCCAACCCGGTGCGCCCCAGCCACTACGTCGGCCGCTACCTGACGCTCAAGGGCTACCGGGTCATCCCGGTGAACCCCGGCCAGGCGGGCAGTACGCTCTGGGGGGTGGAGGTGAAGGCGGGGCTTTCGGACGTGACCGAGCCCGTCGACGTGGTCGATATCTTCCGCCGCCCCGAGGCCGTTCCGGCGATCGTGGACGAGGCGCTGGCGATGGACCCGCTGCCGAAGGTGATCTGGATGCAGATCGGCGTGACCCACGCCGAGGCTGCCGCGAAGGCCGAAAAGGCCGGCCTGACCGTGATCCAGAACCGTTGCCCCAAGATCGAGTATCAGCGTCTCTTCGGCGAGCTCAGGATGGGCGGCTTCGCCACCGGCATCATTTCTTCCAGGCTCTAGGTCGGAGATACCCCGATGGCGCGTGACCGCCGCAACACCTCCGTTCTCGCCTCGGCGTCGGTGATCCGCTGGCTCGGGCGCAGGCTGTGGCGGTCCTTCTTCCTGGTGATGTTCGCGCTCGCGCTCGGGCTTCTGGTCCTGACGCTGACCTCGGCACCTGTGTTCACGCGGGTTTCCGCGCTTCTGGGCAACCTCTGGCCCGACGCGCCGCTGGTGGCCGACGTGGTCTCGCGTGACCTGGCGGCAGAAAGCGAGGGCCGCGCCGCCGCCCAGGCCGAGGCGGAGGCGCTCGCCCGTCGGCTGGCGGAGACCGAGGCGGCCCTTGCCGAGAGCGCGGCAGGGCGCGTGGCGGCCGAGG
>WVSO01000128.1 GCA_015689745.1 Rhodobacterales bacterium HKCCSP123 | reverse complement strand
GGGGCTGGCCGCGGCGCTGGTGGCGCTCGGGGTCTGCGCGGCGGGGCTGCGGGCGCACCAGGCAGCGGGGCCCGTGCTCGATTTCCGATACTACGGCCCGATCGAGGGGCGCGTGGTCGCGATCGACCGCTCCGCCTCGGACGTGCCGCGGCTGACGCTGGACGCGGTTCGCCTCGACGATCTGGACCCGTTGCGCACGCCCCGCCGCGTGCGCGTGTCGCTGCACGGCGACTGGCCGGGGGCGGAGCCTGCGCCGGGGGCCATCGTGATGCTGACCGGGCACCTGTCGGCGCCCGCGGGCCCGGCGGAACCCGGCGGTTTCGACTTCCAGCGCCACGCGCATTTCCTGTCGCTGGGGGGCGTGGGTTATTCCCGCACGCCGCTTGTCCTGCTCGAGCCGCGCGCACCCGGCGCGGCGCGGCTCTTCCACCTGCGGATGCGGATGTCGGAGGCGATACAGGCCCGCATCGACGGGCAGGCGGGGGCCTTCGCCGCCGCGGTGCTGACCGGCGACCGCTCGGGCCTCGAGGCCGGACCGGTCGAGGCCATGCGCGACGCCAATATCGCGCATCTGCTGGCCATCTCGGGCCTGCACATGGGGCTTCTGACGGGCTTCGTCTATGCCGCGCTGCGCGCGATCCTCGCCCTGGTCCCGGCGCTGGCGCTGCGCTACCCGATCCGCAAGTGGGCCGCCGTGGTGGCGCTGGGGGCAGGGGCCTTCTACCTCGCGCTCTCGGGGGGCAACGTCGCCACCGAGCGCGCCTTCATCCAGGTCGCGGTGATGTTCGCCGCCGTCCTTCTGGACCGGCGCGCGATCACGCTGCGCTCGGTCGCCATCGCGGCGATCATCGTGCTGTTGCACCGGCCCGAGACGCTGATGTCGCCCGGCTTCCAGATGTCCTTCGCCGCGACGACCGCGCTGGTCGGTGCCTTCGGCGCGCTGCGCGGCGCGACCTGGTTGCAGGGCTGGCCGAGATGGGCGCGCGCGGTCTTCGCGCTTGTCGTCTCCTCGGCGGTGGCAGGGGCGGCGACGGCCCCGTTCGCCGCGGCGCAGTTCAACCAGGTCGCGGTCTACGGGCTGGTGGCGAACCTTTTGACCGTGCCGGTGATGGGCAGCGTCATCATCCCGGGCGCGGTGCTGGCGTTGATCCTCTGGCCCCTCGGCCTGTCGGGGCCGGTCTGGCAGGTGATGGAGTGGGGGTTGCAATGGATCCTGTGGGTCGCGGCTCGCAGCGCCGCCCTGCCGGGCGCGGTGGAGCAGGTGCCGACGCCGCCGGGCTGGATGCTTGGCGCGGTGGCGCTGTCGGGGCTTTTCGTCCTGCTCTGGCAGGGCCGCGCGCGCTGGGCGGGGGCGGTGCCGCTTGTGGCGGCGCTCCTGTCATGGACCGGGGCCGAGCGGCCCGTGCTGCTGGTCTCCGAGGGGGGGCGGCTGGTGGGCCTCTGGCAGGAGGGCGCGCGCGGCCTCAGCCGCGACCGGGGCGAGGGGTTCGTCGCGCGCATCTGGCTGGAGAACGACGGCGACGCCGCCGATCAGGCCGCCGCCGCCGCGCGCCCGGTCTGGCAGGCCGCGGGGCAGGGCGCGCGCACCGCGCTGCCCGGCCTGACGGTCTGGCACGGCTCAGGCCGTCGCGCGCTGGAGGAGGCCGGCGCGGCCTGCGCCCGCCATGATCTCGTGATCCTGTCCGAAGACGCGCCCGAAGGCGCGTTGCGCACCAGCGCCGTCGCCTTGACCGCGCAGCTGGCCGCACCCGGACCGGTCGATGTGCCGCTCGCGCGCCCCTGTCTGGTGATCGACGGCCCGCTTCTGGCCGCCATCGGTGCCCTGTCGCTCGCGCCTCATGCGGGGGGCGTCACGATCACCACGGCCCGCATGGCGCAGGGCCGCCGCCTCTGGTCGCCGCCATCGGGCGCCGGTCAGTAGGTGCGGATCAACCCCACCAGCTTGCCCTGCACGGTCACCTGGTCGTCGCGGAAGACGCGTGTCTCGTAGGCCGGGTTCGCCGCCTCGAGCGCGATCATCCCGCCCTTGCGGCGCAGCCGCTTCAGCGTCGCCTCCTGCCCCTCGACGAGGGCCACGACGATCTCGCCGTTCTCGGCGGTCGCGCCTTCCTCGATGACCACGATGTCGCCATCGTTGATCCCGGCCTCGATCATCGAGTCGCCCTTCACTTCCAGCGCGTAATGGCTGCGCCCGCCGCGCAGCATCTGCTGGGGCACCGCGACATGGCTCGCCACCTCCGAGATCGCCTCGATCGGCGTGCCCGCCGCGATGCGGCCCATGACGGGCAGCTCCGTCGCCGCCGCCTCGACCGGCATCGCGCCGCGCGGCGGATCGCTGCGGTCGCCCTCGATCACGCGGGGGGCGAAGCCGCCCTTCTCCATGCCCTCGGGCATCTTCACGATCTCGATCGCGCGGGCGCGGTGCGCCAGCCGCCGGATGAAGCCGCGCTCCTCCAACGCCGTGATCAGCCGGTGGATTCCCGATTTCGAGCGCAGGTCCAGCGCCTCCTTCATCTCGTCGAAGGACGGGGGCACCCCGTCGCGCTGCACGCGCTTGTGGATGAATTCCAGAAGGTCACGCTGTTTGCGGGTCAACATCACTCGATCCTCCGAAGGGCGCGGGTCTTCGCGTTCGGGTAATGTTCTACCCCTGTTCCCGGTCCGTGTCAACGAATCAGGCGAAAAGCGGGGTCAGCGGCATGTAATCGACAATGTCGCCGGCCCGACGCGCCGGATCATGCGGCGCGCGCACCAGGAGCGCGTTCGCCTCCGACAGGACCGTCAGGAGCGAGCTGTCCTGCGAGCCGTAGGGCGTGATCTCGGGAAAGTCGTTCCCCGGCATCAGGTCCGAGCGCATGTAATGCTCGCGCGAACCGTTCTCGGGCAGGTCGCAGCCCAGCCGCGCCGGGAAGCGCCGTCGTTCGCCGGCGGGCAGACCCATCATCGCGCGCAGCATCGGCACGAGGAAGATGTGCCCGCAGACCATCGACGAGACCGGGTTGCCGGGCAGGCCAAGCAGCGCGGCCTTCCCAAGCCGCCCCGCCATCAGCGGCTTGCCGGGCCGCATCGCCACCTTGTAGAAGGCGCGCTCCAGCCCCATGCCCGCCGCCACCGCGCCCACCAGGTCATGATCGCCGACCGAGGCGCCGCCGATCGTCACGATCAGGTCCGCCCCCGCGGCCAGCCGCAGCACCTGCTCGAGGCTCTCGCGATTGTCCCGCGCGATGGGCAGAAGGCGCGCGCGTGCCCCCTCGGCCTCCACCATCGCCTTCAGCCCGTAGCTGTTCGAGGCGACGATCTGGTCGGCACGCGGCGCCTCTCCGGGGCTGACCAGCTCGTCGCCGGTGGCGATCAGCGCCACCTCGGGCCGGCGCGACACCGTGACCTCCGGCACGTTCATCGAAGCGCAGAGCGCGACATCTGCGGGCGACAGCCGACGCGGCGCCTCGATCCGCGCGCCGGTGCGGAAATCCGCGCCCGCAGGACGGATGTTCGTCCCCTCGTCGAGCCGTTCGCCCAGCGTGATCCGGTCTCCCTGCCGCGTCACGTCCTCCTGGATCACCACGCAATCGGCGCCCTCGGGAACAGGGGCCCCGGTGAAGATGCGCAAGGCCTCTCCCGGCCCGATCGCACCCGCCCAGGCGCGTCCCGCGGGCGCTTCTCCCACCACGCGCAGCGCGGTGCCTGCCACCCGGTCGCCCGCCCGGATCGCGTAGCCATCCATCGCCGAGGCGGCAAAGGGCGGCTGGTCGCGCCGGGCAAGGACGCTGTGCGCCAGCACCCGGCCCCCGGCGCGTGCAAGCGGAACGTCCTCGGTGCCGACCGGGCGTGCCAGGGCGAGACAGGCCGCAAGCGCCTCCTCGACCGGGATCATCGGACGGACTCCCGCTTCAGGCCTTCATCTTTCCGGAAATACGCAAATCCGCCACCCGCCACGGCTCCGCCCGACCGGGGCAGGGCGCGCCACCCGCCAGGTGCCCGCGATTTTCGCCCCGCGAAAATCGCCCCGGGCGACGCCGAAGGCGGCGCAATCCCCCTGGCCGCCTCAGCCCGCATCACCGGCCTCGTACCGCCCGGATTTCCCGCCATCCTTCAGGACCACGCGGATGCCCCCGATCTCGATCGACTTCTCGGCGGCCTTCAGCATGTCATGCACCGTCAGCGCGGCGACCGACACCGCCGTCAGCGCCTCCATCTCCACGCCGGTCTGGCCCGTCGTCTTCACGGTCGCGGTGATCCGCAGGCCGGGCAGGCCTGCGTCCGGCACCAGCTCCACGGTCACCTTGGTGATCGGCAGCGGATGGCAGAGCGGGATCAGCTCGGCGGTCTTCTTCGCCCCCATGATCCCCGCCAGCCGCGCGATGCCCAGCACGTCGCCCTTCTTCGCGGTGCCCGCTTCGACCAGCGCCAGCGTCTCGGGGCGCATGCGGACCCAGCCCTCGGCCACCGCGATGCGGTCGGTCACGGCCTTCTGCGAGACATCGACCATGTGGGCCTGGCCCGCGGCATCGAAATGACTGAGCTTCGGCATGCCCCTCACGCCCCCGCCGGGACGGGATCGGCGAGGATCGCGGCAGTCGCCGCCGTCACGTCCTCCTGCCGCATCAGGCTTTCCCCGATGAGGAAGGACCGCGCGCCGGCCGCGGCCATGCGGGCGAGGTCCGCGGGCGTGAAGAGACCCGATTCCGAGATCACCATCCGCTCCCCCGGAACGCGCGCGGCAAGCCGCTCGGTCGTGGCCAGATCGGTCACGAAGGTATTCAGGTCACGGTTGTTGATCCCGAGCAGCGGCGATTTCAGCGCCATCGCGCGGTCCAGCTCCGCGTCGTCATGCACCTCGATCAGCGCATCCATCCCCCAGTGCCGCGCGGCATCCTCCAGCTCGGCGGCCTGGCCGTCCTCGACCGAGGCCATGATGATCAGGATGCAATCGGCCCCCCAGGCCCGCGCCTCGGCGACCTGGTAGGTGTCGTAGAGGAAATCCTTGCGCAGGCAGGGCAGCGCGGTCGCCGCCCGCGCGCGGGTCAGGTACTCGGGTCTGCCCTGGAAACTGGGCGTGTCGGTCAGGATGCTGAGGCAGGTGGCGCCGCCCGCCTCGTAGGCCTTCGCCAGCACCGGCGGGTCGAAATCGGCCCGGATCAGGCCCTTCGAGGGGCTCGCCTTCTTGATCTCGGCGATCAGCCCGTAGCCCTGCGCCTCGGCCTTGCGCAGCGCCTCCCCGAAGCCCCGCACGCGCGGCGCGGCGCGGGCGGCCTCTTCCACGACCGCGGCCGGGCGCGCGGCCTTGGCGGCGGCGACCTCCTCCAGCTTGTAGGCCTTGATCCTGTCGAGAATGGTCGCCATCCCGCGCCCCCCTTACGCCGCGCCGGAGGTGATCGCGGCCAGCCGCTCCACCGCGCGCTTCGCCGCCCCGCTGTCGATGCTCTCTCGCGCGCGCTCAACGCCCGCCTTGAGGTCATCGGCCTTCTCCGCCACGACGAGCGCGGCCGCCGCGTTCATCAGCACGGCGTCGCGATAGGCGCCGGTCGCCCCCTCGAGCAACGCGCGCAGCGCCGCCGCGTTCTCGGCCGGCGTGCCGCCGAGGATGTCGCGGAACGGATGGACGGGCAGGCCCGCCTCCTCGGGGTGCACCTCGCGCGGGCGGATCCTGCCGTCCTTGAGGACGGCCACCGAGGTCGGACCCGAGATCGAGATCTCGTCCGTCCCGTCCGCGCCATGCACGAGCCAGGCGGCCTCGGAGCCGAGCTCCTTCAGGGTCTCGGCCATCGGGAAGATCAGGTCGATCGCGAAGGCGCCGGTCAGCTGGCGCTTGACACCCGCGGGGTTCGTGAGCGGCCCGAGGATGTTGAAGATCGTCTTCGAGCCCAGCTCCTGCCGCACGGGCATGACATGCTTCATCGCCGGGTGGTGCATCGGCGCCATCATGAAGCCGATCCCGGCCTCGCGCAGTCCGCGCTCGACCACCTCGGGGCCGACCATCACGTCGATCCCCAGCTCCCCCAGCGCATCCGCCGCGCCGGACTTGGACGACAGGTTGCGGTTGCCATGCTTGGCCACGGGCACGCCCGCGCCCGCAACGACGAAGGCCGTCGCGGTCGAGATGTTGAGGGTTCCCATCCCGTCGCCGCCGGTGCCGACGATATCCATCGCGCCCTCGGGGGCGGTCACCTTCACGCATCTTTCGCGCATCACATGCGCCGCCGCCGCGTATTCCGCGACCGACTCGCCGCGCGCGCGCATCGCCATCAGCAGGCCCCCGATCTGCGCGGGCGTGGCCGTCCCCTCGAACAGCTCCTCGAAGGCGGCCTCGGCCTGCGCCCGGCTCAGCGGCCCTTCCGAGGCCGCGTAGATCAGGGGTTTCATCGCGTCGCTCATGCCGGGACGGCTCCTTGTCGTTGCGCCATGTCGAGGAAGGTCTTCAGCATCGCGTGCCCGTGTTCGGAGCGGATGCTTTCGGGGTGGAACTGCACGCCTTCGATCGGCAGCTCGCGGTGGCGCAGGCCCATGATGGTGCCGTCCGCCAGCTCGGCCGTCACCTCCAGCACGTCGGGCAGGCTCGCGCGCTCGACCACGAGGGAGTGGTAGCGCGTCGCCCGGAGCGGCGAGGGGAGGCCCGCGAAGACGCCTTTGCCCTCGTGCAGGATCTCGCCCATCTTGCCGTGGACGATCTCGGTATGGCGCACCACGCGGCCGCCGAAGGCCTCGCCGATGGTCTGATGTCCGAGGCAGACACCCAGGAGCGGCACGCCGGCCCCCGCCGCCGCCCGCGTGAGGGGCAGGCAGATGCCCGCCTGGGCCGGGTCGCAGGGGCCGGGGCTGAGGACGATCGCCTGCGGCTGCATCGCCAGCGCCGCCTGCACCGTGATCTGGTCGTTTCTCACGACGCGCGCCTCGGCGCCCAGTTCGCCCAGGTAATGAACGAGGTTCCAGGTGAAGCTGTCGTAATTGTCGATGAGAAGCAGCATGGGACCTGACCGCCGCGCGGTTGCGCGAATAGGTTAAAAAGGGGTGAAGGCGGCGCGCGCCCGGGGTATACATGTTTCAAAGCCGGGCAGGGCGGTCAAGCGCCTGTCGAGACCCGGCAGGTCAAGGGGTGCGCGGCAGGTTGCGCCGCAAGAGGCGAAAGAGGGCGACATGGGCGGTGGAATATTGGGCGGTCTGGGGCTCGGGGTTGTGGTCTCGGCCCTGGTGCTGGCGGTCGTGTCCCTGAGCATGCCCCTTCCGGACCGCCGCGGCGATGCCCCGCCGCCGGTCACCGCAGCGCCCGCCGGGGCCGAGGCCCCGGCCGC
>WVSO01000127.1 GCA_015689745.1 Rhodobacterales bacterium HKCCSP123 | reverse complement strand
CGCCGAGCCGGGCGGCAGCGTCGGCAAACGCCCGGTCGGCCGCATCGGCCGCCCGCGACAGGTCCGCGATCTCCCCGGCCCCGCCATCAAGGGCTGCCAGCTTTGCCCGCAACCCCTCGGCGAGCCCAGCAAGGTCGTCGGGCGCGACGCCATGTTTGCGCGCCAGCGCGCGCAGCGAGAAGAGGCGCTCCTCGGTCTCTTCCAGCTCGGCGGGGTTGAACTCCAGCGCCTCGGCGAAACGCTCGACGCCGGCTTGCGCCTCGGTCAGCTCGACCGCGGCGCGCTCCAACGCGGCGAGCGCGGCATCGAGCCCGCCCTCGGCCTTGTCCGAAACACCCTCGAGCCAGCGCCGCGCGTCGCCCATCGCGCCCTCGGCCCCCTCGAGCCCCAGCGCGGCGGCGGCGCGGGCGACATCGCTGCGCATGCGTTCGGCGGCCTGCATCAGGCGGCGGCGGGCATCGAGGCCTTCTTCCTCGCCCGGCTGCGGGTCGAGCCTGTCGAGCTCGGCGACGGCGTGGCGCAGGTAGTCCTCCTCGGCACGCATCTCCGCGACGCGCGCCTCGGCGGCCTCGAGCGCCTTCTGCGCCGCGCGCCGGGCCGACCAGGCGGCGCGCGTCTCGGCCAGGAGCGCGTCATGGCCCCCGAAGGCGTCCAGCATCGCGCGGTGCTGCCGCGGGTCGAGCAGGCCGCGGTCGTCCTGCTGGCCATGCAGTTCCACCAGCGTGTCGGAGAGCGCACGCAGCACCTCGCCGCTGGCGCGGCGGTCGTTGACCCAGGCGGTCTTGCGGCCCTCGGGCGTGTTCACGCGGCGCAGGATCAACTCGTCGCCCGCCGGCAGGCCCGCCTCCTCCAGCAGGGCGCGGGCCGGATGGCCGGGAGACAGCGCGAACTCGGCCACCACCTCGCCTTGTTCGGCCCCCGCGCGCACCAGGTCGGCGCGGCCGCGCCAGCCGAGGACGAAACCGAGACTGTCGAGCAGGATCGACTTGCCGGCCCCGGTCTCGCCGGTCAGCACGTTGAGACCCGGCTGGAAGGCGAGCTCCAGCCGGTCGATGATCAGCATGTCCCGGATGTCGAGGTGACGCAGCATGGCGCGCTTGTGTCCCCTAGCCCCGGCGCCCCGTCAAGGGCAGGCCGACGGTCAGAGCCAGTCCCCGCGGACGGTCTGGCGCCAGATGTCCCGGAGCCACCCCTCGCCGCTCGCTTCCGGCGAAAGCTGCTGGCCGGTCAGCTGGCGGAACGCATCGTCATAGAAGGGCGAGGACTGGAAATTGTAGCCCAGGATCGCACCCGCCGTCTGCGCCTCGTCGGTGAGACCGAGCGCGAGATAGGCCTCGACCAGGCGCATCAGCGCCTCGGGCGTGTGGCTGGTGGTCTGGAACTGCTCGACCACCACACGGAAGCGGTTGATCGCGGCGGCATAATGCTCGCGGCGCAGGTAGTAGCGGCCGATCTCCATCTCCTTGCCGGCGAGATGGTCGAAGGCGAGGTCGAAGCGCAGGATCGCGTCCTGGGCGTATTCGCTGTCGGGGTAACGCTCGATCACGACCCGCAGCGCCTGCAGCGCCTGGAAGGTGATGCCCTGGTCGCGGCCGACCTGGTCGATCTGGTCGTAATAGCTGAGCGCGAGAAGGTATTGCGCGTAGGCCGCGTCTTCCTCGCCGGGATAGAAATCGAGATAGCGCTGCGCGGCGATGCGGGCGTTCTCGTAATCCTCGTCGGCATGGTAGGCGAAGGCCGCCATGATCAGCGCGCGGCTGGCCCATTCCGAGTAGGGGTGCAGGCGCTCGACCTCGATGAAGAGGGCGGCCGCATCATCGGGATCGCCACGTTCCAGCTGCGCCTCGGCCTGCTGGAAGATCGTGGCGGCATCCTGATCCTCCAGCGGGACCTGCGCGTTGCGGCTGGCGAAGAGCCCGCCACCGCCGCCGCCGCCGAAGAGGCCGCCACCGCCACCGAAGAGCCCACCGCCACCGCAGCCCGACAGCACCATGACCAGGCAAAGCCCCGTACCGAGACTCAGTTTCCGGATCTTGCCGTCCGTGCTGCGCTGCATGCTCGAAAACCCTGTCTTTCCCGTTGGTCCGGCGGCCGGGCCACCGGGCATGCCTCAGGTCCTAGCACATTCTTTCTGAGGGCAAAACGCCTGAAATGCCATGGTCCGAGGTGCGAGGACGACCGACGTTCTCAGGCCACATGCGAAAGATCGGCCCCGGTCACGCCCATGCCGGGCAGGCGCGCGGCCTGTTCCGCCGTGCATTCGACGAAGCGCCAGGCATCGGGCGTCGAGAAAAGCACGCGCAGGAGTTGGTTGGTCAGCATGTGCCCGGCGCGAACGCCCGTGTATCGACCCAGAATCGGTGCGCCGGCAAGCGCCAGGTCGCCGAGTGCATCCAGCATCTTGTGGCGCACGGCCTCGTCCTCGTGGCGCAGGCCACCCGGGCTGAGAACCGTGTCGCCATCGACGACGACGGCGTTCTCGAAGGTACCGCCAAGCGCGAGGCCCGCCGCATGCATCGCATCGACATCGGCCTTTCGGCAGAAGGTCCGGCTGTCGCAGAGCTCGCGCACGAAGCGGCCATTGGCAAGGTTCGCCACGCGGCGCTGGCGTCCGATCGCGGCATCGGCGAAGTCGATGTCGAACTCCATCACCAGCCCCTCGGCCGGCGACAGCGTCGCCTCGGCCGGACCCTCGACGACCTTGACGGTCTTCAGGACCTCGATGGCGTGGATCGGCGCGCGCTGGCGCTGGATGCCCGCGGCAAGAAAGGCCCGCACGAAGGGCGCGGCGGAGCCATCGAGAATGGGAAGCTCGGGGCCGTCCACCTCGACCAGCGCATTGTGGATGCTGCAGCCCGCAAGCGCGGCCATCAGGTGTTCGACGGTCGAAACCTCGGTCCCGTCATCGCCCACGAGCTTGGTGCAGAGGCGGCTCATCGGCACCGCGTCGTAGCGGGCGGGAATGAGCGGCGCGTCCGGGCGGTCGACGCGGGCGAACCAGAGGCCCATGTTGGCGGCCTGCGGCCGGACGGTCATCCGGACGAGGCGGCCCGAGTGAAGACCGACACCGGAAAACTGCACTGCTTGCCTGAGTGTTGCCTGCATCACTGTCTCCGACGTTCCGCCCTGTGGCCCGCACCGCACCGGTTCGATATCCGGCGACATTTCGCGCGGCGCGTCCCGGACGTCGGGCACCACACCGCATGATGTGGGGATACAGACCCGGCCCACCAGCGACAATTCAACCTTTATGACTCCTTGCAACAAAGGCCGGAGACATCGGCAAACTCTTGCCGATCGCGGTCGTTTTGTCGTTCAAATCACTGAAAATAAATGAAAAAGGGCCGACACACGGTCGGCCCTTCATGCAGTTTTGTGATGGCTTCAGTTCGCCTGTCGCCGCAGGAACGCCGGGATTTCGATCCGTTCCTGATCGGGATCGACGATGCCGTCGTCCGAGGATGACGGGCGCACCGCCGCCGGACGCTGGGCCACCGGGGCGGAGGGGGCCGACATCGTCGGCTGGCGCCGCTCCTGCTGCGCCTGGCCCTCTTCGGCGTGGCCGGTCATGCGGTTGATGAGCGAGTTGATGCCGAAGCGCGACTTGTGATGCGCTTCGCCCTGCGGCTCGGAGGCCGGCGGTGCAGAGGGGCGCGGCACCTCTTTCTGGATCGCGGCGCGCAACCGCGCGAGGGCCTCGGGCGTGGGCTTGCCGGCCGGGTTCGGCTTCGGTGCGACATAGGCGGTTTCCGCCTGGTCGTCCTCGGCATGATCGGCGTAGCCGCGCGGATCGAAGCGTGCCGCCTCGGCCGTGCGGGCCGCGGGACGATAGGCCGGCGGCGGCACATCGTCCTCGTCCTCGTCGTGCAGATCATCGGCCCCGCCGATGTCGAGGCTCGCGAAGAGCGAGGGCTCGGGCTGCGGATCGGCCAGCATCATCGGCTCGGGTTCCGCCTCGGGCTCGGGCTTGTAGGCCGGCTCGGCCGCGCGCGGCGCGGGCGTTGCGGAGACGTAGCTGCGCACCGGCGGCTCGGCCGCGCGGGCCTCGGTCACGTCGATGCCGGTGGCCACGACGCTGACGCGCATCTGGCCTTCCATGCTGGTGTCGAGCGTGGAGCCGACGATGATGTTCGCCTCGGGGTCCACTTCCTCGCGGATGCGGTTCGCGGCCTCGTCAAGCTCGAACAGGGTCAGGTCGTATCCGCCGGTCACGTTGATCAGGACGCCGCGGGCGCCCTTCAGGCTGATCTCGTCCAGCAGCGGGTTGGCGATGGCCTTTTCGGCGGCCTGCAGCGCGCGGCTTTCGCCCTCGGCCTCGCCCGTGCCCATCATGGCCTTGCCCATCTCGTTCATCACCGCGCGGACGTCGGCGAAATCGAGGTTGATCAGGCCCGGACGCACCATCAGGTCGGTCACGCCCTTCACGCCCTGGTAGAGGACGTCATCGGCCATCGCGAAGGCCTCGGTGAAGGTGGTCTTCTCGTTGGCGAGGCGGAACAGGTTCTGGTTGGGAATGATGATGAGGGTGTCGACCACCTTCTGCAGCTGCTCGATGCCCTCGTCGGCCTGACGCATCCGCTTCACGCCCTCGAACTGGAAGGGCTTGGTCACGACGCCCACGGTCAGCACGCCCAGCTCGCGCGCGGCCTGCGCGATGATCGGGGCCGCGCCGGTGCCCGTGCCGCCGCCCATCCCGGCGGTGATGAAGCACATGTGCGCGCCGGCGAGGTGATCGACGATCTCCTCGATCGACTCCTCGGCGGCCGAAGCGCCCACGGCGGGCCGTGCGCCCGCGCCGAGACCCTCGGTCACCCGTGCGCCCATCTGGATCTTGGCGTGTGCGCGCGACTGCGCCAGCGCCTGCGCATCGGTGTTGGCCACGACGAACTCGCACCCGTCGAGGTTCTGGTCGATCATGTTGTTGACCGCGTTGCCACCGGCCCCGCCGACGCCGAAGACGGTGATCCGCGGCTTGAGCTCCGACTGGCTGTCGGTCGGCATCATCAGATTGAGTGTCATGGGTCTGTCCGCCTGTTCTTCGATCTTTATGGGGATCGGCCCCGATCTTGTTGCCGGATGCCGTCTCTGCCTCTGATTACCCTTCAGACTACCCGTTTACACGGGCTCCGTCACGCGGAAATTCAGGGAAATCCGCGAAATATGGGGCGAAAATCCGCCGATTTGGCCGGGTTTAGGGGGGAGACACCAGATCAGGGGGTCACCAGTTGTCACGGAACCATTTGACGGCCCGCTTCAGGCTTCGGGACGGCAGCCGGTCGGCCGGCGTCTCGAAGTCCCACCACTCGTCCTGCGGGTAGGCCGCGAAAAGCGCGAGCCCCACCCCCGCCGAGAAGGCGGGGCCGCAGGCCGATTGCGGAAGGCCCTGCACCCGCAGCGGACGGCCGAGGCGCACCTGGTTGCCGAGGATGCGGCTGGCCAGCCCGTCGAGGCCGGGGATCTGGCTGGCACCGCCGGTCAGCACGATGCGCTGGCTCGGCAGATGCTCGAACCCGGCCGCGTCGAGCCGCGCCCGGACCTCCTCGAGGATCTCCTCGACGCGCGGGCGCATGACGCCGATCAGCTCGGCGCGGGTGACCGTGCGGCGGTCGTGGTGCCAGTCGCCCGTCTCGCTCTCCAGCTCGATGATCTCGCGGTCGTCGATCCCGGTGGCGAAGACGCCGCCGAAGCGGCACTTGATGCGCTCGGCATTGCCGGCCGGGATCTGAAGGCCCTGGCTGATGTCGCCGGTGACGTGGTCGCCGCCCATCCGGACGGTATCGGCGAAGATCATGTGTTTCTTGATGAAGATCGACAGGCTCGTGGTGCCGCCGCCCATGTCGATGCAGGCGGCCCCCAGTTCCTGCTCGTCCTCCACCAGGCTGGAGACGCCCGACACGTAGGGCGCAGAGGCGAGACCCGCGAGCTCAAGGTCACAGCGCTTCACGCAATGGAGCAGGATCTCGATCGCGTGGGCCTCGATCGACAGCAGGTGCATGTCGACCGACAGGCGGTTGCCGACATGACCGCGCGGATCGGTCAGGCCGGTCCGGTGGTCGAGCGAGAAATTGACCGGCTGGGCGTGCAGCACCTCGCGCCCGGGGCCGAGGTCGGGCATGTCGCAGGCGGCCAGAACGCTGGCCACGTCGTGATCGGTGACGGTGCCGCTGGTCAGGGCCACCTCCCCGTCGAGGCCGTAGCTGCGCGGCCGCGCGCCGGCGAGCGCGACGATGACGTGATCGACACGAAGCTGCGCCATCTTCTGCGCCGCCTGAACGGCGGTGCGGATCGCGCGCTCGGTTTCCTGGCAGCTGTCGATCTCGCCGAAGCGCACCCCGCGCGAGCGCGTCGTGGCCGCGCCGATGATGCGGAAATTGGCCTGTCCGGCCATCGCGCCGATCCCCTCGGCGGGGGCGGCGGCATCGGCCTGGTCGAACTTCAGGACGAGGCAGGACAGCTTGTGCGTGCCGATGTCGAGCACCGCGATCACGCCGCGCTTCAGCGCCTCCTGCCGCTTGGCCCGCATGGCGCGCTGGGACTGGTACAAAAGGTTCATCCGTTTCGGTCTCCGGTTTCGCCGCCGAGCTCCAGCGCGCGGAGGCGGCGCAGCTCCTCCAGCGCTTCGGGGGTCAGTTGCACGGTCAGTCTGTCGGGGTTGCGCAGGTCGACGCGCAGCACGTCCCGCCCCAGGATGTCGGTCGCGTCATCGAGCGCGAGCGCCCGGTCGAGCGCCTGCACGGGCCCGCGTTCCGGCAGCAGGATGCGGCGGTCGTCGGTCAGCACCACGTCCCAGCGGCGCTCGCCCACCCTGACCAGGCCACGCAGCCGGTCCCCCAGGGGCGCGGCGGCGGCATGCAGCGCCAGCGCCTCGTCCACGACGCGGTCGGCGCCGTCGCCGCCGACCAGCGGCAGCGGGCCGTCGAGCACCCGGTCATCCAGCGCGGCGACGAAATGGCCTTGGGCGTCGATCAGGACAGCGCCCTCGCGGGTCTGCCAGATCAGCGCCGGCGCGCGTTCGTTCACCCGCACCGACAGGTAGCCTCCGCTGCGGACACGCAGGTCCGCCGAGGCGATGGCGGGCAGCGCCTCGACCCGCTGGCGCAGCGCCTCGAGGTCGAGATCGAAGGACGAGACCGGCAGCTCGAGGGCAAGCGCGCCGCGGATCTCCTCGGTCACGCCGGGGCTGGCCCCGTCGATGCCGAGGACGTTGACGCGGAACTCCGGGCGGTCCTCGATCTCGCGGCGCGCCTCCTGAAGGGTCTCGACGATGGCGGCCCGATGCGCCTCGTCCGCGATGTAGACACCGGCCGCGAAGACCACGGCGAAGCTTGGCAAGCCCACGCGCATCACCTTACGGAAGAGCGGCGTCAGCCACAGGCGCTGCACCCGGTAGGACCAGATCGAGGGCGCGGGATCACGGCGCGGCTCAGCCGCGGCAGCCGGCTGCGCCACGGGCGCGGACGGCACGGCGGGCGC
>WVSO01000126.1 GCA_015689745.1 Rhodobacterales bacterium HKCCSP123 | reverse complement strand
AGCTTGAATCACGCAGCCCAGGAACCCTCAAGATGGTTTATGGGTCCTGACCCTAAGCAAGATCGCCCGCTAATTGTTGATCGCACTCTTTATGATAAAGGATTTCTTGAGTTTTCGAAGGACTCCAATCAATATGTAAATTCAGTTGTTGAGCTCCTCAAGGAGCAATATCCAGAAGAATTTGAGATGCTGAAGCTCTTAGCTGAGGGTAATTATGAGGAATTTACATACTTTGTATCTGCCGATCCGCGAATGTCTCAACATGTTATTGGATATGGACTTGTCGAGGAAGGCCAAGCCGCTCACTTTTTCAAAGTTGGCGTGGTCAAGAAGTATTTTGAGTCTCTCGAAAAGAGTCCAAAATTGCTAACTCAAGAGGCGCGCAGAGACGAGTTGAGCAGACGGATAAATATGGTCGAAAGCCAATTGAGAAGGTTGATTTCGACGGTGTTCAGCGTGGCGTTTCATCCAAATGAACGAAAGGCTAAGCTCATAGCCAAGATTGCGACTCAGCGCCGAGAAAGCTTGGGAAATTACCGCTTTGAGGATCTACTCTCTGATGGCACCTGCCCTCTCTTCCTACTTGATCTTGTTGAGGCCATTCGTGCAAATTGGGATAAGTTTCAAAATATACTTCAAATGGAAAAGGCATCTTTTGAGCACCATTCACAGGTTTTAAACGAGGCGAGGCGTTTCCCCTCACACGCAAAAGATATTTCAGAAGAAGAATTCCAAAAGGCAAGAGTTTCATTGTCTGAGCTGGAACGAGTGTTGAAACCCTAAACCACCACCTCAACCCGCTCCTGCTCCCCCACCCCAAACACGCGCTTATACCGAAGAATCTCCGCCTCCGGCCCCATCGCCTTCTCGGGGTTGTCCGACAGCTTGACCGTGGGCCGACCGTTCGCCGCGACAGCCTTGCAGACCAGCGAGAACGGGGCAAGCGCGTCGTCGGCCACCAGACCGCGGAAATCATTCGTCAACAACGTGCCCCAGCCGAACGACACCCGGACGCGGCCGGAGAACTGGCGGTGGAGCGCCTCGATCACGTCCACGTCGAGGCCGTCGGAAAAGATCACCAGCTTCTCGCGGGGATCCTCGCCGCGGGCCTTCCACCAGCGGATCGCGGTCTCGGCCCCCGCCGCGGGGTCGCCGCTATCGATGCGAATGCCGGTCCATTGGGTCAGCCAGTCGGGGGCGTTCGCAAGGAAGCCCTCGGTCCCGTAGGTGTCGGGCAGGATGATGCGGAGGTTGCCGGAATGCTCCTCGTGCCAATCCGAGAGCACGTCATAGGGGGCGCGGGCGAGGTCTTCGTCGGACTCGGCCAGGGCGGCGTAGACCATGGGCAGTTCGTGGGCGTTGGTGCCGATGGCCTCGAGGTCACGGTTCTTGGCGATGAGGCAGTTGGAGGTGCCGGTGAAGGCGCCCCCCAGCCCCTCCTGCATGGCCTGCACGGCCCAGTCCTGCCAGAGGAAGGAGTGGCGGCGGCGGGTGCCGAAATCGGCGATGCGCAGGCCCGGGGTCTTTTGCAGGCGCTCGATCTTTTCCCAGAGCTTCGTCATGGCGCGGGCGTAGAGGACCTGCAGCTCGAAGCGGCCCATGTGGCGGAGCACGGCGCGGCCGCGCAGCTCCATCAGGACGGCGAGGGCGGGAATCTCCCAGAGCATGACCTGCGGCCAGGGGCCTTCGAAGGTGAGCTCGTATTGGTCGCCCACGCGCTCGAGGTGGTAGGGGGGGAGTTGCAGGTTCTCGAACCACTCCATGAAGTCGGGTCGGAACATCTGGCGCTTGCCGTAGAAGGTGTTGCCGCGGAGCCAGGTCGACTCGCCGCGCGAGAGGCGCAGGGTGCGGATGTGGTCGAGCTGTTCGCGCAGCTCGCCCTCGTCGATGAGCCGGGCGAGGGGAATGCGGGTGGTGCGGTTGATGAGCGAGAAGGTGACGGTCGTGTCGGGCTTGTTGCGGAACACCGACTGGCACATCAGGAGCTTGTAGAAATCCGTGTCGATCAGCGAGCGGACGATCGGGTCGATCTTCCACTTGTGGTTGTAGACGCGGGTGGCGATGTCGACCATGGCGAAGCTCCGGGTTCCGTGCCACGGTTAAACCAACCGCTGTCTGCCGTGTCCAGAAGGGAGGGTTTCCGGTCAAGCGGCCTGGCGGAGCGCGGCGCGAAGCGCGGGGCGGAATGGCCTGCTGACAGGCAGGTCCGGCGCGCCGTCGAGCTGAACGCGGGTCCGCCCGTTCTCGGAGACGATCCCCGTCACATGGTCGAGCGCGACCCAGTGCGAGCGGTGGACCTGCATTCCCGGATATGCCTCGAGCGCCGCGGTGGCGCGCCCGAAGGAGAACAGGATCAGCGCGTCGCCGGCGGTCGTGTACACGCGCAGGTAGTGCAGTTCCGCGGACATGGCGACGAGGTCGCGGCCGAGCCGTTTGGGCAGGCGACCCCATAGTTCGGCGGCCGGATCATCGGCCGAGGGGGCGGGCCCGGCGGCCGATGGCGGTTCCAGCCGGACGAGCGTCGGCGCGTTGACGAGAAGCCAGGTCAGCACGATGGGGCCCGAGAAGGCGAGGAATTCCTGCGCCGCGCTGAGTGCGAGCGGATCGCCGATGGCCTCGGCGGCCGCCGACGGCAGGAACAGACCGTCGATGACAAGCGCGACCGGCGTGAAGGCCAGGCTGGCGACCGTTCCCGAAACAAGCACGAGCAAGACCCCCGGCAGCCGCGACATCCACGCCATGCGCCCCAGCCTGACCTGTACGAGGGCCAAAAGTCCGAGAGCGCCCGCCACGTGCAGCAGCCAGAAGACGGCAGTGTTGGCGACGCCGAGACCTTCGGACGGTCTCGGCCCAAGCCAGGTCAACGTGATCGTCAGGCCCAGGCCGCAGAGGACGAGGTAGACGCTCCATCCGAGCCGTTCGGTGCGGTTTCCAGGGGTCATGTCGACGTCGGCACGGTTCTCTCGCGGGTCAGGCGCTGACAACGGGAAGACCTTGCAGCGCCTGGAAGAAGACCACGAGTGTCAGTGCCGCGTAAAGCACCACGCCCGCCAGAACCGCGGATCGGGCAAGGCCGTTGCGGTCGGCCAGCAACCCCAGGAGCGGGATCGCCTGCATCATGTGCAACGACAGGAAATGGGCGGGCCGCAGGTCTCCCACCTCCATGGACCAGCCCAGAACCGGAAGCCTTGGACCGCCTTCGGTCGGAAGGCCGATGTAGCGGCCACCGTTCCCGGCAAGCTCTCCGGCGACGAGGAGCGTCAGGACAACCGTCCCCAGAAACCCCGCGAGGATACCGATCCTCGCCGCATCGCCCAGCCTTGCCCCGCGATCCAGCCAGGCGGCGACGCCGATCGCCGCGATCGATGCCATCAGTGCCGAGGCCCCGAGACCCATCAGGCTGTACATCGTTTCGTGAAAGGCGGAGCTTTCGTTGAAATGCGATGGCTCGGCCCGGGCCGCCTGCGCGCCGATATAGGCCATTTCGAAGAAGAAGGCGGCGGCCGATGCCAGGACGGCCATCGCGACGAAGACGTTCCTCTGCCAGCGCTCGGTGAAGCGCGATGTCACGGCCCAGAGGGTCGCGAAGAGAAGGGCGAAGGAGACCGCGAACTTGAACGGCTTGAGCCAGACCGGTTCGTCCCCCAGCATGCGGGTATCGATGGCCATCATCCCCAGGATCAGCACCGCCATCCCGATTGCGGCGACGGTGAGGTGGCGGAAACCGGCCGGGGCATTCATCGGACAGGCGAGGTCGAGCCGGTCCGACAGCGTATCGGTTGCGCGCTCGAACAAGGTTTGCGTGATCGTGGGCATGGGTACCTCCATCATTTCAGCGATGAAGCGGAGGTAGAGGCTACGATCCGCGCATGGCATCGCGCTTGCACGGATCGACCGATCGATTTCACGAACCGACAGTCCGATCCCGCCGACGGGCGCGCGGCCTCAGGCGGGAGGTGTCCAGAGGACGTCCGTCAGGCGCGGCGCATGGGTCGCCAGCATGACGAGACGGTCGAGGCCGAGGGCGCAGCCGGAGGTGGGGGGCATCTGCGGCAGGGCGGCGAGCAGGTCTTCGTCGAGCGGGTAGCGCTGGCCGTAGAGGCGTTCCTTGAGGTCCATGTCGGCGGTGAACCGGGCGCGTTGTTCCTGCGCGTCGGTCAGTTCGCCGAAGGCGTTGGCCAGCTCGAGCCCGCAGGCGAAAAGCTCGAAGCGTTCGGCGGTGCGGGGGTCTTGCGGCGATCTGCGGGCAAGGGCCGCCTCGGGGGCCGGGTAGGCGTCGAGGATCACCGGGCCGGGGCCGAGGCCCGGCTCGATCCGGGCGGTCAGGAGGCGCGAGAAGAGGTCGGACCAGCTGTCGTCCGGCGCGGTTTGCAGGCCGATGGCGTTGAGCTGCGCGGCGAGCGTCTCGGGCGCGTCGAGCGTGGCGAGAAGGTCGATGCCGTGGCGCTGCGCCTCGGCCTGAAGCGTGGTGCGGCGGGGCGCGGCGAAGGGGTCGCAAACCGTGTCGCGGTGGCGGAACCGGGTGGCCCCGGCGGCGCGAGCGGCAAGCTGCATCAGGGCGGCGCAATCCTCCATCAGGGTCTCGTAGCCCGCGCCGGCGCGGTACCATTCCAGCATGGTGAACTCGACCGCGTGGCGCGGCCCGCCCTCTCGGTTGCGCCAGACGCGAGAGAGGGTGAAGATGCGCTCTTCTCCCGCCGCGAGCAGCTTTTTCATGGCGAACTCGGGCGAGGTGTGCAGGTAGCGGCTGCGCGGTGTCAGCGCCTCGTCGAACGCCACGGTCCCGAAGGCGTGAAGGTGGGTCTCGTTGCCCGGCGAGACGGTGAGATAGGCCGGGTCGACCTCGGTGAAGCCCTGGTCCTCGAACCACGACCGGATCGCCTTGACGATGCGGTTGCGGGCCAGCAGCACCGGGCGGCGGTCCGCATGGGTGTCACGATCCCACCATGTCATCTCTGGCCCTTTCGCGGCGGATGCGGTAACGGCTGCCCCTAACGCGGGGCGCGGGCGCCCTCAAGCGGCATCAATTCTGGAGGCTTTCATGAAGGTCATCGCGTCCCAGCTGCGCAAGGGCAATGTCGTCGACATCGACGGCGTGCTCTATGTCATCCTCAAGGCAGAGAACTTCCACCCCGGCAAGGGCACGCCCGTGACCCAGGTGGACATGCGCCGGATCGACAACGGCACCAAGGTCAGCGAACGCTGGAAGACGACCGACGGGGTCGAGCGCGCACATGTGGAAGAGAACGAGTACCAGTTCCTCTACGAGGACGGCGAAGGCTTTCACTTCATGGAGCCGCAGAGCTACGACCAGGTGACCGTGTCCGAGGACGTGGTGGGCGACAGCAAGGTGTGGCTGCAGGACGGCATGATGTGCTTCCTGTCGATCCACAACGAGGTCGCGATCGCGCTGGAGCTGCCGCAGAAGGTGACGGTCGAGATCGTGGAGACCGAGCCGGTGGTGAAGGGGCAGACGGCCTCGTCCTCCTACAAGCCGGCGATGGCCGACAATGGCGTGCGCGTGATGGTGCCGCCGCATATCGGCACGGGGACGCGCGTGGTGGTGAACACCGCCGACGCCACCTATGTCGAGCGCGCCAAGGACTGAGGGCTGATCCATGGCCGATGATGCGCCCGGCCCGGTGACGGAGCCGGGCGTTCTTTTTCTGGTCGCCGTGCCGGGGCTGGAGGCGGCCCTTGCCGCCGAGGCCGCGCGGCACGGCTTTGCCGGCGTGCGAGTGGTGCCCGGCGGCGTGGAGATCGCGGGCGGGCTGGAAGAGGCCGCGCGGGCGAACATCGGGTTGCGCTGCGCGGTGCGGGTGCTGTGGCGGGTGGCGGCCTTCCGGGCGATGCATCTCGCGCAGCTCGACAAGCGGGCGCGCAGGGTGGCGTGGCGCGACTGGTTGCGCGATGACGTGCCGGTGCGGGTCGAGGCGGTGTGCCGCAAGTCGAAGATCTATCACCACAAGGCCGCCGCGCAGCGGATCGCGGGGGCGATTGCCGCCGCCGGGGTGCCGGTTTCGGCAGAGGCCGAGGTGGTGGTGAAGGTGCGGATCGAGGACGATCTCTGCGTGGTGTCGCTGGATACCACGGGCGAGCCCTTGCACCGGCGGGGGCACAAGGCCTTCGTCGGGAAGGCGCCCTTGCGCGAGAGCATGGCGGCGGCGTTTCTCTGGGAAATGGGGTTCGACGGGACGCAAGCCGTCGTCGATCCGATGTGCGGGTCGGGGACGATTCCGCTGGAGGCGGCGGAGATCGCGCTTGGGCTGGTGCCGGGGCGGTCGCGGGGGTTTGCGTTCGAGAAACTTGCCGGCAGTGCCGGCAGCGCCGGGCTGAAGCCCGGCCTACGGAGCTGGGGGGACGGTGCGCCCGGGTCTTCGGATGGTGGCGCGGGTGGTGAGGACGGGAGCCTCCGGCGGGGATATTTGGAAAACGGAGAATTGGGGACGCGGTTCTTCGGCTTCGACCGGGATGACGGGGCGATCCGGGGGGCGCAGGGCAATGCCGAGCGCGCGGGGGTGGCGGCTGTCTGCCGTTTCGCGCGGGCGGCGGTGAGCGATCTTCAGCCGCCCGAGGGCTGTGCGCCGGGGATCGTGCTGACCAACCCGCCTTACGGGGGCCGAATCGGGGAGCGGAAGCTGCTCTTCGGGCTTTACGGGGCGCTTGGCGGCGTCTTGCGCGAGCGCTTCGCGGGCTGGTCGGTGGGGATCGTGACGAGCGACGGGGGGCTCGCCAAGGCCACGGGGCTGGCCCTGGAGCCTTTCGGGCCGGTGGATCATTCCGGGACCAAGGTTCAGCTCTGGCGCGGGCGGATCGGCTGACGGATGCGAAATAGGGACGGGCGGCCTTTTGCAGGACGCGGGGACCGATTTCGTTGTGCCAACCCGGCAAGATTGGAACAAGCGTTCTTTCGGTGCGCCCGGACGAGGGACACCCTGCCCGACCCGGCAGGTTGCGACTCGCGCGGGCCGGGCCTAGCTCCCGCGCGAGGGGCCATGTCGGCCCGGCAGGAGACGCGCGATGTACGAGACGCTTGGCCTTGAGATGACGCCGCGGGAGGCGTCGGTCTGGTTCGGGCTGCTGGTGGGCCTCGGCTTCGGGGCGCTGGCACAGCTGACGCGCTTCTGCCTGCGGCGCGCGCTGGTCGGGCCGGAGGCCGAGCGCGCCGAGGCGCGGGGTGTCTGGGCGATGGCGCTCCTGGTGGCCGTGCTGGGCACGCAGGGGGCGGTCGCCTTCGGGCTGGTGTCCTTCGACGCGCACCGCTTCCAGGTGGAGGCGGTGCCGGTGCTGGGGCTGGTGCTGGGTGGCCTGATGTTCGGGCTGGGCACGGTGCTGGCGCGGGGCTGCCTGTCGCGGCTGACGGTGCTGTCCGCAAGCGGGAACCTGCGCGCGCTGGTGGCGATCGTGGTCGCCGCGGTCGCGGCGCAGGCGACGTTGCAGGGGGCCTTCGCGCCGCTGCGCGTGGCAAGTCGG